>JAQUKG010000048.1 GCA_028719245.1 Candidatus Altimarinota bacterium | reverse complement strand
AAATTACTGAAACTAAAGTTGAAGAAGAAAAAGTCCCAGAATGGATAAAATGAGCTTTAGAAAATGAAGAAGCAAAACCCGAAGAAAAATCTCAAAATGAGAATATTGAAAATACTCCTATAATAATTCCTGAAGAAACTTTCGTAGAAATTCCTGAAACTAAAGTTGAAGAAGAAAAAGTCCCAGATTGGTTAAAATGAGCTTTAGGAAATGAAGAAACAAAACCTGAAGAAAATTCTCAAAATGAGAATATTGAAAATGCTCCAAAGGAAAAAGTTAAATCATCTAAAAAAACGAAAGTTACTGATGATTCAATATTACCAGAAAAAAAGACAAAAACACCACAAACCAAAACAGATAAAAAGAAATCTGATAAATCAGAAGAGTTATGGAACGATTGAATGGATATTCCAGATTGGTTAAAGTCCGGCTCAGAAGAAACACCAAATGATAATTCAAGTAGTAAACCAGAGAATAAAGAAAATGACTTTTGGAGTTTAGATGATGATAAACAAAATTAAAAGAAAAAACCTTTCATAAGGTTTTTTCTTTACTTATTTTATTAAATTTATAAAATAGTTTTAATTTAATTTTAATATTTTAAAAGATGTTAGAACTTATATTTAATGAATTAAAACAAAAAATAAAATCTTCAGATATTATTCAACCAATTTTATTTTTATGAGAAAATTTAGAACTTCTAAATTCCCAAATTGATAATTTAATCAAAAAATTATTTATAGAATTTGAAGTTGATAAAAATTGCTTATATAAATTAGTTGATAATAAAGAGAAAGTTAAAATCTCTCAAATAAGAGAATTTAGTTCAAAATCTTTAGTAAAATCAAATTTTAAATTTCAAATATTTTTTATAGAAAATATTTCTAGACTTAATATTGAAAGTTTTAATTCTTGTCTAAAATTTCTTGAAGAGCCTTGAAAATGAAATATAATTTTTTTGACAAATAATACAGAAAGCTCCATTCCTGAAACTATTTTATCAAGAGTAAAAATAATTAATTTATTTTTAAAAAAAGATTTTTTAAGAAATGATTTTTTTTATAATTTAATTGATAATTTTGTAAGCAAAAAAGATACAAATTTATTCAAATATTTTTTTGATGATAAAAAAATATCAAAAGAAGATTATATTAATTTTTTATATAATTTTACTTATTATATAAAAGAAAAACTAATTTGTATTGATTTACTTGAGCAAATTGAAGAAAGTTTAAATTTAATACAAAAAAATAATGTTTTACCAAAATATGAAATAGATAAATTATTATTAAAATTGTAAAATGAAAAAAAATAAATTCTGATTTAGTTTTATAGAATTAATAGTTTGAGTTTCAATAACTGTTATTTTAATGATTTCAGTTTGAATTATTGTTAGTTCTTGAATGAAAAATATAACTATTCAAAAACAAATCCTTGATCAAAATAGCGAAATTTGAAATTTTAATGAAAATTTAAATAATATTT
Organism: Candidatus Altimarinota bacterium; assembly: GCA_028719245.1. Lineage (GTDB taxonomy): Bacteria > Patescibacteriota > Gracilibacteria > BD1-5 > UBA6164 > UBA7396. The sequence goes on along the minus strand of JAQUKG010000048.1, from coordinate 7,252 downwards.
TTTCTCCTTGATTTGAAATAATAACATATACTTCAACTTCAGCTTTAGTTAAATCAAATTATATTTTATGAAAACCAAAATATTATTATTTAAGCGAAATTACTTCAACTTGATTTTGTGAAAATGATTTAAATTTAAAAAATAAATATATTCAAATTCAAAACTTTAATCCATTTTTACTTTCTTGAAGCACCTATTCTTGAAGCTATATAAAAAATGAAATTTATTCTTGATGACAAGTTATAGTTTGAAAATGATTTTTTTGAAGTGATTTCATTTCTTGATCTGCTTGAACTTGAGTTTATCTAAATAATCCAAGTTCTATAACTAATTCTTGAAATTTAGTTTTTATTTCTGATAGTGCAAATAATAGAATATATTATTTAAGCTGAAATATAATTAATAAATTACTTGATATAGATGATTGATTTTTTTCCCCAACTTGATTAATTTATAATTCTTGAGCTTTATATATTTTAAATTCTTGAAAAAAAGAACTTTTAAAATTAACATCTTCATCAAATTCAAATGCTTCTTGAAATAATATTGATATAAATATAAAACCCCAAAGTAATATAAATAATATTAAAAAATTAACTTTAGAAATATTACCAAACGATTTTGTTTTAACTTGAAGTTATAATTCTTGAAGTTTTAATTTTTCTCCAAATTTAAAAAATCCAAGTTGAGATATTTGATGAACTTGAGCTTTAAATAGGCTAGATTATACTTTTTCTTGAGTTGTGAGTTTAAATTCTTTAGCTAATTACAACATAAAAGTTCCTATTTCTTGAGAATTTTTGACTTGAACAACTTATTATTTTAAAACTCAATTTTTTGATAATTCTTCAAATGTAATTTATGAAAAATATTTTCCTTATATAATTAATAGTGATGATGATTTAACTACAATTGATGATAACACTTTAGAAAATTTAACTTGAAGTTTGAATTATGATTATACTGATTTAAGTTTTAGTTGAAGCAATTTATTATTACAAGATTTTTTAAACGAAAAATATTTAAAATTGACTCAAACTTGATGATTTATTTGAACTTGAAGTATTGGAGCTTTTCAAATAGATGATTTTGAAAATATTAAAGAAATAAGTAATTTTAAAATAAAAGATTTTAAAATATTTAAAGATACAAATATTTTAAATATTTTAATTGAATATTATAAAATCTTTGACTGCTACAATGAAGATCTTAGTATTACAAAAGCAATAATATTTAAAAAAACTTTCTAATTAATGATCTACTCCCCTAAAAGTAGAATGTAAAAAAAAGATATTCTACTTTTTTAGTGTAAAAAATAATTATACTAAATGTAAATTATGATGATTTTGTTACAAAAGCAGTTTTAAAAAATGAGTTTTGTGATATAGAATGAGATGCTTCAGATATTACAAAAGTTCAAACTTGACCAAGAGAAATAATTTTAATAATTATAAGTTTAGTTTTAGTTGAATATTAGCTTATTTCAGAAGAAAACAAACATAAATCTAATTTCCTAAAAATCACATTATCTATTATATCTGCTATGTTTTTTAAGGAGTATTTTTTTGCATAAATAATATTTTTATGATAAACTAAAAAAAATAAAAATAAAACACAAAAATTATGAAAAATATTATAAATATATTATTGGTAAATATTTTATTTATTTCAAGCATTTATGCTTTTGAAAAAGATATAATTGAAAGTTGAACTGATATGATTTGTAAAATAGTTTGAGTAGATGACGGAGATACATTTGATATAAGTTGTAAAGATAAAGAAGATAAACAAATTTATGTAAATAATGTGAGACTTTTTTGAGTGAACACTCCTGATATATGAAAAGATTGATATAAACATTGTTATTATGATGAAGCAAAAGAAATAGTTAAAAAACTACAAGATTCAAATAGAGATTTTGAGGTAAATTTTTATGGATCAGATTTATGTAAGGATCCTTATAAATGATGTAGAAATCTAGTCACACTAAAAGATATAGAAACTAAAACGGATATAAATAATGCATTAATTCTAAAAGGATATGCTTTAAAATGGATTGATTTTTCAAATATTCCTAAAGAAATTAGAATTGATTATTCAATAGCTGAAATAAAAGCTAAAAAAGATAAAAAATGATTATGGGGGAAGTGTGATATTTTATATAATGATGATAGTCAAACTGATACCGCAATTCCACCTACTATGACTAAATAAAATTATTTTTTTTCATACTTCATCTTTTTACTCATTTTCAAATTTTCTTCTATTAGAAACCTATTTTTTGCTATTAAATCTCAAATAATTCAAAGAGAAAATAAACTTATTCAAATAGTTATTAAAGCTCAGGAAATTATAAGTGATTGTAATAATCAAGCTAAAGGGTTCACAAAAAAATGAATATAAACAAATCTAAAAATTCATATAAATCAAGTAATCAAAAATGGTAAGCTTAAAACTAAAAATACTTTTAATGGCTCATACATTATATAAACTCTAAAAATTGATATTGTTGATTTTTTTATGTGTTCAAAAATATTTTTAAACAAACGAGAAGGACGAGTTGGTAGATTTGTAGTTATATCTACCCAATCTATTTTTAATCATTTTTTATATGCTTGAATAATAGTATCAATCACATAACTAAACTTAGTTGTTACATTTAATTCATACAAACTTTCTCTTGAATAAGCTCTAAACCCAGAAACACTATCTGGAAGTTTTTCTGACACTACAAAACTTAAAACTACATTTCAAAGTCATTGCAAATACTTCTTATACCATTTAAAATGTCAAACTTCTGTTGGTTTTCTATTTCAAATAACTATATCAGCTTTTTTTTCAATGATTGGCCTTACTAAATCTTTTATATATTTAGATGGATACTGGTTATCAGCATCAGTATTTACAAGTATATCGGCTCATAGAGAAAGTGCATTTTCTACTCAAGCCTTAAATCAAAATCAAAGTCATCTATTTTTGTTAAATTTAATTATATGATGAATTCAAGCATTTTTAGCTACTTCAAAAGTTTTATCAGTTGAACCATCATCAATTACTTGATATTCAATAATATCAACTCAATCAATATGTTTTGGTAATTCGCTTAAAACTTTTCCTAGATTTTCTTCTTCATTTTTACAAGGAATTTGAATAATTAATTTCATAAAGTATTTTTATATTTTAATATTTTAATTTATAACCAATTTTAAAACTAAATCAAGAAAGACTTTTTGATTTAGTTTTAAAAATATGTTATTATTAAAAAAATATTTAATAAAATAAATTATTTATGACTCCAAAAGATTTACTTTATGCTATTTTAGATATTACAACAAAAGAAAAATATCCAGATATTCATCTAAATACTTGATATAAACCTATCGTTAGAAATCATGAAGGGGATTTAATAAAAGTTGAAACTTTGGAAGTAAATGGAGAAAAAATAAATGCTCCAGAATTTACAAAAGAACTTATTAAGAATATTATAATTGAGTTAGGTTGATATATTTGAATTGAAAAATTTATAGAATCTAAAGAATTAGATATTTCATATAAATACGAAAATAATGATAGGTACAGAGTTAATTGTTATATGGACAGTAATTGATATAGTATAGCTTTAAGAATAATTCCAAATAATATTCCAACTATGGAAGAATTAAATCTTTGAGATTGAATAAAAGAAATGTGTAATAAAAATAAATGATTAATTTTAGTGACTTGACCAACTTGAAGTTGAAAATCAACAAATCTAGCATCTATGATTGATTACATAAATAAAAACTTTAAAAAACATATTATTACTATTGAAGATCCTGTTGAATTTGCATTTAAAAATGAAAATTGTTTAATAAATCAAAGAGAAGTTTGAAATCATACAAAATGATTTGCAGAAGCTATTAGAGCATCTCTAAGAGAAGATCCAGATGTAATAATGGTCTGAGAAATGAGAGATCCAGAAACTATAAAAGCAGCTATAACTCTTGCTGAAACATGACATTTAGTTTTTTCAACTCTACATACAAATGATACAGTTCAAAGTGTAGATAGAATAATTGATGTATTTCCTGCTTGACAACAAGATCAAATTCGTATGCAATTAGCTATGAGTTTAATTTGAATAATATCTCAAAGATTATTACCAAGAATAGATAGTCAATGAAGAATCCCAGCAAGAGAAATACTTGTAGCAAATGATGCTATAAGAAATTTAATTATTACTTGAAAAACTCATCAATTATATTCTGTTTTGGAGGTTTCTTCTAAACAATGAATGATACTTATGGATAAGTATTTAATTTTTTTGTATAAAAAAAAGATTATAAGTAAAGATACATTATTTTCTTATGTAAGAGATAAAGAATGAGTAGAAATGTTAATTAATGAATAATTTGGATAATATGAAAGAACAAATAAAAGATATAAATCAAACTCCAGAAAACCAAAGTGGGAAAAAGGAAAAACAAAAAGATAATATTCAGGATATGAATAATTTAAAAAAAGAAGTTATTAAATGAAACTCTTTATTAAATAATATAAAAGTTTTTGAAAATTCGCCTTTATTTGATGATGTATCTATCAAAAAAGGAACATTATTATTTGATGAATGAACGATTGATAATAATTTATATATAGTCAAAAAATGAATTTTAAGTGTAGAAAAATGGACAACTAATAAAAAAGTTGATACAAAAAAATTGGCTATATTAAAAACCTGAGATTTTTTATGAGAATGATGATTAAATAATCCTCAAGTTGCAAAAGAAGTCCTAGTAATTGCTCAAAAAGATTCACAATTATTAAAAATTGAAGCAAAAAATGATTTAAAAAAATTTATAGAAGAAAATCCTACTGTATGATTTGATTTATTAAAACATATTATAACTGAAACAAATAAAAGACTTCTTGAGGCAAATAGAATTATTACAGTTAATTATGAAATTAATAAACATATAAAAGATTTACCAGAAGTTAATATAAAAAGTATTTTAGGTTTAATAAATGATATCAAATCTATTGCTGATATAAATTATGTAATTTATATAGAAAAACATCCTGTTATAGATATTTATATACTGAAATATGATTCTAGAATTCCAAATAAAATACTAGATATAATTATAGAAAAGAAATGAAATCTTTTTGATCTAGATGACTTATATGAAAAAGCTAATATTTCAAATGATGATTATATAGAAATTAATAAATTAAATATTGGTAGTGATATATATTGATATTTGATATTTTGAAGAGAAAAAAGATGATTTGATTGAAGTGATAAAAAAGTTTTTACTTCTATTTGCAATAGTTTTGTTTGAGTATTAAAGAAATTCTTTACAGATAAAGACGATATGAATAAATTATATATTAGTGAAATGAAAAAATAAAGATTGAGTTATGACTCAATCTTTTTTAAATCAAAAGATACTAAATTTTCTCAAAATTTGAATTTTATTCTTGATAAAAATCTATCTATAATTAAGTAATCATAATCCATTATTTCAAGTTTTAGAGATATTGAGATTTTATCAACTACATCTTTTTTTGACATTATTTCTAATGTGTTTATATTCATATCAAAAAGTATATCTGATAAATTTTTTAGGACTCAGATTTTATCTTTAAAAACAAAATTAATACTAAAAATAATATTATTTAATTCATCTCAATCAAAATAAGCACTTAAAAATCTATCTTTTGATAATCTATTTAATGTAGAACAGTCTCTATTGTGAATTGTAAAAACTCATTTAGAGTTGATATATGCAACAATTTTATCTTTTAATTTTCATTCACAACAAATTCAAATTTTGTGAGGAATATTTTTTTCTCATCAAATAATTATTTCTTTTTGTGTTTTTAAAATATTTTTTTCTTCTTTTAATGTTTTACTATCAGCTTTAGTTTCTGGTTGATCTTTTGATTTATATATTATATTTTTTGCTTTAAATATTTTTTTAACAATTGCTGTAGGATTGGTTGAGAAATTTCAAATTTGTTCAAGTAAATCAATTCTATCTTCAGTTGAATAAATTCTATCATCTATATTTTTTAATAATGTTAAATCTTTATCCAATTTATCAAGTCAAGCTTTTTGTAGTAAATTATTTAAAATTTCTCTTCACCTTTCAATATGTAAATCTTTATCTTCATTTTTTAAAAAACTTCTTATACAATTTTTTGCCTTTGCTGTTTTAACAAAAGAAATATAAAATGGATTTGGTTTTTTATTTTTATCTATAATCACTTCAACAATATCTCAATTTTTTAATTCTTTATCAAGTGGACAAGGTTGTCAGTTAACCTTTGCTAAAACTATATGATTTCACAAATCTGTATGTATTTCATAAGCAAAATCAATAGGAGTTGAACCTGCTGGAAGATTTATATTATCTCATTTTGGAGTTAAAACAAATATTCTATCCCTAAATAAGTCAATTTTTAATGAATCCATAAATTCATTATTTCACATATTTTCAGTTATTTCTTTTAATTCTTTAACCCAATCAATATCAGTTGCGATAATAGAACCATTTTCTTTATATTCAAAATGTGCTGCAATTCAAATACTAGATCTCACTTCCATATCAAAAGTTTTTATTTGAATTTCTGTAGGCTCTTGTCTGTGTTTTCTTAAAAGTCAAATAACTGTTGTATGTAATGATTTATATCAATTCGGCTTCGGTAAAGCAATATAATCTTTAAATCTTTTTGGTAATGGTGCCCAAACATTATGAACTAATCATAAAACTCTATAACAATCACTAACATCTTTTACTAATATTTTTATTCAATATAAATCATATAAATCATTAACTGAATAAAGTCATTTTCTTTTCATTTTATTATAAATTGAATAAATTGATTTTACTCTAAAATCAACTTTGTATTCAATTCAAGTTCAAGACAATAAATTATCAATTTCAAGTTTTGCATTCTTTTTAAATGAAATCATAGTTTCATTTGACTCATGAAGTTCTTTTTTAATATTTTTGTAATCTACTGGATTTAGTATCTTAAAACATTCTTCATCAAGATCATTTTTTAGTTGATGTAATCATAATCTATCAGCAATAGGAGCATAAATATTCAAAGTTTCTAAAGCAATTCTTTGCTGTTTATCTTTTTTTGGATGAAATTTAAGAGTTCTCATATTATGAAGTCTATCTGACAATTTTACAAAAATTACTCTTATATCTTCACTCATTGCAACAAACATTTTTCTTAAACTTCAAACACTTCTTTCTTCTCA
>JAQUKG010000047.1 GCA_028719245.1 Candidatus Altimarinota bacterium | reverse complement strand
AATGAAAAAGATAAAAATAAATTCTTTTTTCTTATTTCGGATTTAAGTTCAAGAAAAAGAGAGATAGAAGCAAGAGTTGATAAAATAAATAAAGATTTAGAGGGGTATAGAAAAATTGAGAATTTGTTAAAAAGTCTACTTTGACAAGAAATGAGAAAGCAAAGAAATCACCAAATTATAGTTGATCTAGAATATGAATTAGAAGTATTATATGTAGAAATAACATCTATAAATTTAATCTCTCAAACAAATTCTCCTTGTATGGATATTACTAATTTACAAAATAGAGCTATTTTATATATTAAATCTATTGAATGATTTGCTGTATTACATGACAGTAATATAACAAATATTTTAGAAAGAATATCTCAAGCCACTGAAGATGGTGGAGGTATTTTACAGTCTTGACAAGTAAAAATGTGAAATGTAGAAAAATAAAAAATCTTTTGATTTTATTTTTAGAGTATGGTTTAATTGTTTTGACTTTAAATCATATTATTTTTTGTAATGACTAAAAAGATCTTAACATTTTATTATAAGATTTTTGATGAAGAAATCTGAGATTCCACTATAGTTGTTGGTTTGATTTGATTAATGATTTTTTTTGTTTGATTTTTTTGAGAAGTAAATGCTAGGAATTTTAAATCAAATGTTTTAGAATATAATAATAACTTAAATGACAATATAGTTTTTATAGATTGAAAAAAGTATAGATTAACTTTTGAAGAAATTAAGTAATTATTTAAATCTTAGTTTTATATCTTTGATAATTATTCAAATATTATTGAGTTTGCTTGAAATATTTTTTACTAAAATGTTCTCAATACTTAGTAATTCTGTATTTAATATAGGTTTATTGGTTTTTATTAAAATTACATTTCATCTCATTTTTACAGATATAACATAAACAGTTATATCTATTTTTTTTATTTCTAAAAAATCACCTATTATACTTTTGTAAATAATAGATGATAAAATTTGATCTGCTTTTCAAGTTTTATTTAGTGATTTTAAAAGTAATGATTTTATGTTATTTAATTGCATATTAAAAAATTATCACAAATTCTCATTTAACTTTATCTTTATTTGAAGAAAAGTATTCAAAAACTTCTTTTGTAGTTCATCTTTGAAATTCTTCAAATTTTTTTGTTAACTCACGAGCTACAACTATTTGGGTATTTTCTCAAAAATATTTTATAAATTCCTCTAGAGTTTTTAAAATTCTATGAACTGATTCGTAAATCACAACTGTTTCAGTTTTAGTTTGAAGTTTCTTAAATATAGTTTGTCTTCACTTTTTAATTGGTAAAAATCATAAATATAAAAAATGATTACTAGGCATTCAGCTAGCTGATAAAGCTGTTATACAAGCACTAACTCAAGGAATTGGAATTACTTCAATATTATTTTCTAAAGCTTCTTTGATTAATGTATAACCTGGATCAGATATTCAAGGAGTTCAAGCATCAGAAATTAAAGCAACTTTTTTTCCAGATTTTAGCTCTGCAATTATTTTATCAGTTTTTGTAACTCAAGAATAAGAGTGAAAGCTAATTAGAGGTTTTTTTATATCATAATGATTTAATAAAGTTGCAGAAGTTCTTGTGTCTTCACAAGCTATTAAATCAACTTCTTTTAGAGTTTTTACAGCCCTAAAAGTTATATCTTCAAGATTTCAAATCGGAGTTGAGACAATGTATAGCATTTTTTAATTTTTATTATTATTTTTATTAATTATATAGTTATTATAAATTTATCAACCTTTATATAAATCATTGTGATTTATATAAACCACCTTTTAATTACATTTATAAATTCTTCATTGTGTTTTGGTGCATGTATTATATTATCACAAGGAACATCAACAATTTTTCAAGCAGGAACTTCTATATTATCAAATTCTTTATTTCTAAAAATATATCTTATAGATTCTGTATTACAATTTATTGGCCAATAGGTGTTTCACTTTAGTTTGTCGGCTTTTTGTATAGCATTTTGAGATTTTACAAGAAGTAAAATACATTTTTTATCTTTATAAAGTTTTTGATTTATTTCCATAGCTTTTTGAGTATTTTCTGTTCATAAAATAGGAATTAGTTTATTGTATTCATCTTTATATAAATATTCTATATCATCATATGATAAAATTATTTCTTTTTTATCTATTATTTCAAATCAATTTTTAATTATAAAATTAATTATTTCATTATAATTATTTCTTTCAATCGTGCTTGGTTTTAAGAAAAAGAAAGTGTGATTTTCAAATTTCTTTGCAATTAAATTATTTAGTTTATTAGTATATCAAGTTTTTCTTTGAATATCATAACTACATCATTTTTGATAAAATTTTATTAAATCATCAAGCCCCAAACTAACAAACTTAGCTCAATTTATTTCAATATTTATTAAATTATCACTAAAATTTACTATTTCTAAAGCAAGCTCTTGAGAATGAATAGATAATTTTGCTTTATCTTTTAAAAGTCTTAAAGAATTATGATCAGTTAATTGACAGACTACATTTTCTTGTGATTGTATTAATTTTATAATTTCTGGAAATTTTTTTTCATAAGCTATAAAATCAATATCATTTATTTCAATATTTTCATCACCTGTAAAATAAGCATAAGCCAGACTTCAATACAAAATATTTACTATATTTGTATTTTTTAAATTTTTATAAAGTACTTTATAAAAATTAAGCATTTTATCTAAATGTTCTTGATTTAAACATTTGTAATCCATATTTTGAAATTATAGATTTATTGTTTTTATTATAATAATTTTAGTATAAATGCAAGGTATAAATTCTTGCAATAAGATTAGTTTTTATTAAGATACAAATGTTTATAATCTAATTTTATATTATGACAAAAAAATTAATCATTGCTTTAGATAATCTTTCCAAAGATGAAGCTAAAACTTTAGTAGAAAAAATATGTAGCCAAAGCTCTTTATCCCTTGATAGAATAATTTTCAAAGTTAATGATCTCATATCTCTTGTATGATTTGAATGACTAAAAGATATTTTTCATGATAAAAGAGCTTTTATTATGCTTGATGGAAAATATTATGATATATGAAATACTGTATCAAACTACTTAAAAGCACTTAAAAAATCTTGATTAGATAAGCAAGTTGAATTATTTACAATTCATGCTAGTAATTCTTTTGATTGTTTAAGAAATTTAGTAAAAACGAGAGATGATTTATGACTAAATCATATAAAGTTTTTAGCAATAACTTTACTTACTTCGCTAGATTCTAGTGATAGTTTTTGAGTTTATTATGATACTCCTAAAAATACAGTTTTAAATCTTGCACATATTGCACAAAAATCTTGAATTGACTGAGTTGTTTGTTCAGCTTTAGAATCTCAAATGATTAGAGAAGTTTTTTGAGAAAACTTTTTAATTGTAAATCCTTGAATTAGATTTGAATCTGAAAATTCTTGAGACCAAAAAAGAGTTGCTACCTCAAAAGATGCAATTAATTTTTGAGCAAATCATATAGTTATGTGAAGAAGTATTCTTTGAAGCGATGATATTACAAATGCTATCAAAAAAGCAATTGATGAAATGGATGAGTGAAACTATAAAAAAACAAATGATTTTGAATTTGAAAAAATATTAACTACTTGAAGCTGGCAAGAAATTCTAGAATATATTTGAGTTGTTTATTCAAGAAGAGAATGAGGAAAATATTGTCGTTTAACAAGCTCTCTTATAAGCGATACTTATATAAATATTTGAGTTTTAGAAAGATATCCAAGTGTGCTTAAAAAAATATCTTTGGACTTAAGAGAAAAACTTATAAATTCTAAATTGTTTGATGAAAATAAAGCTGATGATTATGTGGTGATGTGAAGCCAAATGTGAAGTGTTAGAATTTCTGCAATTTTATCTTTTGCTTTGTGAATTATGCAAAATTCTATTTATAGCGAAAAATGATGAGCTGATGACAAAGAAATGCTTTTAAAAAGACACTATATAAATTTAAAATGAAAAAAAGTTATATTAAGCGAAGACATAGTAAATGTTTGAAGCACAATTGAAAAAATGGTTGAACTTGTGAAAGCTCAGTGATGAGAAGTTGTTGCCATAACTTGTGTTTGAAATAGATATGGAAAAGAGGATTTTAATGGAATTCCTTTAATATACTGTTTTTTACCACCAAAATTTAATTTATATTATGATGATGAAACTTTAATAGAAGCTAGAAAAGATTATCCAAAGATTCCTGATTGAGTTATAATTTCTAAGAAACCAAAAAATGAGCGGAATGAGCTAATTTTAAGTATGAGAAAGTAAGAAATTTGTTATTTCACACTTGATGCGAAGAATCCATTAATTCACAAAATTAATTTACATAATTTAAAGACTTTGATTTATTTTTTTTAGATAGAGAAATTATATATCATTTTTGATTTTCTTGTAAAAATAAGTTTTTTTGAAAGAACGGATTTTAACTCTACTCAATGTAAAAATTAATTAATATTGCTATTTGATAACAAGAAAGTAATTATGGGAAAAAAAATAATCGATAAAAAACCAATTATAATTAGTGCACGGATCTGTGCAGGTAAAACATATTTAACAAAAAAATATAAAGGAATAATCGAATTACCTAGTGGTGATTATAAGTATATTCTAACAGATGAACAAAAAGCTGTGAAAAACAAAGAATCTCTTAAATCAACAAAACGTGAAATTAATCCAGAATGGCCAATTAACTATTATAATGCTATCATTAAAGAAAGTAAAAATAATGAACATGCTATAATACTCATCGCACCATGTATGCCTTTTAAAGATATGAGAGATTATGGAATAAATTTTTTATTAGCATATCCAGATCCTATTTGCAAAGAAGAGTATAAAACCCGTGCAAGAAATAGAGGGGCAAATGAAGAATTTGTAAAAAGGGTTGCAAATTCAATTCAGAATGATTTTGAAGATTTTTTAAAACAACCAAATGAAAAAATCATTCTTAAGTCTAGTGAATATTTAGAGGATGCATTAATTAGAATTGGTATATTAAAGAAAAAAGAATAGATTTAATTGTTTTTCATTAAGAGAAATAAATGAAAAAACCTCAAATCGTTAATTTTAATCACTTGTTTCAAAGTGACTCCGTGCAACCTCTTTTTTACTTTTCTTCGAAAAAGTAAAATTAAAAATATTTCCGCTTCACTACGGCCCTGTTGCACTCTCACTTAGTATATTAATTATACTAGTATGTATACCTTTTGCATGACATTTTTGTAATCTATTCATATTTAATATATTATGATCTATTTTTATACCAATTTTTGATAATATTATGCCTTTTATAGGCTATGATGATAAAAGAAGTAGTATTATTATAGCAGGGATATTTTCGGTTTTTGTTTGGATATTGTTTTTTACCGAGCTTTTTTATTATACACTATATCAATATTTTTTAGTTAGGAAAGCAAAGAAAATATTAAAGGACGACAAAAATCTAATTCAAACAGACTTAAATTAAAATATATTGTTTATTATAAAAAATAAATAAAATCTAATTATTATTACTAAGTATATATTATGAAAATAATTTTTGTTACAGGTTGAGTTCTCTCTTGAATTTGAAAATGAATAACTGCTTCATCAATCGGTGCTGTTCTGAGATGAGGTTGATATGAAATTGCTATGCAAAAACTTGATTGATATTTAAATGTTGATCCTGGAACCATGTCTCCTTTTCAACATTGAGAAGTATTTGTTACTGAGGATTGAGCTGAAACAGATTTAGATTTAGGTCATTACGAAAGATTTATAGATAAAGATTTAAATAGTTTTGCATCTTTTACATCTGGAAAATTTTTTGAAGAAATATTAAAAAGAGAGAGAGAATGATATTATTTATGAAAAACAGTTCAAATAATTCCACATCTTACAAATTTAGTTAAAGAAACTGTTAAAAAAGCTTTTACTTCAAATAACTCTGAAATATTAATTGTTGAAATATGATGAACAGTTTGAGATCTAGAAAATTGATATTTACTTGAAAGTGCAAGAGAGCTTAGAAATGAATTATGAAAAGAAAATGTTTTATTTGTTCATGTGACTTTGCTGCCTTATTTAGAATCATCAAAAGACTTGAAGACAAAGCCAACTCAACACTCAATAAGAGAACTTATGGCATTTTGAATAATTCCTGATTTTCTAGTTCTAAGAGCTGATAAACATATTAATGAAGAGTTAATAGAAAAAGTTTCTTATATGTGTTCCATAGATAAATCAAAAGTAATTCCATCTCCAACTTTAAAAAGTATTTATGAAGTTCCTTTAAAGTATCAAGAAAGAAATATTTGAGATTTAATTTTAAAAGATTTATCGCTTGAAAATAGAGGTTTTAATTTAGAAAAATGGGAAAAATTAAATCAAAATATAAAATCTTCAAAAAAAGAAATAATTATATGAATGATTTGAAAATATAATTGACTAGAAGATTCTTATTATTCTTTAAATGAATGACTTAAAATAGCTTGATTTGAAAATAATTACAAAGTAAAATTAGAGTTTATTGATGCTGAAGAAATAGAGAAAAATGGAGTTGATATTTTAAAAAACTTAGACTGAATTTGTTTGCCTGGATGATTTTGAAATAGATGAATTGAATGAATGATAAAAACTTGCGAATTTGCTAGAATAAATAAAATTCCTTATTTATGAGTTTGTCTTTGATCTCAAATAATGGCTATAGAATTTGCAAGAAATATTTTGAAATTTAGTGATGCTAACAGTGAAGAATTTGATGCAAGTTCAAAAAATAAAGTTGTTCATCTTATGGAATCTCAAAAATGAATATATAAAAAATGATGAACCATGAGACTTTGAAGTTATACTTGTATGATAAAACTTTGAACTTTAGCTTATGAAGTTTACAAAAAAGAACAAATTACAGAAAGACACAGACATAGATTTGAGTTTAATAATGCATATAGAAAAGATATGGAAAGTAATTGATTTTTGATTTCTTGAAAAAGTCCAGATTGAGAACTTGTTGAAATAGTTGAAATAAAAAATCATCCTTTTATGATTTGAAGTCAATTTCATCCAGAATTCAAATCTCGTCCTACAAATTCACATCCATTATTTTTAGCATTTATAAAAGCTATTATTGAGTGTAAAGTTTAAAAATATTTAGATTTTAAATTTAAGATAATTATGGAAAAAATAGTTGAAACTAAAACCTGTAGACATTGTCAAAGTCAGTTTGAAATAACTGATAAAGATTTAGAGTTTTATGAGAAAGTAAGTCCTGTCTTTCAGACAGATGAAAGCTGAAAGCCAAAAGAAGAAAATAGTTTTATACACCTTGATAAAGAGGGTAAGGGTGATTTTTTAAAATCTCTAATCAAAGACATTTGAAACTGAAAAGTAAAATACCTAATTCCTCCTCCAACTCTTTGCCCAGATTGTAGACAACAAAGAAGATTATCTTTTAGAAATGAAAGAAAACTTTACAAAAGAAAATGCGATGCAACAGGAGAAGAAATTATTTCAATTTATTCCCCAGATAAGAAGTATAAAGTTTATGATCAAAATTATTGGTGGAGTGATAATTGGAATGCATTAGATTATGGGAAAGTTTTTGATTTTAGTAAAAGCTTTTTTGAGCAGTTTGGAGAGTTGATGAGAGAAGTACCAAAGATAAGTTTAATTACTATGAATCAAGAAAATAGTGAATATTCAAATTTTTCAGCCTGGAATAAAAATTCATATTTAATTTTTACATCATGAAAAAATGATAAAGTTCTATATTCAAATAGGTCTTGGAATAGTATTAATTTAATAGATTGTTCTAATATTGATAAATGTAATAATTCATACCAATTAATTGATTGTAAAAATTGTATTCAATCGTCATTTTTAATAAATTGTATTGACTGTTTTAATTGCTATAGTTCAAATAATTTAATATGATGTAATAACTGTACTTTATGTGATAATTTAATTAATGAAAGTTTTTGTATAAAAAATATAAAGTATTCAGAAAAAGATTATATTAGTGAAATATCAAAAATATTAAATATCAAAACATTTCATAAATGAATAATACAAAAATATATAAATTGAAGCTCTTTAGAAAATTGTAATTGAGATTCATTATTTTCATCAAGCAATTCTTATTATTGCTTTCAATGACATAATATTAAGGATTGTAAATACACTTGTAATATAACAAATATGAGAACTTCTTATGATGTAGATAATGATGATAATTCCGAGTTAGTTTACGAGTGTGTATGATCAGAATCTAACTATATGCATATATTTAATGATATTTGTTGGGTAAATAAAAATTTATTTTATTCAAATTTATGTTTTAATTCTTCATATTTATTTGGATGTGTTTGACTTTGTAATAAATCCTATTGTATCCTAAATAAACAATATACAAAGCAAGAGTATGAAACTCTTGTTCCCAAAATAATAGAACATATGATGAAGACCTGAGAATGGTGAGAGTTTTTTCCAAGCTCAATTTCTCCTTTTTGATATAATGAAACTGTTGCAATGGAATATTTTCCAATCAGTAGAGATAAGGCATTGCCTTATCTCTACAAATGGTCAGATTACGAACCACCATTTCCAAAAGTAGATAAAATTATCTCTGCAAATAAATTACCAGAAGATATAAAAGATATTCCAGATGATATACTAAATTGGGCAATAGAGTGTGAAATAACAAAGAAACCTTTTAGAATAATATCTCAAGAACTAGAATTTTACAGAAAACATAACTTACCAATCCCAAAAAGACATCCTGATCAAAGACATTTAGATAGAATGGCACTTAGAAACCCTAGAAAACTATTTGATAGAAAATGTGATAAATGTTGAAAAGATATTAAAACTACTTATTCTCCAGATAGAAAAGAAATTGTTTATTGTGAAGAATGTTATAATA
>JAQUKG010000046.1 GCA_028719245.1 Candidatus Altimarinota bacterium | reverse complement strand
TCTATAACGACCAATGTGCAATATTTTAATAAATTTCATAATAAATCTCCAAAAAATTATTGCAAATGAGAAAATAGCACAAAAAAGGCATCATCTGACGATGATGCCCGTTGAAACCTAAATGGCAAGGAGTATTGGAATTGCACCAATGTCTCTTGGCTTCGGAAACCAAGCACTCTTCGAATTAAGCTAACTCCTTATAAAAAACTACCCGAAAGTAATTCAATCAATTTTTCATTTACTATTTTTAATTTTCTATTTATTTTTTCTAACTCTATTAAATCTTCTTTAAATTTTTCAGCATCATTTTTATGTGTAGAAATATCTTCTATAATAGAATTTATTTGACTAGTTAAATTTCAATGTTCTTCAATTAATAATTCATAGGCTCTAAAATCAAGTTTATGACATAATCTTTTAAAGTAAAGAATTCTTTGAAAATCTCCTATAACCTCCTTTATAACTTCAGCTGTCCTTTCTCCAAAATCAGTATGTTGAACTCAAGATAATACTAACAAATTTATATCAAATTGTTCCATATTTTTTTATTCTTGTTTTAAAATTTATCAAATAATAATTCTTTTTTAAAAAAATACAAATTTTTTGATTTATTTAAAAATATGTATTACAATAGTTTTACCTTTTTAATTATTTTTATTTTTTCATATTTATTATTAATTTTTATAAAAATGTGAAAAAATAAAATAATTATTGAACCATGAGTCAGACAAAGAATAGTTTATTCAGAAATTTTGTCTGAAAATGAAAAAGATAATTTTCTCAGATTTATAGCTTATTTTACAGCTGAAGAAAAAAGTGAATTATTACTCATGATTTAATTTGGAAAACAAACAATTACTTGTTTGTTTTTTTTTTTTTTGTTTTCATTTGAAAATAATTTTTAAATTTATATTATCAAATCAATAATTTATAAAATAAATTTATGAAAAAAAAACTTTTAAGAATTGAGGAAATTACGTCTAAACTTGATGAAGATGAGAAAAATTTGGAAAATAAAATTCTAAAAATATTAGATATTCAAAAAAAAGATTTGATTTCTTTTGAAATAGTAAAAAAAGCTATAGATTCAAGACATAAATCAAATATTTTAATAGTTTACTCAGTCAATGTTGATTTATGAAATAATGAAAATTTTCTAAATAAAAAACATTCTAAAAAATTAGAAACAAGTATAAAAAAACACAAAATTAGATTTATAGAACCTTTTGTTTATGAAATAAAAAAAGCTGATTTGGCAAAAATAAATCAAAGACCGATAATAGTTTGAAGTTGACCAAGTTGATTATTTACTTGACTTTATTTGGCTTTAGCTTGATTAAAACCAATCATTCTAGAAAGATGAAGTCAAGTAGAAAAAAGAGTTGTGCAAGTTCATAACTTTTTTACAAAAAGAGAGTTAAATGAAGAATCAAATGTGCAATTTTGAGAATGATGAGCTTGAACTTTTTCTGATTGAAAACTCTATACTTTAGTAAATGATCCTAGAAGTAAATTTATTTTTAGTGAATTTGTGGAAGCTTGAGCTCCAGAAGAAATAATTTATTCAGCTCGTCCACATATTTGAACTGATAGACTTAGATGAGTAGTTAGAAATTTAAGAAAAAAAATAATCTCTTTATGATGAGAATTTAGATTTGATACAAAAATGACTGATATAATTATTGAAAATAATGAAATTTCTAAAGTAATCTTATCTTCTGGAGAAATTTTAAAAACAAATGATTTAATAATTGCAATATGACATTCTGCTCGTGATACTTATGAAATGTTGCATAAAAAATGACTTCAAATTTCTCAAAAGCCTTTTGCTGTTTGAGTAAGAATTGAACACAGTAGAGAATTTATTAATAAAGCTCAATTTTGAGAAGCTTGTTTTCATAGCAAACTCCCAACTGCAAATTATAAATTAGTAAGTCATAGCGAAAAAACTCGTAGTGTTTATAGTTTTTGTATGTGTCCTTGAGGTTATGTTGTAAATGCTTCAAGCGAAAAATGAATGTTATGTGTAAATTGAATGAGTGAATATTTACAGAATTCTCCAAATTCAAATTCTGCACTTTTGGTAAATGTTTTGCCAAGCGATTTTTGAAGTGAACATCCACTTGCTTGAATAGAATTTCAAAGAAATTTAGAAAAAAAAGCATTTGAGTTTTGATGAAAAAATTACAATGCTCCAGCACAATTAGTTTGAGATTTTTTAGCTTGAAAAAAATCAAATTGATTAAAAAGTATTTCTACAACTTTTAAACCAGAATTAACTTTTTGTAATTTAAATGAGCTTTTACCAGATTTTGTTGGTTTAGCTTTAAAAGAGGCTCTTCCAGAACTAAATAAAAAAATTCCTGGTTTTGCAAATCCAGATGCAGTTTTGATTTGAGTTGAAGCAAGAACTTCAGCAGTTTTAAGATTTTCTCGTGATGAAAATTGTCAATCAAATATTATTTGAATTTATCCAGCTTGAGAATGAGCTGGATATGCTTGATGAATTACTTCATCAGCAATTGATTGACTTATAGTTTGAGAAAATATTGTTAAGAAATATTTTTAGACTTAAAAAACAAATTTAAAAATCACTTTCAATTGAAAGTGATTTTTAAATTTGTTTTTTATTTTCTTAATTCTAATTTTGATAAAATTTCTTCATATTTTTCTCAAGAAGTTTTTTTCAAATAATTTAACATTTTTCTTCTTTTTGCAACCATAAGCATAATTCATCTTCTTGAATGATTATCTTTTTTATGAACTAATAAATGTTCTTTTAATGCCTCAATTCTTGAAGTAAGTATTGCAACTTGAACTTCTGGAGATCAAGTATCTCATTTAGTTCTAGCAAAATCTGCTATAATCTGTTTTTTTTCTGCTCTTTCCATATAAGTATAGTATTTTTAAAAAATAAAATGTGTTAAATATCCAGAAAATACACCAGAAATTAACAAACGGGATTATATAAATAATTAAACAAAATGCAACTTTTATTTAATTATTTGATTTTTTTGTTTTAAAATACAGATATTATTAGTTTTTTAGTTTAAATTTTGTTTAGCTTTTTCTTCATTAAATCTTCTTGCTACAATTACATTTATAGCATACCAAACTTTTTTACTTGTTCCATTATATTCTCTTGCTGTTAAAAATTCTTGTTTAGTTTTATTTATACCATAATCATTATCTTTATTATCTTTTGATATCAAATCTTTTTTTAATGAAGCTATGATTTTATGAATTAATTCTTTATCTTCATTATTTAATTTATATCATTTATGATTTATTAAATCATTTATAATTGAATTATTACTAATTTCACTAATTCAATTTATTTTTTTAAATTTTGGTTCTCATCATTTGGACTTTGCTTTAAATACTCTTGAATTTTTACAATAGGCTAAGTAAATACTTCACATTATTATATTTAATACATCAAATCTTTCAGATCATTTCATATTTCTAGCATATTTATGAATTTGTTTTATTAAGCCTTTTAGTTTTCATAAATCAGGTTTATCTTTTAGAAACTCATCTTTTATATCTTGAAAAATAGTTCTAGCATTTTCTGGTTGAATAGAGTTTATAATATCATTTGGAATTTGTGAAAAAAGAATTTTATAATTATTAGGGGATTTAATCATATCTCTAAAAGGATAAGAATTTAGTTGCATTAATCAAATAGATTTTGATTCTCAAGAATCTATTTTAGTTCAATATACACTTTCTTGTTCTATAATTGATGTACTAATTCAGTTTGGTAATCATAGAGCTTTTTCTAAACTTTCAACTTTTGGTTTCATTCTTTTTTCATAATCTTCTTTTCATTTTATTGGAGTATCTTTGTTAATATCTCTTGTATCAACTTCTTTTTCCCACTTAGTTTTTTTAGTTTCAGTTATAGTTTTATCTTTTTTAGGTTTCTCAGTTTTACTACTTCATTCTTCAGTTAAATATCTTTGAGCTACATATCAAGTTTTTTCATTTCAATCTTTATCTAAATATGTTATTTTTAAAAGAGTGTATTTTTCATATTTTATAGTTTCTCAATTAGATGTTACTAATGTTCATCTAGTTAGGTTTTTTCAAGTATCTTTTTTATTTTCATCCCTTATGTTTAAACTACCAGCATTAACTTTATATTTTTTAGTTTCTTTAATTTCTAGTTTTTGTTTTCTAGCTTCTGTTAATAAAACTGGTAATTTATTTGGTATATTATTTTGTCATAAAATCTTTCTTAAATTTGAATTTGAAACTAATTTCTCAAAAAGTTCTTTAGTAACTTGATTTCATTCTAAACTCAATAATTTATTTAATTCTTGGATAATTTGAGGAGGATAATTTGCAGCTTCTGCTTTTAAATTATTAAAAGCATTATTTAATAACTCAGCATTTAATAATATCCTTTGTTCTTTTGAACATAAATCTATATTAGTTCTTTCTGATTGAATTTTTTCTTCAATTTCTTTAGTAGATAGTTTTTGTATCCAATCAGGTATTGAACTTTTATCTACTCAATTGGGAATTTTACATTCTTGAATTTTGCTTTCTGGAGTCATTTATTCATAAAATTAAATTATAATTCCTTTTTATTTTATCATATAAATTTTTATTTTGCAAAAAATAGATTTGTTTTTATAATTTTTTTGTTATTTAATAAAAATTTATGAAATTAATTTCTTTAAAACTTTTAAATTATCGTAGATTTAGACAACAAGAAATTATCTTTAAAGATGATTTTTCTTTGATATTTGGTAAAAACTGAGCTTGAAAATCTTCAATTCTTGATGCTATTTGATATAGTTTATTTTGACCGTGAAGTAAAGATTTTGTTAGAGTAAATAAAGATTATTCAAAAAGTTATTTTGTAGAGTGAAGAGAACCTTCAAAAATTGAACTTATTTTTCAATATTGATTTGATAATTATCGTATAATTAGAGTAATAGATGCTTGAATAAAAAAACTTTCTTCTGATTTTATAACAGAAACAAAAGATACTTTGTATTTACCGTGATGACATCAAATAATTGGTTGAGATGAAATTACAAATTTTATTTCAAATCTTGTTTGAGTTAATAAAGAGACTTTTTTGAGAAGTGTTTTTGCTAAACAAAAAGACTTGGAAGTTTTATCTTGATGATTATCAGATAGAAAAGAATTGATAAATAAAGTGCTTTGACTTGATAAAATAGAAGAAATTATTTTGTATTTTAAATCTCAAGAAAAAGAGAAAAAGACACTTTTAGAAATTTATAAAAAAAGAGTTTCTGATTTTGATGAAGAATATTTAAAAACTAAAAAAGAGGAATTTAATTTAAAACAAAAAGATATTTTAGAAAAATTAAAATTAGAAGAAAATGAGATAAAAATTTTAAATGAAACTTTTGATAAAACAAAACTTGAATTTGAATTACAAGATAAAAAAAGACAAGATTTTTTGCATATTTGAAGTCAAATTTCTTCAAATCACAAATTAATAGAAAATCTTAGAATTTTGCAAGAAAATCTAAAAATAGAAATAGAAAAGTTATCTAAAAAAGAAGTTTATCTAAAAGAAAATATTTGAATAATAAAAATAGAAAAAACACTTCAAGAAAATCTAAAGCTAGAAGAAAGTAAGAAAACCCAATTTATAGAAAACCAAAAATTAAATGAAATTTTAAAAAAATATTTTCTAAATTTAGAAGAAATAAATAAAAACTTATCAGTTTTTCAAACAAGTTCCATTTTAAATCAAATAGAAGAATTTAAAAAAAAACTTCAAATTTTAGAAAACACAAAAGAGAAAAAAATTAAGCAAAAAATTGAACTAGAAAATAAAATTAGTTATTTAAGAAAAGAATATGAAGAATTGAAAAATGAACTTGATAATATTTTAAAATTAGAAAATAAAGCCGATTGTCCGACTTGTAAAAGGTCCTTATGAGAGTATTTTCCAAATCTTGTAAAAGCATCTCAAGAAAAACTAGAATGAAAAACTAAAGAATGAAAAACTTTAAAACAAGAATTAGAAAAAATAAATTTAGAATTTGTAGCTTTACAAAAAGAAATTGATGAGAAAAAACTAAATATAGAAAATTATAGAAATAAAGAAAAAGATTTTATAAAATCAACTCAAGATAAAATAAATTTAGAAAAAAGCATTTTGGAATTACAAAATAGATTAAATGAAATTTGAGAAATAAATTTTAATGAAAATGATTTTAATAGGCTAATTTTGGAATATGAAAAAGTAAAAAAAGATTATTTAGAATATCAAAATATTAGTTGAGAAGTTAGAAATAAACAAAAACTTGAACTAGATTTTGCAAACAATGTTTTTCAAGTAGAAACTTTAATAAAAGAATTAGATATTTTAAAAGAAAATATTTACAAACTAGAATTTGATGAGGAAAAATATCAAAAATTAAAAGAAATTTATTTTTGAATAAATTCTAAAATTAAGTCAAAAAGTGAATTAATTCAAATTATAAATAAACAAAAAATAGAAATAAATTTTGAATTACAAAAATTAAAAAACAAGCAATGAGAATTTAGAGAAGACAAAAAAAACATAGATAATTTAGTTTTAGAAATAGATTATTTAGCTATAAAAAAACAAATAATGAGTGATTATATAATTTATCTTTTAGAATTTTTAAAACCTCGTATAGAAGATTTAGCTTCTGAGTATTTTTCTATAATTACGAATTATAAATATACTTCTATAACTTTGGATGAGGATTATAATATAATGATTGATGAAAAAGATTTAATGTTGTATTCTTGATGAGAAATAGATTTAGCAAATTTGTGTTTAAGGCTTTCTTTATGACAAAATCTAACTAGCTCAAAATGAAATCCTATAAATTTTTTAGTTCTTGATGAAGTTTTAGCTAGCCAAGATAAAGATAGACAACAAAATATTTTGATAAATTTAAAAAAGCTTGAAAGCAAATTTTCTCAAATAATTTTAATTTCACACCTTGAAGAAATAAAAGATTTAGCAACCAACTTGGTAGAAATAAAATCTATAAACAAAGAAGAAAGTATTGTACAATATTGTTAAATATTTATATTTTCATAATATCCTCATCTTTTTTCTTTGTCATTTCATCTATTTTTTTATTAGCTTCATCAACCATTTTTTGTAGTTTTGTTTCAAAATCTTTCACATCATCTTCTGTAATTTCTTTAGCATCTTTAGCAGTTTTAATATCTTTTAAACTATCTTGTCTAGCAGTTCTAACAGAAACTTTTGCATCTTCACTAAATTTTTTAGATATTTTACAAAGCTCTTTTCTTCTATCTTCTGTTAAAGCTGGAACTCTAATTAAAACACTATCTGCCATAGTTTGTGGATTTAATCAAATTCAAGCATCTGTAATAGCTTTTGCAATTGAATGAATTTGGCTTTTATCCCAAGGCATAATAGACAATGTTTGGCTATCCATAGTATTTATTGAAGCAATATTTTTTATGGGAGTTAAACTTCCATAACTATCAATTCTAATATCTTCAATCATTGCAGGATTTGCTCTTCAAGCTTGTAATTTAGAAAACTCCATTTCAAGGTGATGAATAGATTTTTCTATTCAATTTTGTGTTTTACCTAACATATTTATATAATTAATAACTAAAATATAATATTATTATATTAATTATTTAAAAATTTCAATTTTGTTTGTAAATAAAAATTTAATATATTAAGAACTTAAATTAAAATAAGTCAAATAGTATTTTTGACTTATTTTTTTTATTATGATAAGATTAAGTTGTTAGTTTGAAAAAACAAAAACAAATTTTATATTTTTAATTATTTTTTATATGGAAACTTGATACAATAAAAACTGGGCTCAGGATATAAGAGCTAATTCTACAGACATATCTAATCAAACAACAAAATCTGGCTGGGATGCTTATGAAGAAAAAATTATTAAAGAAATTAATGATAATTATAGAAATTTGCCACCAGATCAATTTAATAGGCTTATTAATAAAGTAACACATAAGTTAAAAGAAGCAAAAGAGTGAAGATTAAAATTACAAGCCGATACAAGTGCTTTACTAACAGATTTAAAAAAAGAAGTTGTTAGTAATTCTTCATATACAGATGAGTTAAAAAATATACTTTACACTCCTTTGAGACTTGCTAATGGTTTTGACTGAATTAGCGAAGATACTTCAAAAAATACTACAGTTGCAAATTTTGCTAAATGAGTTATTGATGAATTTTGTTCTTTGCCTGAAATTATTGAATTATTAGCTAGTGATGAAGTTACTAGAAAAAAGTTTATGGAATGATTAAAAAATCTAAGTTTTTCAAGCTTTATCTCTACTATGTGGGATTCTGTAAAAGATTTAGGTTCTTGAGATGCTTATAAAACTTGAAGAGCAGCTGTATTTACTGGTATGACAGCATTGTGAATATGATGATTATTAAAATGATTATGAACTGCTTGAGTAAAATTATCAGCTAAGATGTCTAGTGTATGAGCGGCTAAAACTACTGCAAAAGAAGCAGGAAAATGAGCTTTATGACAAACAACTGCAATGGCAAGTGAAGTATGAAAAATTACTATGGATACTGCAAGACAAACTTTTGAAGCAGCTAAAACTTCAGTAGCTTCTATAGCAAATACTACTTGAGAGGTATGAAAACAAGCACTTCAAG
Source organism: Candidatus Altimarinota bacterium (assembly GCA_028719245.1). Classification (GTDB taxonomy): domain Bacteria; phylum Patescibacteriota; class Gracilibacteria; order BD1-5; family UBA6164; genus UBA7396. The sequence continues at coordinate 305 of JAQUKG010000046.1, read as the reverse complement.
CGGCACAATCAGCTCTTCAAGCGGCACAATCAGCTCTTGATGCAGCTAAGTTAGCTTGAACTGAAGCATGAAAACAAGCATTATTACAGGCTTCAATGCAAGCCTCTCAAGCTGCTCAACAATTAGCTCAAGCAGTTAAGACTTGAGCTTGAGTAACACAAGCGACTGCTAATGTTCAGGAAGCTACCAACAAAGTAAATAATCTTCTTGAAGCAAATAAAGTATCAGGATTTCAAAAGATGGCTAATATATGAGAGAAAACAGTTCAATATAGTATTAAGTGACTTGATGTATTATTTACAATT
>JAQUKG010000045.1 GCA_028719245.1 Candidatus Altimarinota bacterium | reverse complement strand
TTAAACATATTTTTATTAGTTAAAAATTAATATCTTTAAGATTTTATCATACTTAGTTTTATTTTGCAAAAAAAACAGATTTATTTAAGATTTATTTTACTGAAATATAAAAATCAATTTTTCCTTGTTTTTTTCTTACTTTCTTTATAATTCTAAAAAGTGTTTAAATAGATTTAATGTATAAAAAAATGAAACTAATTGTTTGACTTTGAAATCCTTGATTACAGTATGAAAAAACAAGACATAATGCTTGATTTTTATTTTTAGATTGGTTTAAAAATGAATTAAATATTTTAAATGACTGGAAAAATGAAACAAAATTTAAAGGTGAAATATTGGAAACTTTTATTGCTTGAGAAAAAATAATTCTACTCAAACCACAAACTTTTATGAATTTATCTTGAGAATCTGTTTTAAAGATTATGAGTTTTTATAAAATTGAAAAAAAAGATATTATTGTAATTTTTGATGATGTTAGTTTAGATTTTTGAAAAATCAGATTTAGAGAATCTTGAAGTGCTTGAGGTCAAAACTGAGTAAAAAGTATTATACAAAATATATGAGAAGAATTTAGGAGAATAAAAATTTGAATCGGGCAAGATAGAAGATTTGATTTAGCTGATTGGGTTTTATCAAAATTTAGTGAAGAAGAATTGAAAAAATTAAATGAAGAAATCTTTATAGAAGTTAAAAGTTTATTAGTTAAGAATTTGTAAGGTATTTTTTGACTTTAACTTTATAATATGATAAAATAATTTTACTTTATTTTTTTAAAATTATAAAATGGATTTAGAACCTACAGTGTCAGAAAATCAAAAATTAAAAGCCCAAACTAACAGATTACATGAATTAATAAAAGAATGAAAATTAAACCCTAACGAAATTCAAACACTTTCTTGAATATTATGAATGATTGAATCTAGAATAGCAAATGAAGAATCGAGAGAGAGAGAGAGAGAGAGAAACTTACCTATAGTTAATAGAGTTACTTCTATATTAGACCCCAAATTATCTCAACCAGAGAAAGTAACTATAATACCACCTCAACCAGAGAAAGCTGAAACTAGCAATACTTTAACTTTAAATTGAATAATTGATTTGATTAAAACAGATAAATGGTGAATGTTAATATGTTGAGTTAGACCAGAAAAATGATTTTGAATATGATTTAGAAATAATTCTATACCTGAATTTCATGAGTGATTTCTTGATGATAACACTATAATTCCAGTATCAAATGAAACTTATCCAAAGATAAGAGAAAGTAGAGTTAATATATCTGTATTAGAAGATAAAAGATTAAATATTGAAAATAAAGTATTAATAAGAGTTCATATATGAGATACTAGATTTGATGAAAGAGATTGATGTCATAAAACTATACTTTTAGCTATGAATACAAAAGAAAAAGAAAAATTCATAGCTTATATAACTGACATAAATAATGCAAAAGATTTCATAGAATGATGTATTGATAATTTTTGGCCTGATGTTAAACTTGGTCTAGTATGAGATAGTAGATGAAAAAAATGTACTAATTGGGCTAAAAAAGTAATAATTCTCTAAATATAGAAAATACTAAAAACTCTTAATTTTAAAATTAAGAGTTTTTTCTTTTACAATTTTATTTTTTTATTATAATAAATTTAATATTTTTAATAATAAATTTATGAAAAAAGTTTATGTAATTTGAATCTGATGAATTTGAGTTTCAGCAATTGCTAGATATTACAAACAAATGTGATATAAAGTTTTTTGAAGTGATAAAACGACTAGTGAATTAATTTGAAAAATGCAAAATGAATGAATAGATATAATTATTTGAGAAGATGAAAACAGAATTGATGAAAGTTTTGAAAAAATTATTTACACTGAAGCAGTTCCAAAAACTCAAATTGAACTAAAAAAAGCAATTAGTTTATGATTAGAAATCAAAACTTATTCTGAAAGTTTAGCTGAAATTGCAAACAAAAAAAAGCTTATTACAATTACTTGAACTCATTGAAAATCAACAACAACAAGTATGACTTCTATAGTTTTAAAAAATTCAAACCTTTGAGTAAATAGTGTTGTATGAAGTTTGTTAAAAGAATTTGATGGAAAAAATTGTTATTATTCAGATAGTGAATATTTCGTTTTGGAAGCTTGTGAATACAAAAGAAGTTTTTTGAAATATAAACCATTTATTGCAGTTATTACAAATATTGATTTAGATCATTTGGATTATTATAAAGATTTACCAGATTATATTTTAGCTTTTGAAGAATATGCTAAAAATATAATTCCTTGATGATATTTAATAATAAACCCTAATGAAGAAAACTCTAAAAAGTTAATTTGAATTAGAGATGATATAAATTATGTTTTAGTTTCAGAAAAGAAATTTATTTTAAATTGAAAAGTATATAATTTCCCTAATTTTGATTTAAAAATACCTGGAAAACACATTGAATTTGATGCAAAACTCGCTTTTGTAGTTTGAAAAATACTTTGACTTCAAGATAATGAAATAAAAAATTCATTAGAAAAATATAACTGAATTTGGAGAAGAAGTGAAATAATTTGAGAAACTAAAAATAATAATATTTTAATGAGTGATTATGGTCATCACCCAACAGAAATTAGTTTAAATTTAGAAGCTTTAAAGAAAAAATATTTAAGTAAAAAAATAGTTACTATTTTCCAACCACATCAATACAATAGAACTTTAGAACTTTTACAAGATTTTAAAAATTGTTTTTGAAACACTGATATTTTAATAATTCCAGATATTTATGAATCTCGTGATAGCGAAGAAGATAAAGCAAAAATTAATGGTGAAAAACTAACTGAATATATAAATCATCCCCATAAAATATTTTGAGATTGACTTAAAAATACTTTGAATTTAATAAAAAAATTAGATCAAGAAAATCCTTGAAAATTAGTTTTTATACTACAATGAGCTTGAAATGTAGATGATTTGAGATATGAAATAAAAACAAAATAAAGGCAACCTTCGGTTGCCTTTATTTTAATTTCCAAAAAGTTTTGGAGGATTAGTTTGTACAGTAGAATCATACACTATAACAAAATAATTAGAACTTCATTCATTATATGAACTATTTATACTATTCCATCAATCATTTCATCTTCTTACATAATTCAAATCATAAAGCATTGCTTTGGCAAAATCTGTTGTTATTGAACCTCATGGTAAAATATATCAACTACTTCATTGTATTGCTCATCCGATAGTATTTCTAGTAAATAAAGTTCATTTTAAAACAAGTTGTTTTTGTAAATTATTTGTTCTAGAAAGAGTATCAGATGTATATGGATTTCAATTATTATCTGCACTTATAAATCATCAATCAGCATATATTATTGCATTTATTGTTTGAACTCATTCATTTACATAAATATTTCATTTATTTGAATAATCATTATTTACATCATAATTATCTTTTAAAACTATTATTCAAAGGGTAATTCAAGAATTATTTAAATTTCAAGAAATAGTTATATTTCAATCTTTAACTACAAGTGTTTCATATCACAAGTCATTTCAAGAAATAGTAACATCTTCTCAAACAACATATTTTACTCAATTAACTATTTGTCAACTAGTCATTGAAGAAATATATGTATAAGCATTTTTTCTAATTTGAGTCCTAATATCAGAAGTAGATAAATCTGTATAATTTGTTCATTGAGAAGTTAATTGTGATTTTCAGTCTAATTGTGAAGTTCAAACTATTTTTATTCAAGAAACAGATTTATTTAAATTATTTAAAATTCAATTTAAAATAATTGGACCAGTATCATTTGTTGTAGCTGATAATCTATATTTAATATCTTCTCAATTTAAAATATATGAAATTATAGGATTATTACTTAATTTAATTTTTGGAGCAATACTAACTCAAGCATCCGTTTTTGCATCTACAGTAAATAAATATTTCATATTAGATGAAGAATTAATATTTGAAGGTCCATTAGCAAATTTATGATTAATATTATCATATAATTTTATATCATTTGTAAAATCATCTATTGAAAAACTTGTAACTATATTTTTTTGAGCAACTGATAAATCCATTTCTAAAGATGGTCATATTTCAAGAACTTTATTAGAATTAACTATTGATAAACTTCAAGTAAATAGTTTTAAAAAGCTATTATTTGATGATAATTTATAAATTGTAGTTCCATCATTTAATATTATTTTAAATCTTTGAGTAAATTCTCAAGGAGCTAAAGATTTAACATAAAATGTAATTTTTCAATATGTATCTGATTGGACTCAATTATAACCATATTCTTGTAATGAATTATTTCAGCTCGGAATATTTGGATTACTCATATCTGTTTTTATAATTTTACATCAAGGAATATCAAAACAATCTATAGTAATAGAATTTAATAATTTTCAATATATAAAATTTCAATATACATCTCTTAAGTTCAAAGTATATGTATAATAATCTACATTATTTGCATATTTAGTTCCAATAGAATCAACAGTAATTACTGTATTAGTTTGATCTAAATCTGCTGGATAAACTGTAATATTTTTAGAATAATCATAAACTCTTCAAGATTTATCAGTAAGTTTAACTGAAATTTGATAATTTCAAGCTATTGTTAAAGAATAATCTTTATTTAAATTTGCATTATTTACAACTCTTCCATTATAATTATTTAATAAGTTATAAGTTATAACTTTTCAAGAATATCAATTTTGAATTGGTCATTCAATACTCACTTTATAGTTAACTTCAAAATTATTTCAGTAAATTAACATTGTATCGTCAGTTCAAAAATCATCATGAATCTTTTGATTTATATGTAAATTATTTGTTCAAGCTATTAAAGTATTTGGTAATCAAGTTAAATCTATATATGGATTTGTAAGATCTACGATATATGATCAATAAGTCCAAGTATTTGTATTTCAAGCATTATCACCATTACATAAATATAATACATGTTTTCATTGAGTATCTAATGTTATATTTTGTCAATCTGTATAATCTGTTCAATTTGTTTCACTACAAGCACTTTCCAAAGAATATTTAGAATATTTTAGTTGACTTGATTTTGTAATATCACCTTGATTTTGATCTTGAGTTGTTAAAATTATATTTGCAGCTCAAGTATAGAATAAAACCTCTGTCCCATTTGCAGAAATTATAGGCATAGTTTTATCTATTTTATATTCTTGGATTTTTCTTGAAATATTTCAAGCATTATCTTTAGAACAAGCATAAATTTGATAAGTTCAATCTTCATCTAGCAATAAAGAACTCATTATATTTCAATCACTACAATCAGAATTCAATTCATTTCATATCTTATATCTAGTTGAATTTAATCAGCTTATTGTATCTCAAGTAGTAATATCAACTACAAGAAATGTATTTCTCCAAGAAGAATCTATATCATTAAAACTCAATGTAGGAGATGTATTATCATAATTTAAATTATATTTAACTTCAGTAATATTTCATGCTTTATCTGTAACTTTTACTTCTATTGTATTATTTGCTTTTTGAGTTATTTTTGATAATAACTCTTCTTTTGGTAATGTTACATCTATAGAAGAATTTCAGTCTGTTTCGCTAAATCAAGAAACTCGTGATTGAATTCAATTAATTTTTACTTCAAAAGAAGCAAGTCATGCATCATCAGTTTGTGTAGATGATTGCTGATCCATTGCAGAAAACACTATATCACTTAATGAACTATTATTATACCATGTATCAAAATTAAAATCTGTATTTACTGCTGGATTTGATGTATCTATTGTAAATGTAACTGATTGTCATGTAGCTGTATTTCAAGCTTCATCTTGTCATGTAACTCATACAGTATATGTTCAATTATTTGTATATGTATATTGTTGAGATAATGTATTTCCAGTTCATCAGCTTGAAGGCAATATTCAATCTTGTGTTGTTTGAGTATAATTTAAAGTATCTTGAGAAGGTCAAGTATTTCATAAACTTGCACTACAAGTTACACTTCATGATGAACTATTATTTTCATTAAGTCAGCTACAAGATACTCATAATATAGTTGGAGGTGTTTTGTCTATATTATTTACTATGTATGGTATATTTATGGAATTTCATGCTTTATCATTTATAGTTATATATCAAGAACCATTTTCTGAAACAATCTTTGTATAATTTCAATTTTCACATCAACTTAAATTATCATTACAGGAAACTGTAACTGTAACATCTCAATTTGTCCAATCTGTTGTAGAATAAGAAACTTCTCAAGTAGGTAGTGTATTATCAATAGCAACAACAGAACAAATAGCAGTGTTTTCCATTATTCATCAATAATATCAACTAGCTCAGTTTCAATATGAATGTCATCAAACTCTCGTGGTAGCTCATAAAGTTCAATAAGTTGTTAAATCTAAAGCTTGCCAGTTTTGTGTAGTATTTAAAATTCAATCTTGAGCATCTACTCTACAATCTGTTCTATGATAAGAATATGAAATAGATACTGTTCTAAGTCAATAATATATCATTGAATGTATATCTTGATCCCAAACTCAAGAAGTATTTATATCACAATTAGGTCACAAGACCTCCGTTGTACATATATAATCTGGGTTAGCATTTGCTTGATTACTAAATATAATCAAGAAAAAAACAAATGTTAAAAATTTTATAATTTTTTTATTCATATTAATTTTATTAAAAATTAAATTTTATAATCATTTTAAATTTATTGTATAATATATAGCTTCAATAACTCATTTTTTATCTATAACTTTGACTCATAAATTTTCCCAAGTTCATTTAGTTCTATCCAAAACCCAAGATGCTGGCCACCTTAACATATTATTATCTATAAGCCATTTTCTATCTATAGGATAACAATCTACTTTATCTCAACATATTTTTTTTGTAGAATCAACTAAAAATTCCATATCTTCATCAGTAACAGCACTATATATTTTATCATAATTTTCATATAATTCCTTCATATGATATATTCTTTGAGTAACAAAAGCTGGATTTGATTTATCTATATGTAATTCTTCTCACTCTGGAGTAAATATTTGAAGATATTTCATTCAAAATGTTTTCATTATATTTCAAACATATCAATAAACCGAGTCAAAAGTATCATTATTCATATAATTATCCATATTAGTTAATTTATTAAATTCATATAAATAAACTTTTATCTTTCAATTATACGGCTTTCAATCTTCATACACTATAGAATTAACAGGAACTTTATAGTCTGTTTGTGTTGTGCTAAAATAATAAAACTCTTCTTTTCAATCAATATCTGGAGATAGTTCAATAATCTTTTGAGGAGTTTGTAATGTAAAATTAGCATTTGCATTTAAAGAATATTCTCAATCTAATACGATACTTGATACATAATATCAATCTGATAATTCTTGAGAATAAGCTTTTATTCTCAGTCTTTCTTGTGGATATGTATTAAAATTAATAGTATAATTTCAATTTATATCAGTTTTTGTATTAATACTTTTATCATTTAATAAAAATACTATCGCTCAATTTACAGGATTTCATTTATCGTCAATAACTTTTCATGAAAAAGTAAAATTTACAGATTTCTTGCATAAATCTTTTGAAGTAGAACATAAAGATAATCTTAAATCATTTGATTTTTTATAATTTCACTCAAATGAATATAAATAAATTAATTCTTTATTTTCTATAAAAGTTCTATTTTTTTTAGACTCTAAATCTTTTTTTATTTGATTGAAACTTTCTCAATCATAAGGAGTAAGTAGATCATTACTAAACCTAATAAAAGGAGGTAAATCTGTATCATTTAATATTTTAACTCAACTTTCTCATTTACCAGGATTGCTTTTATAAATGGTATTATTTTTATAATTAGAATTTATATCAACCAATAAAGTGTTTAATATTTCCCTATCGGTATTATATAAATCAAATTTACTATGTTCTATAACAGAAACTATAGATCAACTATATATTATAAAATTATCATTTTCTAAATTTACTCAATTTACTTTTATTGTTTTTAAATAAGATTGAACATCTTTATATTTATTTGGATTAAAGTTTTCCTCAACTACATTATTTTTATCTTTATTATAGAAGTTAACATTTGGATTATTTTTATTACTAACAACAAACAATAATACTATAATAACAACTAAAAAAGTAAACACCACTAAAGAAATTTTTGCTTTTTGTTTATTCATAAATAAATAATTAAGTAATAAAACAAAAGAACTTTAATATAAATTAAGAAAAAGTCAATAAAAAAGCAACTTCCGTTGCTTTTTTATTATTTATTTTCACTAACTCCCAAAAAACATTTCAAACTTAAATCTTTTTTTCTAATTAAAAGTAATATAAACAATTTTGAAATAACCATTGTCATAAAAAAACTTACAAGTAATCAAATTCCAAGCATTAATCAAAATCATTTAATCATATTTATTCAAAAAATAAATAAAACTATTGATGTAATAAATCAAGTTAAATGTGTATCCCAAATAGCAGACCAAGATCTATCAAATCAATCCTGCACTGCTTTTTCAATTTTATGTCATAAAGCAAGTTCTTCTTTTATTCTAGCAAATATCAATATATTTGAATCAATTGCCATACCAATAGATAAAACAAGTCAAGCAATAGAAGCAAGAGTCAAAGTTATTCACATTCATTTTACGACTGCTAAAATTAATAAAGTATAAATAAATAATGCTATACTAGAAGTGAATCAAGATAATCTATAAACAACTACCAAAAATAAAAATATCAATAAAAAACCATAAACTGAAGCAATAATTAACTGATTTAAGGAATTAAGTCAAAGTTTAGAATCAATAGTTCTTTCTGAAGTTAAATAAATTGGTGCTGGAACTACTCAAGTATTTATATCTTGAGATAATTTAGTTGCTGTTTCACTAGTATAATTTCAAGTAATAACTGCTTTTCAAGTTAAAATTGCATCA
>JAQUKG010000044.1 GCA_028719245.1 Candidatus Altimarinota bacterium | reverse complement strand
TTTTAAATCTCAAACTATTTTTGAATTATCAGATTTATCTTTATAACTATCCATAAAAGTTATTGCAATTGCTGACAGAATTATAATTATTGAAGAAGTTATAATTACTTCAATGAAAGAAAATCAATTTTTGTTATTTTTCATAATAAAAATGTTAGTTTTAAACGAGATGATTGTAGTATTTATTAAGTGCTTTGTCAAATAAAAATAGAAGCTATTACCATAGCAGATATAATAGCTTCTATAAATTGATTTTCAAGATTTTAAAAGGAATTTATCATTAATCAATAATTCAACTCATCACTAATAAATCATCTTTATTATAAACAGTACAAATTTGTCAGGAAGCAATTGCTTTTTGTTTGTCTTTGAATTTTACTTTGTATTTTCAATTGTTTAAATCAAAAATTTCACATTCTTGATCTTGTTGTCTATATCTAATTTTTGCTTTTGCTTTTAATGGAAAATTGATTTTTCAAGATAAAAAATTTACATTTTTAATAATTAAATTATCATTATATAAATTAATATCTTTTTCAGTTCAAACAATAAGTAAATTTTTTTCTAAATCTTTTTTAATTACAAAAACTGGTTCTTTTAATCAACCTATATCAAGTCATTTTCTTTGTCCTATAGTATAATAAAATACTCAATTATGTTTTGCTAAGATTTCTCAATTTATACCAACTATATTTCATGGTTTATGCTTTATCTTTTTCTCAAGAAATTTTGATAAATCAACTTTTCCTACAAAACAGATTCATTGAGAATCTTTTCTTAAAGCATTTGGAAGTCAAATTTCTAAAGCTATTTTTCTGACTTCAGTTTTTTCTAAATGTCAGATAGGAAATATAGATTTTGAAAGTTGATATTGGTTTAATCAAGCTAGAAAATAAGATTGATCTTTGTTTTGGTCAACTCATTTTTTAAGATAATAAATTCAATCTTCCTCAATTATCTGTGAATAATGTCCTGTTGCAACTCCGTCAAATCCATGAGAAATAGCTTCATCTAAAAATATTTTAAATTTTATTTCACTATTACACATTATATCTGGATTTGGAGTAATTCAGTTTTTGTATCATTCATACATATAATTTAAAACTTTTTCTTCATATTCTTCTCTATAATCAAATGTAAAAAATGGAATATTTAAAAACTCTGCTACCTCTTTAGCGATTTTTATGTCTTCTAAAGTAGGACAATATTCTCACTCTGGAGCAAGATAATTTATCATAAATCAAGCCGTAACTTCATAACCAGCTTTTTTTAATAAGTAGGCACAAACAGCACTATCAACTCAGCCTGATAATCAAACTAATATTTTTTTTACCATATTTTAAAGAATCATAAATATTTAATTTATAATAATATTAATCATTAAAGTATTTTTTTAACTTTTCACTTCAATCTTTTTTAATAATTTCAATTATTTCTAGAATTGATTGCAGAGATTTTTTTAGATTTAATAAATCTCTTGGAGAACTTCTATCAAGAACAAGTCTATTTAATATAGCATCTATATCACAAATATAAGAAAGTTTTTCTCTAACTTTATCAAGTAGAATTTTATCATTTAGAAATTCTTGCACAAAATCTAATCTAGCTTTTATAGATTTTTCATCTTTTAAAGGTTTTAAAATATTTTCTCTTAAAAGTCTTTTTCAAGAAGAAGTTTTTGTCTGATTTAAAACTCAAAACAAAGTTCAAATATTTTCACTTCAAGTCGCAAAATTATAAATTAAATCAAGATTTTTGATAGTTGAATTATCAATTTCCAAAAAATTAGAATTAGAATAAACTCAAATGATGTCAAAATTTGTTAAAGTTTGTTTTTGATTTTGTTCTAAATAAGCCAAAAGTAAAGCAGAAGATTTTATAGCTTCATCAAACTTTTCTATTCAAAATCAACTTAAATCTTTAACTTTAAAATGATGTAAAAGTTTTTGTTTTGGCAATTCTTTTATCTCAAAATAATAAATATTTAAAGAGTATTTTTTTTGCAAAGTTTCTTTAATTTTTTCATCATTAAAAAGGGATTTTTCCAAAATTACTTCTTTTGGATTTATTTTATATAGTTCTTTTTGTAATAAATCAAATGAACTAAATTCGCGAGTTTGCCATTTATTTGATGAAATATCTAAAACAGAAAGTCAAAAAATATTTTTAGTGGAAGTTATAGAAATTATTACATTATTATCAAAATTATCATAAATATCTCATTCTAAACTCAGGGTTGCTGGAGTAACAACTCTAACAACTTCTCTTTTTACAATTCATTTAAGTTTTGGGTCTGATACTTGTTCTACAATTGCAACTTTATATCAAGCATTTATAAGTTGTGGTAAATATTTATCTTTGGCATGATATGGAATTCAAGCTAAACTTTCAGGATTTATAGCATTTTTATTTCTTGAGGTAATATTTATTCACAAAACTTTATGAGCAATATGAGCATCTTCTCCAAACATTTCATAAAAATCTCACATACGAAAAAATATAATACTATCATTATATTCTTTTTTTATATCATAATATTGTTGCATTGCTGGAGTTAGCATAGAGTTTTTTATTTGGTTAATTCAGGATGTTTTTGTAGAAAATCTTTTACTTTATCTGATTGGATAGTTCAATTAGATTTTAAAATATCTTGTGAAATTTTATTTAAATCAAGTCAATTTAGATTAATTCAATTTAAACCTCAACTTCAATTTAGATTTGGAATATTCATATCTTTTAACATATTCTTTGTTAAATCTTTAACAATAGGCATAATTATTGTAGATATTTTTTCAGATACAAATGTTTGAATTTGATTTTTTATTTTATCAACTTTTTCTTCTGGAAGAGAAGGAATATAAAAAAATATAAAATATATTAATCCAAAAAATACAATTAATTTTAAAACAAATTTTATTCTTGAATTTCTTTTTTGAGCTTTCAGAGTTTTATAAATATAATCAACTTTTTCTTCTAAAGTTAATTCATCTCAAATTCTAATATTTTTGGTATTTTCAAAATCTATATATTCATTTCCCATATATTTTTATTAATTTTAAAATTTCTTGGATTATAAAGCTTAAATAGAAAAAATCAAAATATTAATTTATAAATTTTTACTAATTTTTTAATATTTGTTTTACTAAATTTATAATATCTGAAAGATAATTTATTTCATAATTATCCTTATGTTTTAGAATTAATTTTCAATAATTAAATATATTTGGTAAAAATCATATAGAAGTTGCTTTTATTTCTTTTATATCATTTTTATTTAACTCTATAAATTTTCTGTTAAAAATATTTATTTTTTTAATAAGAATAATTTTTGATTTTGTTATGATAATTTTATCAAGTATAAAATTTATAAAAAAAGTGTAAAATACTAAAAAACAAAATTGAATATATAAAATAATTCATAAATCTAAAAATATATTTTCAAAATAATTTTTAGCAAAAATGATTAAAAATCAACCAATAATTAAAAGTATGATTAAAAATATATTTATAATACAATGTTTTTTTATAATATTTTCAATTATTTCTCAATTAAATTTATCTCAAATTTTTAACATAAAAATATATTAACAAATATTTGGTTTTTTAAAATAAAATGGCTCAACTATTTTATTTTCTTTGAATTGTAAATTCTTTATAATATATTCATAGTTTGGCTCTGATATGATATTAATTCAGTCAATAAGATTTATATCTGAATAAATTTGTTTAATATTTTTAGTTTTAAATAAATCATTTAATTTAGTATTTTCAACTACTTCTATTGCACTATCTTTTTCTAATTTTAGAAAACTATCCCTTTTTGAAGATGTTTTAATTATTGGATAATTTTCAAATAAATCAAAATATGTTAAAGTTGTAATATTTCATTTAATTATAAAATTAATTGTATTTACAAGTAAAATAGTGGTTCTAATTCATGTAAAACTTCAAGGTCAGTTTACTACAATTATATTTTTTAAATCATTATAATTTAAATTATTTTGTTTTAAGAAATTATCAAATTCTTCAATTAATTTAGTTGATTCATTTAATCTCACATCAAAAAGATATTTTTGTAAAATATTTTTATTATCATCAAATAATATTAAAATATTTTTTGGTGATAATGTATCAAGAAATATGTTCATGTTTTAAATAATTATTAATCAACTAAATTATATTATTTATGTTAATAATTTACTTTTCTAAAACTGCTTTTATTCTTCTAACTCCTCTAGAACTAGCTTCTTCTTTTAAGATTTTAAATTTTCACATATTTCAAGTTGCTTCAACATGCGGTCATCAACATAATTCTTTAGAATAAATATTTCATTTCCCATCTTTAAAAGTATAAACTTTTACAATATCAGGATACTTTTCCCAGAAACTTGCTTCAATTTGTGGATCATTTTGAGCTTCAACTTTGGAAATATTTTCCAAAATAATTTTAGCATTCGCACTAATCGCATTATTTACATAATTTTCAACTTGTTTTAACTCTTCATCAGTCATTTTATCTGTATGTGTAAAATCAAATCTAAGTCTTTCAGCTGTGATATTACTTCCAGCTTGATGAACATGAGTTCAAAGTATTTTTCTAAGTCAAGCAAGCATTAAGTGAGTTGCTGAATGTAGAGCTGTAGTTATTTCTCAAGTATCAGCAAGTCATCATTTAAACTTTTGTTCAGCTCAAGCACGAGATAAATCTTTATGTTTTTTAAATGCTTCTTGAAATCCATCAACATCAACTTTTAAATTTTTTTCTCAAGCTAATTCTATAGTCATCTCAATAGGAAAACCAAAAGTATCATAAAGTTTAAATGCTTTATCTCAAGAAATTATATCTACTTTATTTCAAGTTTTTTCAAAAGCTATTTGAAAACCATTAACAAGTTTATCAAACTCTTTTAGTCATTTTTCTAAAGTTTCTAAAAATTGTTTTTCTTCGGCTTCTATTTCTCTAACTATTAAATCTTTTTTCTCAAGTAAATCTGTGTAGTGATTTTGATATTCTTTTATTACTTCTAAAGCGACTTCTTTTGATAATCAAGAGTTAATTCAAAGATCTTTTGCAAATCTTACAGCTCTTCTTAAAAGTCTTCTTGTGAAATATCATTGATCTTTATTTGAAGGTAAGGCTCAGTCAGCAATTAGAAAAGTTGATGCTCTCAAATGATCCATAATAACTCTGAAAGCTTTTGTTTCTTTTGGATTTTCCCCATATTTTTTTCAGCTTAATGTTTCAATTTTATTTCTAATTCAATCAAATAAATTTCATAAAAATACATCGGGGTCATTATTTACAGCAACTGAAAGTCTTTCCAAACCTCAACCAAAGTCTATATTTTTATTTTTTAATTCTTCAAAACCATTTTCAACTTTCTTAAATTGCATAAATACATTATTTCCAATTTCTAAAAATCTTCCACAATCACAATTTGGATGACAATGTTTATCTTTCCAAGGAGAATTTTCGTGTAATTTTAAATGTTCTCAAAAATCCCAAAACATTTCACTATCTGGTCATCCAGGTTCTCAAACTGGCATATTTTCAGGAACTCAAGCTCTACTCCACCAATTTTCTTTTTCTTTGTAATAAAATATTTTTCCGTCTTGCATTCCGTTAATTTCTACATCATCAACGATTTTTGCAACAATTCATATTTTTGCAAACTGTTCTTTCCAAGTATTAGCAGCTTCTTCATCTTTTGAAATATTGAAACTTTTATTTCATATATATGCCGAAACATAAAGATTTTTTGGGTTAAGTCATATTTCTTTTGTTAAGAATTCAAACATCCACTCAATTTGCTCTTTTTTAAAATAATCTCATAAAGACCAATTTCCAAGCATTTCAAAAAAAGTAGTATGTCTATTATCTCAAATATCATCTATATCTCAAGTTCTAAAACTTTTTTGAGAATCACAAATTCTTGTTCAAAGTGGATGTTTTTCTCAAAGTAAATACGGAACCATAGGTTGCATACCACTTCAAGTAAATAAAGTAGTTGGATCATTTTCAGGAATTAATGGACTAGATGGAATTATCTTGTGTCATTTTGATTCCATAAATTTTAGATATTTAGTTCTTATTTCCTGACTTGTAATTTTCATAAAAAATAGGTTAAAATTTAAATTTAACCTATTTTATGAAAAAGTGTTTTTTTTGCAATAAAATAATATTATAAAAAAGTTTTTACATGCATTACATTAAAATGTTGGTGATCATCTAGTTCAAACTTCAGGAGTCGTTTTTATATGAATTACATCTTGAGCAAAATCGGCAACAGATTTACTTGTACCAACACAAGAAGTCATGAAATCAGTTCAAGATACAGTTCAAATTTCAAGTCTATTTAAGTCATTTGTTGTTCATAAAGCATCACTATTTGCTTTAGTCATATTTCAATTTGCTTCAAATCAAGTAGATATTTCATAATTTCATAATAGTATTCAGTTTCAATCTGCTCATGCTATATATGTATATCAAAGACAATCAGATCATGCTCATCAAGAAGTATTGGATGGTTGGTAGTCTTTAGTATCAACAGGATATTTATCCATATATCTTAAAACTCACGAAAAGGCAACAACAGTATTATCTGGGTATTCCGCATGGTCTTGGTAAGATTGTTCAACAGAGCTTTGAATAGCTTTTACATCATTAATTCTTGTTGTATCTCTAGCTTTTTGTATTTGTGAAGTATAGGTAGCTGTAGCACCAGTTGCTAAAATACCTATGATAGTAATTACTACTAAAAGTTCAATTAAAGTAAAACCATTTTTATTTTGCAATTTCATAAAAATATTATTAAAAAATTAAATTACTATGTAAGTATATACTTTTAGTTTTTTTTGTCAAAAAAAACTAAAAAATTAAACCATAGCAGATATAATAGATATTGTGATTTTTAGGAAATTAGTAATGTGATATACAAAATTATTCAAGAAAAAATAATTTGACTTACTAAAAAAATATGTTTTTATTATTATGTATTTTAATACATTTTATATATTAATTTTTATTATTATGAAAAAATTAAATAAAAAGTTATGAACATTAATAATTTGAAGTTTACTTGTTTTGCCAGTAGTTGTAATGGCTGATGATACAATAACAAACACTAATTCAACTTCAAGTTGAACTATATACTTTGAGGCTCCACCAAATCCAGGGCAACAACCGAATTCTACTACTCAAAATAATACTACTAATTCAACTTCAAGTTGAATTACAGATTTTTCCACACCTCCAACTTCGGAGCAACAATATCCAGATCTTAGTAAAACAAATAATAATATAGATTATTGAAATAATTCAATAAATTTAAAATGAAAAATTGATTGATATAAAGTCATTTATCTTGGAATACATATTCTTGAACAGGAGATGTTTTGTGATATAAAATTCTTGTTACTAATAAAGATTGAAATGTAAAAACATTATCAATTTGAACAGATAAAAATAATTTGGATAATTGGGATGCAAAACAGTGATTAAATAAATACCAATTATTTGTTATGTGAAGTTCTTGAGAATTAGCAAAATCTAATGAAATTACTTTAAATATGTGACCTAATTGATGATACGATTTTGAACTTCCACCAAGTCCAGGACAACAACTAAATGATTTTGAAACTCCACCAGGTAGACAACAATCAAATTTTACTACTCAAAATAATACTACTCAAATAAAAGATGAGTTTAAAAATCAAATGGAAACTACAAAACAAGTCGTTAATCAAGCCAAAGATTATGCAAAAGATCAAATAGAAACTACAAAAAAATCATTAACTCAAGAGCAATTAACTAAAGTTTCTGAATTAATGAAAACATTAGAAGTTTCAATAAAATATTTAAGAGAAAATATTACTAAAGATAATTTAGATGAAATAAAAACAAAAGCAGATGAATTAAAAGCAGAATACCTACAAAAATTTGATGATGCCTGATTATCAGATGTAAAAAATATTATAGAATCAAGATTTGAAATATTTTATCAAAATAATTTTGTTAAAAAACCTGAAATTCAAAAGACTAAAAATGATTATAAAAAACAAATTTTAGAAGCAAGAATGCAAGCTAAAATGACGGTTGATGATTTAAAAATGAAATACAAACAAAAATTTGTTAAACAACTTGAATCAAAATTAGCAACTTTATCTACCGATAAAATTAAAAATATTTTAGCAAAAATAGATATAGTTATTGAAAAATACAATGCTAATACAGAAATAACTCAAGAACAAAAGGATAAATTTATTGCCCAATTAAATGCTTTAAAAGAATTATTACAAGAAAAATTAGATGAAATTGGTAATTCAATTAACATTGATGAGATATTAGCTGAATAATACTAAATAAAAAAAATAAAAAAACTTCACGATTTTTTCTGAAGTTTTTTTATTTTGAGAAATTAATAAATTACACTTTGTCATTCCAATATTTTGTAAATCATTGAAGCTTTATCTCTAAAATCTCAAATTAAAATTTTTCTTGCATCCATAGTATCTTTCTTTGAAATACTTCAAGAATGTCTTTTACTTCATAATACTTCTGATTTATTTAAACGACTAAATTTATTGAAAAACTCATCATTAAGTAAAATATTTTTTAATTCAATATATTTATCTAAATATTCTTTAAAACATTTTCAATAATCAAACATTTTTGCATCTTCTTTTAACATTTTTAAAAGTCAATAAAGTCTTCAAGTACTCATTATATATTTAGAATTTACTATTAAATTAAGTGCTTTTTCTAAAGGATCATTTACTCTTAAAATTGTGCAACCTCTTTTTTTAGCAAATTTTCTAAAATTATTTGTAATAAAACTTTCAATAAATAAATCTAAAACTTTATGGTAAGCACTTATTACAGCAAATCAATCAATAGTTGGATTTTTCATCATATTGTAATAATTTATTTCTGCTGAAGTTATACTTTCAATAGTTCATTTGGGAGCATTAAGTAGAAGTAAGTCACCAAAATAATTATTTATTCTAGAAGCTATTACTTCTTCAAAATTTTCACTCAAAAAATCTTCTTTTACTGCTGAAGTTAATTTTGAAGTTTTAGATTTAGCTATTTTATGAGCTTGTTCTCTAACTTCTCTTTCCATCCAAATTTTAACTCTATTCAATTTTGAATTTAAAATTTCAATTTGTTTTTTTAACTCAAGATTTTCATCAACTAGTGTTTTTGGGTCTGACATATTTTAAAATTAAGAACTAAATTCAAATTCTATATTCTATCTCTTTTTGTATAAACATTCTATCTCTTCAATATTTTAATCTTGATAATTCATAAAATGCTTTTGCAATATTTTCATCTCAGTGTTCTAAATATGGATTTTTTGGAATTATTGAAAATGGAATTGTAGGCTGATTATCAACAGCTAATTTTATTACAGCTTTAAATTTATCCATATTTACTAAATCTTGGTTTGAAAAAGTTGGAGCATAATATTTTTCCATAAATTCTCAATCTTCAGGTCA
>JAQUKG010000043.1 GCA_028719245.1 Candidatus Altimarinota bacterium | reverse complement strand
ATATCTAAGTGCAATTTTATTAATAGCATCTATACCATCATTTTTGAAAATATGCTTAACTTTTCTAAATCGAATTAAAATAAATCAATACTTATCAACTTTAGAATAAGAAGATAAATGTAATACAAGTCAAATATTTGGTCATTCTGGAGTTGCAATTGGACATATTCTTCAATATTGAGTTGGATGAACATCACGAACATCAAATGAAGCTCTTTCTCTAGTTAATCATCCAGGTCATAAAGCAGAAATTCTTCTTTTATGTGCCATTTCTGATAATGGATTTGTTTGATCCATAAATTGAGAAAGTTGTGAAGAAGAAAAAAATTCTTTTAATATTGCAACAAAAGGTCTAGAATTTATAAAAGTTCAAGGAGTTGCATCTTCTAGTTCCACTATTGTCATTCTATCTTTTGCAATTCTCTCCATTCTTTGAAGTCAAACTTTTATTTTATCTTGAACTAATTCTCAAACTGCTCTAACTCTTCTATTTTCTAAGTGGTCAATATCATCAACAACATACCCAGAAATTCAAGCTCTTAAATTTAAGAAATATTTTAAAGATTTAATAAGTTCTTCTTTTGACAAAAATTTACCTTCTGAATCTGTATATTTAGTTTTAATACCTAATTTTTTTTCTATTTTCATTCTAGCAATTTCTCAAAGATCAAATCTTTTTTCATCCAAAAATGTATTTTTAAATAATTCTTCAACTCTTTCATCAGTTGCTAAATCCCCAGGTCTTAAAATTTTATAAATAGCATGAAGTGCTTCTATTCTAGTTTTTGTTTTATCTTTTTCTAAAGTTACAGAAAAATTATCAGCTATAATTTCATCTCATAAATCTTTAAAAGTATCTAGAATTTCAGCATTTGATTCAAGTCAATAAGCTCTTAATAAAATAGAAATTGGTAATTTTCTTTTTTTATCAATTTTCACATTTATTACTCATTTCTTTTCAATATCTATTTCAAACCAAGATCATTTAGCTGGAATTACTTTTAAAGCAAATCATTCTTCACCAGAAGTAAAAAATATTCAAGTTGATCTAATAATTTGAGAAACTATTACTCTTTCAATTCAATTTATAATAAAACTTGCAGTATTTGTCATTAAAGGAACTCAACCAAGATAAACATCTTGAGATTTAATTTCCCCAGTTTCTTTATTTAACATTTCAAGCTGAACTTTTAAAGGAGCTTCATAATTAAGATTTTTTTTCTTACAAGTTTCTGCATCATATTTTGGTTCTTCTAAAAAATAACCTTTGTAATAAATATCAATTCTTTCTCAAGAAAAATCGTTAATAGGAAAAATTTCTTTAAAAGCTTCATCAATTCATTTTTCCAAAAATGTTTTATAAGAATCTATTTGCACTTCAAGTAAATCTGGAATTGGTGCAACAGATGTATCGTTTGTGAAATAATGTCTTGATTTTACTTCATACAAACTTCATACTTCTTCACATTTTGACATAATTTTTTTAGCCATTAGTAAAAAAAATTAATTAATAAAATACACAAAAAATGCCCTACTCCGTCTAGAATTACACAATCATGAAGTAGTGCTAACAAAAACAGTATATATAAAGCAAAATAAAAAGCAAATTTTTATAATAAAAAATAACTCTTATTTAAATAAGAGTTATTTTTTATTATAAAACTATCCAACAGTTTCATCAGAAATTTTTGTATAATTAGTTATTTCTCATTCCTTAAAAAACCTTTTTAATTCTATTTGTGCAGTTTCTTCACTATCAGATGCATGAATTACATTTCAATCAATAGTTAAAGCAAAATCTCATCTAATTGAACCTGGTAATGCTTCAGCAGGATTAGTTGCTCAAGTTAAAATTCTAACAGTTTTTATAACATTTGTTCAAGAAACCGCCATTGCTACAACTGGAGCAGATGTCATGTAAGATTTTATTTTTGGAAAAAATGGTTTATCAGCTAAAAAATCATAATGTTCATTTATAATTTCTTCACTTAAATTCATCATTTTCATTCAAATAATTTTTAAACCTTTATTTTCAAATCTTGAAATAATTTGTCCAATTAATCATCTTTGAACTGTATCTGGTTTTAACAATATTAAAGTAGTTTCCATTTTTAAATGGTTAATAATAAATTGTATTTTGATTATATAAAATATTTTTTAAAATCAAATTTAAAACTAAAACTTGAAATTAAACTGTATTTCTCATTTTACTTTTTTTAACTACAGGCTTTTCTGGTATAATACTATTATTTGGAATTATTTCATAAATTGGTTTATGTTCAACATCATAGCTTATGACTTTTCTAAAAAACCCATCTTTAAAATCGTTCATGTATATATTTCATGAATGACAATAAATTAATTTTCAATTATTATCATATCATAATAAAGTTCCAATATAATCTTGCTCTCAATCTGGGTTAACAACTAAAATATATCAAGTAGTATATAATTCTTTTGGATTTATTGAGGTACAATATGTTCTTCACTCAGGAGAAATTTTTTCACATTTTCAATTAAATATACTATCGCATCTTTTTTCTTTTTCTTTAATACAAATAATTCAGTAATTATTAAAAACTGATAAATCAAATCTTCATACACTTGACCGAGCCTCAGTTGTGTCTGAATACAAACTATTTAAATCTTTGTCATATAAAGTCGTCATTCATCATTTCTTCTTATCTCATTCTTCTGCTTCTACTACTAATTCATCTCAATAATTATAAAATTTCACTTGTGTAAAATATTTTCAGTCCTCACTAACTTGTTGAAATTGATTATCAACTATAATTACTCATTCAGGTTTTTTAATAGAAAATAAACTTAAATCATAACTAAAAGATTCAATCTTTTCAACTGTTTCAGCATTAGTAGATGTTAAAAATCTAGCATAAATTTCTCAATTTAAATTAAATACTACTACATTTTCATCTGAGGCTAAAATATGTTCTTGTAATCAACTATTTAAAACTTCATCCACATCTGATTTAACATCACTTATAATTCTTATAAACATTTGTCTTATAAATTCAGATTTTAATCAATTTATATTAATTCAATCTTTACTATAAAAAACTACTGTCTCTTTAACCCTCCATCAAACAGGAACAAAATTTTCAAGTTGTTGTTTTGCAAGTTCTATAAAATTAGGATTATTTAATAATCCAATTAGTTCTTTAAATTCTTCATAACTAATCTCTTTTTTATTTTTATATTTATCTAAAGCATCTTGATAATATCAAGTGGTCTTAAAAGATGGGCCTTTATCTCAAGATTTAAAAAAATTATCTATTACTTTTCTAAACTCTTCTATAAAGGGGCTACTATTAACAGCTTCTAAATTATTCACACATACAGGAACATTTCTTTTTGACATAAATAAAAATTAAAAAATAAGACCTATTTATATTTTTTTTTAAACTAAAGTCAAATTTTTCATAGCAGATAACATAGCCGATAAAGTTTCAATTGTGATTTATAGTATTTTTAATTAATATTTTGTAAATCTTGTTTCTCTTTCTTTTTATTCTCCCTTATAGCTCTTACATATAATCCTTGAACTTGTAATCTAGCCCACTGAGTTTTTCTTAAAAATTTTAAACTTGATTCTTTACTTGGATAACTTTTAAAACAATTAATTCTAA
Source organism: Candidatus Altimarinota bacterium (assembly GCA_028719245.1). Lineage (GTDB taxonomy): Bacteria > Patescibacteriota > Gracilibacteria > BD1-5 > UBA6164 > UBA7396. The sequence goes on along the minus strand of JAQUKG010000043.1, from coordinate 5,863 downwards.
TTAATTTACTTAATTCTTCAAAACCATATTTTTCAATCAATAAATCCATAACTTTTTCCAAACTTATTCAATGTAATTCAGGTGCATTTAAGTTTCTATCATTTTCTATTTCCATATTTTATTTTAGTGAATATTAATATTTATTAATTCCATTATTTCTTTCAATTCTAAAATTCAAGCTCACTGATTAAAATGTCATTTATTTTTAAATTCTTTAAATTCAACATTATTTAATTTTTTGTAATAAAGTTTAGCATTTTCCATATTTATAAATGGATCATTATCTGAAAGAAAAATATAATATTTATTATTTAAAGTATTTATTTTTTTAAAATCAATCTCAATATCAAAATATTTATCTAAAATTTCATAATTATTTCATAAAATTTTCTTACCAAGTTTTTTTGCTAATCAAGGATAACTTGGAGCTACAAAAATTATTATAGAATTTTTTATATTATTTTCTTCTATAAATTTCATAGTTAATTGACATCATAAAGAATGAGCAATGATATATCATCAATCTTTAAAATCTGAAGCATAAACATTTATATAATCAATTTGTTCTTCTAAAATTGGATTATTAGTATTTGGAAGATTTGGGGTATAAATATCTAAAAATCTTTTATTTAATTCTTTTTGTAGCCAAGGAAACCAATTTTCATCCGAATTTCATCCCCGTCCATGAAGTAATAGTGCTGTATCCATTTTATTTTAGTTAGATAAATATTATTATAATAACTATTTTTCTAAAAAATCAAATTTTTAAAACTAAAACTTGCATAATTTAGCTATTTTATATAATCAAAATTAGAGAAAATTTTTTTCTTTATTTATTTTTTTAATTTTTAAAAAATGACAACATTTTCTAAAAAATATGAACCAGAAAATTTTGAAAAGGATATTTATAAAAATTGGGAAAAATCTTGAGATTTTCTACCAAAATCTGGAAACACTTGAAAAACATTTTATATTCCTATTCCACCTCCAAATGTCACTTGAGTTTTGCATTTATGACATGCTTTAACTTTGACATTAGAAGATATAATGGTTAGGTATCATCGTATGATTTGAGATGAAACTTTATGGATTCCTGGAACAGATCATGCTTGAATTTCAACTCAAGCTCGTGTAGAAAAAATGTTGGCAGAAAAATGAATTACAAGAGAAAGTTTATGAAGAGATGAATTTCTAAAACATGTTTGGGAATGGAAAAATAAATACTGAAATACTATCACAAATCAAATTAGAATGATGTGATCAAGTTGTGATTGGACTAAAGAAAGATTTACACTTGATGAATGATTAAATAAATTAGTAACAAAAGCCTTTGTAGATTTATATAATAAAAAAATGATTTATTTAGGAGAATATATGGTAAATTATTCTCCAGCTTTAAATACAGTTTTATCTGATCAAGAAGTAATTTATAAAGAAGAAAAATGAAAATTATATCATATAACTTATTTTGTTTCTGGAAGTGATAATGAAGTAATTATTGCTACAACTCGTCCTGAAACTCTACTTTGAGATGAAGCAGTTGCAGTTCATCCAAAAGATAAGAGATATAAAGCACTTTTAAAATGATGAAAAAAATTAATTTTACCTATTTTAAATAGAGAAATCCCATTGATTGCTGATGAAATGGTTGATATTAATTTTTGAACTGGAGCTGTAAAAATAACTCCAGCACACGATCCAAATGATTTTGAAGTTGCAAAAAGACATAATCTTCCTATGAATAATGTTGTTTTGTGAAAAGATTGAAAAATGACTCAAAGTGCATGAATATTCGCTTGACAGGATTTTGTAACAGCTAGAGAAAATATAGTTGCTCTTTTAAAATCAAAATGAAATCTGATAAAAATAGAAGATTATAATCATAAAGTTTGATATTGTGAAAGAAGTTGATGTAAAGTAGAAACAATTATTTCAACACAATGGTTTGTGAAAGTAGATGAAATGGCTAAGAAGGTAATTAATTGATACAAAAAAAAGGACTTTGTTATTATTCCAGATAAATTTAATAAAATATTTGAAGATTGGATTTATAACTTAAGAGATTGGTGTATTTCAAGACAATTATGGTGGTGACATAGAATTCCAGCATATTATCATAAAACTACTTGAGAAATGGTGGTTAGTGAAAAAGATTTAACTTTAACTTGAGAATATACAAGAGATGAGGATGTTTTAGATACTTGGTTTTCCTCAGCATTGTGGCCATTTTCAGTTTTAGATTTTGAGTTTTGAAAATCATTTGAAGAACAAAATGAATTGTATAAAAAATTCTATTCAGCTCAAGTTTTAGAAACTTGACATGATATAATATTTTTCTGGGTAATTAGAATGTTATTATTTTGATATGAATTTACTTGAAAAACACCATTTGAAAAAATTTATCTTCATTGACTTATAAAAGATAAAAATTGAAAAAAAATGTCTAAATCATCATGAAATTGAATAGATCCTATTGACATGATAGAAAAATATTCTACAGATGCTTTGAGATTGACAGTTAGTATTTGAAATACTCCTTGAAATGATTTGAGATTTGATGAAGATAATGTTATGGAAAACAAAATATTTATCAATAAACTTTGGAATGCAACAAGATTTGTTTATACAAATTTATTTGAAAAATCTAGTTATAAAATTGATAATTATGAAATAATTGAAAAAAGATTGCAAGATAATTATGAGGATTTATTATTTTCAGAAAAATGGATTTTATCAAGATTAAGAAATATTAGTGATTTGGTCAATATTTGAATGGAAAAATATAATTTTTCAGAAAGTTGAATAGAATTACAAAACTTTACAAAAAATGAATTTTGTGATTATTATATAGAAGAATTCAAAATTACTCGTGAAACTTCAAAGTATTGAAATGATGTAATAATCTATGTAATAAACAATATTTTGAAATTATGGCATCCTTATATCCCTTTTGTAACAGAAGAATTATGGAATAAAGTATGATTTGAATGAAAACTTATTTTACAAAATTATTCAAAAGTCGGACTTCCAGAAAATAAAGAAATTGAATCTGGGAAACAAATTATTATTGAAGTAATTAAAGAAATAAGAAATCTAAGAGCAGAAAATAATATAATGCCAAGCAGCTCAATTAAGCTTTTATTAAAAGTTAAAAAATCAAAACAAGAATTATTTAATGATGAAATTTTGGTTTTAATCTCTTGAATAGTTAAATCAGAATCAACTTTGGTAGTTTCTAAAATAGAAGATGAAAATTTAGTTTATGCAATTACAAAATCTTGAGTAGAAATATTTTTAGATAATTCAAATGCTAAAGATATGGATAAAGAAATTGATAGGTTAAAAGAACAAATAACTGATACCAAAGAATATATTTGATTACTTGATAGAAAGTTATTAAATGAAAGTTTTGTAAGAAATGCTCCAGCAAGTCTTGTTAGAGCTGAAATGGAAAAAAAAGCTGAGGCTCAAGAAAAATTAAGAAAATTAGAAGAAAAACTTGAAAAGATTAAGTAAAAAAAAATATTATTTTGAGTTTAACTCATATAAATTTCATAAATAATCAACTCAAGTAAATTTTCAATTTTTATTTATAGTAATTTCAATTGATGGAATTTTGTTGTAATAGGAACTAATTTGATATTGACTAAAAATAAAAACAATTTTTAAGTTTTCTTTATCAACTCAAGTTATTAACCAATTTGAAAAATTATCTATATTTGGAGCTAATCAATCTTTTATTAAATCTTCTTCCCAATTTTCATCTCAAGGTGATTTATTTAAAAAATAATTAGTTAAATATTTAGATAATATTTTTATAAACTTCTTGTTTTTTAATAAAATTTCTGTTCAATCTTTTTTAAAGTTAAAAGTTTTTACATAGGTTTCTCAATGATATCATCAATAATATCAATAAATAATAAATTCAAAAGTAGTTATATTTCATATTTTCTTAAAATCTCAAGAAATATCTAATTCATATTTATAAATATCTTTTTCTGCATCAGCTGGTAAATTTTGTAAAAAGTCTTTTGCAGTATATTTTACATACTCATAAATTTTATTATCAATTATTTCATTATTTGTTAGTGAAAAATTAGCAGTTATATGAATAAAATTATTTTTAGTATCTAAAGTATAATTTTTATCATCAATTTTTTGAAAATCTAAACTCAATGATTGGTATGAATTACATTCTCATCTAAAATAAGCCCATTCTTCACAAGAAAATCAATTACTAAAAGTACAAATTCAAAACTCACCTCAAGAAATATCTTTTTCTATTGATAAATTTCATCAATCATTTATACATTTTACACTTGCAGGATTTGCTAATGCAAAAGAATAATTATAAATACAACAAAGAGTTATAATCAATATAGAAAACTTTAGTTTTTTCATAATATATGATTAATAAATAAAATATTTAAGCAACTTTTATTATAATCTTTATTAAAATTTATCAATTTTTTATTTTCTTTAAAAAAACTATTCGCAAATTTTTGACAATATATTTTTTTTATGATAAAATACTCTTGTAAAAGTTTAAAGAAACTTAAAACAAATTTAATTTTTAACTATAAAATTATGGCAGGTCCTTGAGAAGCACCAAAAGATTGAGGTGCAGTAATTCCGCAAAAAGCAGATAAATGATGAACTACTTCTGATAAATTAGATCAAGCTATTCAAGCTAAATTGACTAATGATTGAGTAATTGATTTAAATGAATTACATGATTTACAAGCAAGTTTTAAAGATGATAGAGATGAATTAACTCAAAAATTAAAAGGATTATGAGAAAAAGTTAAAGATGATGCAAGGGTAGCATTAAATGTTATGATTCAAGAATGTGAAACAAATAAAAAATTAACACAAACTTTAGTTACTTTACTTGATAAGAAATGATATTTTTCTTCTTGACTTTGAACAGAAAATCCAACTTATAATCTATGACAATGAGTGTATATTCAATGGAATTCTGGTTCTAAATCTTGGCAAGTAACTAAATGAGAATGAATTAAGACTTGATTTGAACCATTGACTTCAGCAAATTTAAGTAGATTTGATTTAAAACAAAATTGGTTTAACGGATACACTGTAAGAGCAGCAGCAGAAATCAAAGCAGCAATGCAACCAATAATTGACTGAAATGTTAAAATCAATCCTTTAAATATTCCTTGAGCTTCAAGATCAGCTTTGGATAATTTTGATAAATTTACTTGATGAATTTCTCAAAAAATTGCTGATTGAGTTAATAGTTGAGTTAAAGATATTTGATCAAAAGTTTGACTTTAATAGTTAAAACAAAAAAATATGATTTTTTTAAAAAATCATCTTTTTTTTATTTTAATTTGCTCTTATATTCCAAATAGTTCATCAATTTGGACTAGTTGTAAAATCAATATTTTTTGTTATTTTAGATTTATCAGAAAGCAAGAAAGTCCATTCTTCACTCCATCAACTTGGAGTGATTTCTGTAATTAGTTTTGTATCAGCTAAAAGCGAATTCTCTCAAGCTAATCAAGAAATAACTCAAAAAATATCATTAAATAAAGTGTAATCAGTATTTGAAGCACCTGGATACATTATTTGAAAATTCATTTGTGTTGGAGTTAAAGTTACAAGTCAAGTATATCAAATATTTATTCAATTTCTTGTTGTATCAAAACTAACCATTGCATAAATATTTCAATTTCAATCTGCTCAAAGAGGAAATATTAATTTTGGTAAAATATTATAATCTCACTGAAAAGCTATTCAAATAGCATTATCATAAGAATAAATATTTTGAAATACAAGTTGCATAAAATCACTATTTTGTAAAATTTCTTGAACTGTAGTAATAATTTCATTATTATCCATA
>JAQUKG010000042.1 GCA_028719245.1 Candidatus Altimarinota bacterium | reverse complement strand
TAAAGCTCATTTTAACCAATCTGGGACTTTTTCTTCTTCAACTTTAGTTTCAGGAATTTCTACGAAAGTTTCTTCAGGAATTATTATAGGAGTATTTTCAATATTCTCATTTTGAGATTTTTCTTCAGGTTTTGCTTCTTCATTTCCTAAAGCTCATTTTAACCAATCTGGGACTTTTTCTTCTTCAACTTTAGTTTCAGGAATTTCTACAAAAGTTTCTTCAGGAATTATTTTAGGAGTATTTTCAATATTCTCATTTTGAGATTTTTCTTCAGGTTTTGTTTCTTCATTTTCTAAAGCTCATTTTAACCAATCTGGGACTTTTTCTTCTTCAACTTTAGTTTCAGGAATTTCTACTATATCTTTTTTAGGTAAATCATTTTCATTATCTTTTAATATATCTTTATTTTCTTTTCTGGTCACAAAATCTTCTTTAACTTTTTCTTCTTCAATTTTATTTGGAATCTTTCCAAAAATATCATTTTCTGTTTTTGAATTTGTTTTTTCAATTATAAAATCTTGTAATCATAAACTTGTATTCTTATTAGAAATTTTATACCATATAAAAAATGCTATTAATCAAAATATAATAACTCCAAATATTATTCCAATAACATCAAATAACCAAGAAAATAATCAGAAAAATTTGTTTGTTGGCTGAGTTACATCATTAACAACTTCTTTAGGTATATTATCAACTGATCCATAAATAAATACTTGTAATTGAGATTTTATTGTAATTTTATCTTCATTACTAATTAAAGATGTATCTTTAATCATTCAAAGAATTTCTTTTCATAAAACTTTATTATCTTCCAATTTATCTGGATTTGCTTTAATTTTATCTAAATCTGCAACTATATCATTATATTCAACTAATTCTTTTGGAATTAAATTTTTAACAACATTGTATGACATATTTCTTACAGATTGATCTTGTTGTCATTGTATTAAGAAAGATTCAAGTAAATTTATAATATCTGCCCCATTTGAAAGTTGTAATCAATCAACATATGATTCAAATTCTAAAATTATTTTAGTTTTTTCATTAGCATAAAACCATTCTTCTTGTAATTTTTGAATATATTGCATAGATTTTAACCTATCTTCTTGTGGAAATTCTTTAATATAAGCTTTTAATTTTTCAATTTTTGCTTTTTCATCGTCACTTACTCAATTAAAAATTACTTTACTTAAATCAATTTCCTCATCTTTAATGTATTTCTTTTGTATAACTATATCTCTTGAGTCAGTAGTTTTTCAAGAAGAGTCAAGTAAATAAACTCTAAAAGTTTGTGTTTTTTTATCATTAAGTATTATTTCTAATAATCATGCATTTGTATAGGTTGGATCGTTTATATTGTCAATGTCATCATCTTTTCATCAATTTAAATCACTATCAATATTTATATCAAAATCAACTGCATAATTTTTAATATCTCCTAATTCATTTATATTTATATAAACTTTTTGTGAGGAATTATCTAAGGTAATTTTATCATTATTTACTTCTGGAAATGTAAAAAGATTTAATCATTTTGAAGCTTTATATGATATCATATTTTTCATATTTATATTAACTTCTTGTGTAATATCTTTAGTTTTTGTTCATTCTGATATTTTTAGGTTTACATTGTGAGATTTTTTTCCATCTTCATAAGTATATGAAAAATAATTTTTTTCACTTACTGTATTTCAATCTCATAAATCCCAATCAACTTTATCAGTTTTTCATCAACTTGTATTAAAAAATAAATACTTATCTCAAAGTGAAATATAATCAAATTTAGGAGCTAAAATATTTGCTACATTCATCTCAATAGTTCTAACATTTGTCATTCATTTGTATTTAACTCTTACTTTTGTGTAAAAAGTTCAAGAATTTTGGTATTTATAAGTAATGCTTCAAACACTACTTTCTTTATCATAAAATCAATCTCAATCAAAATCCCAAGCATAAGAAGATTTTGAAGTAATATCTTGTCATAATATATTTTTTACAGTTGCATTAAAAATGACTTCTTCTCAAATATAAGCACTGTTTTTATTTACTTTAAAATCTATTAATGGTGTATTTATATTATCTCAAGAAAGAGTTATAGAATATTTATTTGAAGATGATTCGTCAGATGAATACTTTTCATCATTATTATCTTTCATAACAACTACAAAATAATAATTTCAAGTAATTTTTGGTAAAACAAATGTTGTGGCTGGTAATGCAGTTATTCTAAAATCTTGAGGTTCAACATCACTATCAGTATAATAATACCACAAATATGATTGTATAACTCAATCTGGATCTTTAGTTCATAAAGCTGATACTGAAACTATTACTGGATCTTTAGTTTCATCTTGAACTTGTATATTTAGACTTGTTAGTATTGGTTTTAAATTTATTACTTTAACCCAAGTTTGTGAAGTATCAATAATTCATTTACTATTTTTAACAGTCAGTTTAATTGGAAAACATCATAGTTCATCAAATTTATATTTAGTATTCATTGCTGTTAAATATTTATTTCATATTTTCCAAGAATAACTAAGTCAAGCAGTTGTTCAGTCTGTATTTATACTTTCTCATCATTTAAAATTTACTGTTTTAATTCTATCAACCAAATATGCTCAATTTTCACAAGCAGAATCATCAAATATAGGAACTTCAGTTGATGTGTAGTCTGCCGATATTACGGATAATACATTATTTGATTCTCAAACATAAACAGTTTTTACAACTTGATTTGAATCTCAAGCAGAATCTTTAACTGTTAATTTAATATTAAAAACTCAAGATTTTTTATATATATGTTCTGCCTTATTTGAATTTCAAGATTTATTTTCTCAATCTCAAAAATCCCATTCAAATATTTTTGCATTTGGAGAAGAAGCTACAAATCTAACATATCAATTTCTTTGAATAACTCTCGGAAATGTAAAAAGTTCAACTGATAAAATAGATTTTACACTCACTCTTAATTGTTTAATAGAATTCATATTATCTGGATCTGTAACTTCAAGCACTACACTTTGCTCTCATATTGAATCAAATGTATAATATCATATAGCTCATTTACTGTCTATTTGATCTAAGTCAACTATTTCTCAATTTACACTCCAAACATATTTCAATTTTCATTCATCACTAAAATCTGGATCAAAACTTTTACTTCAATCAAATAAAATTCTATTTGGTTTTGATTTATCAGGAATAGAAAAAGTGAAAGCTGAAATTGGAGCTCTTGAATTTATGTAAATAATTTTTGTATCTGTGTCTTCATTTCAAGAAGCATCTTTAACTTTCAATTGAATATTATACCTTCATTTATCGCTAAAAACATAATTTATGACACTTCATTCTTTTGATACCAAAATTTTATCATTTGATATATCAATTATATTCCATAAAAATGATAAATTCTTTTCATTAATACTTGAAATAGCTGAGAATGTAAATTTATCTCATATAAATCAATTCTCAGTATTAGAAACTATTGATGCAATAGGTTTATGAACTTCTATTACAAATTTTCTTTCAACTGTTTTTCATTCATTTGTATATAATTTAAATGAAACTGTATAATCTCATTCTCTTGAATATACAACTCTTTCAATTTTAGGATCTCAATCATATTTTCTTTCAACTCAATTTCAAAAATTCCATTCAGTTCTAGTAAACTTAGCTCAACCTGTTGGAGTTGAACTTGTTGCATCAAATATTAATCAATAATTGGCTTCTTCAGGTGTAAATTTTAACGAATCTGATTCTCTTAGTGGATTTGAATTAACATTTATAATTAATGATGCTATTTTTTCTTTTACTTGAACTATTGATCTAGTAGAAAAAGGTAATACATCATTGTATCATAATGAATTTTTATGAGTTGATTTTACATCTAAAAACACCGAAAAGTTTCATTCTTCCTTAAATGTATAATTTATTGATAATCATTTTCAAATAACTTTTTTTACTCAGGAATTATCTACCCACCAAATATAATTACTTGGAGGAATAATTGTTCAAGTTGGATCTGTAATTCTTCATCTAAATGTTGTTGTTAAAGGTGCATTTCAGGTAATTGGAGTTGCTTCTATATTTCAAGTTATCTTTTTAATACTTACACTTTCTAAATAAGTATTTAATTTACTAATTATTTCTTGGTAATTAACTTCACTATTTGGAGTTTCATATCATTTTTTAACAGCAATTGATAAATCATTTAAATAATTCTTGTTCATTAAATTATCAGGTAAATAATTATATCAAGTTTTTGCATATTTTAGTAAATTTAAAACTATAGTTTCATCTATTTCTCAATTTAATTCAAATTGTTCTTTTAATTTAAAATATTCATTAACCATATAAAACCTATATTCATTATAAGTTCATTTATCAATATCTCTAAGTGTTGTATAATCCTCAAGTGCAGCATTTACATTTGTATATGTAAATATAGTTAAAGCCATTAATATAGCTAAAAATAATTTTCTTACGTTCATAAAATAATATTTAAAATTAAACTCTTGCCCCAAGCTTACCATATTTTTTATAAACTTGCAAAAAAAAAATATCTAAAAACTTTAAATAAAACTTTTTAACATTATTTTGAAATAAACTATTGATTTTTTTAGGATTATATTTAATATTAAGCAAACTTATTTTTAAATTTGAAATATGGATGCAGTAAGAACATTAATTCAAGAAGTTGAAACATTAAAAGCAAATAAAGAGTTTGAAAAAGCTATTGAATTATTACAAAGTCAACTTTCAAAAAATAATGATGATTATAGAATATATGAAGAAATAGCAGATATTTATTTATATGAGTGAAAAATAGCAAAAGCAAAAAAAGCTATAGATTTTGCATTGAATATAAATCCAGAATCGGCAACTTGAAATTATTTAAAATGATTTATTTTTTTATCAAATAATAAATTAATTGAAGCAATTGAATTTTTAGAAAAATCAAACAATTTAATGCCAAATAATGCTGAAGTTTTAAGAAATTTATGATGGGCTTATTCTATGACTGGAGAATCTAAAAAATGAATATTTATCTTAAAAAGAGCTTTAAATTTATCTCCAGAAGATAGACTTATAAATGAAGATTTAGCAATGGCTTTGATTTGAATATGAAAAATATCTGAATGAAATGCAATACTAAAAAAAATTTGAAAAGAAGAACTAACTATATAAAGCATAAAGCTGAAACATTAGTTTCAGCTTTATTTTTAACAATAATTTAAAATATGTCATTTATAAAGAAATTAATCCCTTCAAAAAAAATAATTATTATTGATATTTGAACTTATAAAATAAAAACAGCACTATTAGAATATAAAAACAATGAAATTCATTTATTATCTTTTTGTGAAAAAAAACAAGAAAGTTCAGATATTATTTGAAGCGAAATTGCAAATATATGATGAGTTAGTGAATCTATTGAATTAGCTATCTCAAAATTGTTAAAAAAACATGGTATTAATCCAAATGATATAATTATAAATATTCCTACTTCAAGTATAATTTCCTCAAAAAAAGACATAACTTATATAAGAACTAAACCAGATGAAAATATCACTTTACAAGAATTAGATTATATAATTGGAAAAGCTGAGAGAGAATCTTTAAATGAGGCAAAAAATGATATAAAAAATAAAACTTGATATAGTGAAGTTGATATGAAGTTAATTACAAGTAGTATTACAAGTATGAGTATTGATGACTTTAAGGTTTCAAATCCTATTTGATTTACTGGAAAAGAAGTTTATATTTCAATTTTAAATATTTTTATTCCATCATCAAGATATAATATAATTACAAATATTTGAAATTATCTTTGAAAAAATATATTGTCAATTTTACCTCAAGAATTTTGTATTCCAAAAATATTATCTTGATCTGATTTTGCTTATGATGATGTAATTTTTTTAGATATTTGAAACACAAGAAGTTCTATAATAATTCAAAAGGCATGAGTAATTATCTGATTTGATAATATAAATATTTGAATAAGTGATTTAGTAAAATCTATAAAAGAGAAAACTTGAGAAACCAATATTGAAATAATAAATAATTTACAAAAAGATAGTGAATATTTAGAAGAAAAAAAAGAATTTTTATCTGTATGGGAAGAGTGATTTATTTTAACCATAAAAGATATTTTGAAATCAAATTTAGTTCCATACAAAATTTTTATATCTGGTTGATGAGATAATAATTTTTTAAGAGAATATATAAAAAACATTGATTTAAATAAGTATTGACTTCATAGTTTAAAGAAATTTACATTTTTATCTTTAGATTTAGAAAAAGATATAAATATTATTTGAGATAAAACCGTATTTAATAAAACAACTTTCTGAATATTATCAATGATTATTGCAAGTCGTGATGTTGTAAATTATAAAAATAATCCTGTTTTATCTATTATAAGAGAATTTTTAGAAAAAAATGAGTTTTAAAAGAATAGAGATGTATTTAAATACATCTCTATTCTTTTAGTTTAAGATTTTAAAATTAAATCTATTATTGCTATAATATCAGCTTTATGTGAGGGACTTAGAATTCAAAATATTTTTAACATTTCTAATATAATAGAATAATTATTTTTATCAAAAGTAAATTTAGCAAATTCATTTTTATCTGCTATTCTTCACAATAATTGCTTTTCAGTTTTTAATTCTGTAATAGGAAAACAAAAATACAGCATAGGTTGTGTTCAAACTGCTCTTTGTTTTTCTTTAATTATAATTTCTGTTATCAATTCATAATTTCAAAATTTATGAACTAATAATGGGTATTCTACCTTTGATTCAAAAAATTCTATTTCATTTATTTGCTTTATTATTGGATTAGTTCTTTTTATTCTACAATCTTTATGAGAATCTATTAAATCTTCATTCTGAATTGAATTTAAATAATCTTTTATAGAATTTAATTCTGTAATTGATATTACTCACCAACTAAAAAAATAATAAACATATTCTGATAATTCATAAAGTGCTTTTGTTTTACCATTATAAGCAGTAAAAATTATATCTTTTAAAGTAGTTAGTTCAAGTTTTTCTTTATCTCAAATTTCAATATCATATCAAATTTGCCATTCTATGTAATTTGATTGAATAAATGTATTAGTTCTACTAGCAAAAGGAATTCAATATTCAAAAACAACAGATCTATTTTTTACTCTTGTTTTTCAAGAGGTTGTAGTTAAAGGAATATTAACAATTATTTTCTCATCCCCCTTAGTTGGTTTATCTATATACATAATGATATTTTAGTAAATTTATAAAATAATTCTTTATTTTTTCATTAGCCACTTCTAATAATTCTTTATTTATATTAAAATTATAATATTGCTGTAAAAATTTATTACGACTAATTGCATTGATAATAAATAAATCTTTATTTTTTAAGAATTCATTATTATTTATAAAAACATTTAAATTTCAAAGATAATAAGGAATTATATAACTAAAATATTTAAAAACATCTACATAAACATAATAATCTAATTTATTTTTATCAATAATTATTGCATTATATGAAAAATTATTGATAAAAGTTCTATTTCTTTTTAAAGCATTTATATCTCTCATAGTCCAAAATAAAATTGAATTTTCATTTATTTTATTATTAAATTTACTTGGATATTTAGATATGTAGTTATCTATATAATCAAAATCATTTAATTTAAAACTTTTCTTATTATCTATTTTAAAATCATAATTTAAAATATAATTATAATCCATTCAAATATTATCTCTTTTATATAATCAGATTAAGATAGGAAATTGTATTCATTTTGAAGCATTCTCAAATACTCAACTGCTTATAAGTAAATTATCTATTAATTTATAATTAGAAGTAAAATTTTTTAATAAGTTAAAATTACTTTTCTTTATTAAATATGATAATGGATGTAAAACACAAATATAATCAGCTTTTAATTTATTATAAGATAGTAAAAAAGACATTCATAAGTCTCTTGTTTTTATATCTTTATCTATTTCAAAAGAAAGTCTTTTAATTCAAGCTCTAATTATTGAAGTTGTATCATTATAGGGAGGATTTCATATTATACATAATTTATCATTTTTTTTTATTCAAAACTTTTCTCTATTTATATTTTCAAGAGCATTTTCATTATAAAACTTTATATTACTAAATCTTTGTTTAGCTATATTTATAGCATCAGGATCTAGGTCATTTCAAATTTGAATATTAGTAAAATCATTATTAAAAAAATTTCAATATCAACAAGAAGAATCAAATATAATTGTTTTATTATCAATAAATTTTTCAATCATATTTCAAACAATAGAAACTAAGTTATTATTTGTATAATAACTTCATAAATTTATTCTATCTATATAATTTAAGTGGTTTTGATTCATAATGTTAAAATTAATAATTAAATTAATTTTTACTCTTCAATAACTTTTATATGCAACTCTTCAAGTTGTTCTTCATCAATTAAACTTGGAGCACTCATCATTAAATCTTGAGCTTTTCAAGCTTTTGGAAAAGCATAAACTTCTCTAATATTTGGTTCATCAGTTAAAATCATCATAAATCTATCCATTCAAATTGCAAAACCTCAATGTGGAGGAACTCAATATTGAAATGCTTCATACATTGCTCCGAATTTTGTCATAACTTCTTGTCTATTTCTTCAAACAGTTTCAAATGCTTTTACTAAAACTTCAACATCATAGTTACGAATAGAACCAGATAAAATTTCATAACCATTACATGATAAATCATATTGATTAGCTTTCATATTAATTAAATCTTCCCTATTAAATGCTTCTAATCATCAAATTGGCATAGAAAATGGATTATGTGCAAAATCTATTTTTCAACTAACTTCATCTTGTTCAAACATTGGGAAATCAATTATCCAACATAAAGCTAATTTTTCTTTATCGGCTAGATTAAATTTATCTCTCAATGCAAGTCTTACTTGATTTAATATTGAAACAGCTTTTTTAAATTCATCAGCTGAAAAGAAAATTATATCTCAATTTTTTGGTTGCAATCTTTCCTCTATTAAAGAAATTTCAGTTTCAGACATAAATTTTAAAATTGGTGATTTTTTTCAATTTTCTTCTTTATCATCATAAACTATATAAGCAAGTCATTTAGCTCAAGCATATTTTGCTATTTCAGTTAAATCATCAATATCTTTCCTAGACATAGATTGATTTTCTAATTTTATAGCTTTAATAACTCAACCAGTTTCACAAACAGATTTAAAAACACTAAATTGACTATTTATAAAAATATCAGTTAAATCTACAAATTTCATTCAAAATCTTAAATCTGGTTTATCAGTTCAATAATTTTCTAAAGCTTCATCATGAGTCAAAGAATAAAATTTATCATCCATAATAGTTTTATTAGATAAATTTTTTGATACATCTCTAATAAATCATTCAACTACTGCAAAAATATCTTCTCTATGAATAAAACTCATTTCACAATCTATTTGATAAAATTCACAAGCATGACGATCAGCTCTTGGATCTTCATCTCTAAAACAAGGTGCTATCTGAAAATATTTATCAATTCAACCAACCATTAAAAGTTGTTTATATTGTTGAGGAGCTTGAGGAAGTGCATAAAATTTACCTGGATGAAGTCTTGAAGGAATTAAGAAATCTCTTGCTCATTCTGGA
>JAQUKG010000041.1 GCA_028719245.1 Candidatus Altimarinota bacterium | reverse complement strand
TATCAAAAATAATTTTTTAAAATTATTTTTACCACAGTTTATTTTTTATGTTGTTATTTATTTTCTTATATACTATTCAATTTTATCTTCAAGTTTATTTTTTGACACTAAAAATATTCTTTCTTATTGAAATTATGTTTTAATTTCTGCTTTTTCTTTTTTGATTTTAGCATATTTATTTTTGCAGATATGATTTATTTTATGACTTTATAAAACAATAATTGATATTGATAATTGAAAAGAAGTTGATTTAAAAAGTAATTATAAATATGGATTTTTAAATATATTTGAGTCATTTAAAACATATTATTATATTTTTATATATGTTTATTGAATTCCAGCCTTGATATTTATTATAGCTTGAATTTATTTTATTTATATACAAATGTGAAATATTGTAATTTGATGATTTCAAAATCAAATGTGGAATTTTATTTGGGTATGAATTATGTTATTTTTGTGATTTATGATTTATATTATTTATAGGTCAAATAAATCAATTTTTGCAATATTATCAGCTGTATCAGAAGATGATTTTTCCAAAGAAAATTTTAAGAAATCTGTATCATTAACTAATTGAAATTGGTGGAGAATATTTTGAAATTTTTTGCTTGTTTGAATTATATTTTCATTATTTAGTTGAATTATATCATCAATAACTCCTTCTGACAGTTTTTGAATTTGAGATATAACAAAACTTACTAATATTCAAAATTGAATTTCTAAAGAAGATGTTTTATCATTATTTGAAAATTTTAAAAATGGTTTTATGTCACTAAACAGTATAATATGATTAATTATATCAAAAATAATTGAAATTTTTTCAATATTATTTGTTTCAGTTTTTACTTATATTTTTTATAAAAGATTACAAGAAGAACAAAGCAATAATATTGAAAAAAATTTCAATTAATGAGATTTTATAATATTTTTTAATAAAAATTATATGCAACAAATTATAACAAAAATATATCGGATAACTAATATTTTAACTATTTTAATTTTAACTATTTTAATTTTATATCATACTGTTCATTGTTTTTCTAATACCACCAATGCTTGGTGAGCAATGGCATCCTTTTATTCACTTATTATTTTAGTTCCTTTAACTATATCATATACAGTTTTTTATTTTTTCTGATTAAAATATAATTTAGTTTTTTACATTTTCATATTAATTGATATTTTAACTTTTTTATTATTCTTAAAACTTTCAATCAATCCATATGAATTTTATAAACAAAGGTTAATATTTATTTCATTAGTAATTCTTACCTTTACAACTGCTATAGATAGTTTTTTAAAATTATATTTTAAAAATTAATATTATTAATTTTATTTTAGATTATCTTTTATTTATTTGGATATGAAAAATAGTGTTATTATTTTAAATATTATTTCAATTTTGGTCTTAATTTGTTTTTGGCTTAATTTATATTTAAGAGCGATTTGATCATCTTTTAGTACATCTAATAGTCCTAATTATTTTTTAGATAGTTGAATGTTAGTCCTTAAAATAACATTTATTATTACATTTATATCAATTATATTATCATATAGTAAAATTAAAAATTTTTATATATGATGGGAAAAAATACCATATATTGCTTTTTTAATATGAGCAATTTATATTTATTACTATACAGATTATTATTATACTATAGAATATAAAAAATATATAAACACTTATGAAATTCAAAAAAATAATACAAAAAAAATAATAGAAAAGATTTCTAAAGATTATATAAATGAAGAGGAATCTAATAATAAAAATGAAGAATTATTTATAACTATAGATCCTGTAAATAATTTACTAATACAAATAATTGTAAAATATAGCACATCATTTGAAACTCGTATTATATGAAAAATAAGTGAATGACAACTCATTGTATTTGAGAAAGATTTGTTAAATGAATTATATTACAATAATTTTTTTGATAAAAATTGAAAAACTATTTATGATAATTACAAGCTTATTTATTCTGGAGATCAATATCATGGTAAATATGTATGAAATTTTTATTGGGAAAAATAAATTAGAAAAAATAATTGTGTAAATTAAAATTTAAAATCTTTAATTTCTTCATAACCTTTTTTAGATATTTCATCATATTTTATAAAGTCATAATATTCATAATCTCAAACATCTGGCTTTATTAGAATAATGTTTTTTCAACTATTTTGAGCTAAAGTCATGCAAAAATCTTCATTGTTTCTCATAACTATTGAAATAGTTTTTTTAAGTATTTGATAATTATATTTCCAAAAAGAAGTTTTAAATTTTATTCAAAGAAAAACTTTATGAGAATATATTATTTCTTTATTATTTTCTCTAACTACAGAAACAGCTATTATATCATTTCAATTTAATTCTAAAATTGGTAAATTTGAATTTAATCATCAATCTAAATATTTAATTCAATTTATTTCAAATGGTTTAAAAATTGTTGGTAAGTTTATACTAGCTCTTACGGCATCTATTATTTTTCAAGATGTAAATATATGTTTTTCTCAACTTTCTAGATTTGTCGCTACTATCTTTAGTGGAATTAAAGTATTTTCTATTAAAAGATCTCAAAAAATATTTTCAAGCATTTTATATACTTTATCTCAAGAAATTATGGATTCTTTAAAATTTAAATCTATAAGTTTTAAGAATTTGATATCTTTTATTATTTGTGTCATTTCTTCTGATGTTTTTCCAATAGCAAAACATGCTCAAATAATTGCTCACATACTAGTTCAAGCTATTTCATTTATAATTATATTTTTTTCTTCTAAATATTTAATTACTCAAATATGAGCAATTCATCTGGCAGCTCATCAACCAAGAGCTAGGGAATATGTTTTTTGCATAAAATATTTTTTTAAAAACTAATCATATTTTTCATTACTTTATAATCCATTTTTCAAGTTCATAAAACCGGAAGGCTTTCAAGGATTTTTATTTCACTAATTTTAACTAAATTACTAACTCAAGATTCTCTTAAATATTTACTTACTTCTTCTAAAATTATATTTTCAGTTGTAAACAATACTATTTTTACATTTCAATCTTTTTCAAGTGCTTCTATTGCTATATTGTTACTATATTTTTTATTTAAAATTCATTCTATAAACGGTAGCGAAATCATTTCTCAAGCTATTTTTATAAATCTTTTTAATCTTCAAGTAATAGTTAAAAATCAATCTTTATCTAAAAATCATAAATCTCAAGTTTTATAATAAAGTTTTAATTTATGTCAGTTTCATTCAGTATCAATTCAAATTTTTTCAAAAGGACTTTCTATATTTTCATCTAAATATCAATTAAAAATAGAATTTCAAGAAACATAAATCATTCATTGTTCTCAAATTTTAATTTCATTTCTTGAGTTTAAATCAAGTATTTTGCAATCAAGGTTTGGAATTATTTTTCAAACTGTTCATGGTTTACTTCAAATAATTGGATTAATTGAAACTACAGGACTACATTCAGTAATTCAGTATCATTCTAACACAATTCAATTTGGTGATAATTCACTAAATTTTTTAAATATTTCTTCACTACATTTTTCAGCTCAAACTACAACATATTTTAAACTTCTTAAATCATCTTTTGAAGCTAACTCCATAATCATTTTTAAAAAAGTTGGAGTTGAAGTAATAGCAGTTACACTAGTATGTTTAATTATTTCTAAAATTGTTTTTGCATCATTTGGATCTGGAGTATAAACAACTTTTAATCAAGTTATTAAAGGCATAATAGTATTTATAGTAAATCAAAAGCTATGAAATGGAGGTAGAAATCAAAGTAAAATATCATCAGATTTTAACTCAAATATACCAAGAGATCATTTTATATTTTCTATTAAATTTGTATGTGTAAGAGGAACTGCTTTGGGTAAATTTTCTGAACCAGATGTAAAAAGTATGACAGCAGTTTCAGGAAGGTTTGGAATTAACATTAATTTTGAATTTATAAATGCTTTTATTTTATTTATTAAACTTATATTTTTTAATAAATCTTCCAAAAACATAAAAGTATTTTCTTTGTTATATTCTTCTAAAAAGTTATTTTTTACCTTATCATAGAAATTTTTTGAAGTTAAAATATTTTCAACTTTTGAAAAGTCTTTGCAGTGTTTAAAGCTTTCTTTTCATAAAGTCCAGTTAAACATTACAGGAATTTTTCAAGCAAGATAAGTTGCAATTATAATTAAACTAGCACTTCAAACTGAAGGAAGCATTATTCAAATATAATCTCATTTTATATTTTTTATATAATTTGCTATTAAATAAGCTTTAATTATAAAGTCTTTTTTGTTTTGTATTCAAAGAATATTATCCCATAAAAAGTTTTCAGATTTATTTTTGCAAAATTCTTTTTTCCAAAGAGTTAGAATAGTTTGTTTTTTCATATATTATAGTTTACATTGATTTAAAATATTTTTTAGTTCTGTTATAAAATCATTTATTTTTTTAGTATTTTCTTCGCTATTTCATTCAAATCATCAATCTAAATCAAAAGTTTTATTGATTTTTACATCTTTATATTCGTAATTTATACTTAAAGTTTGATCAGCTCAATCAATACAAGTCTTACAACTGGATTTATTTTTTATATTATTAATATCATTTATTTCTAAAAGCTTTTTATATAAATTAGATAATTTTTCATCATCAATTTTTTGTTCACAATAATCATCTCAAGATACTCAAAGTAAATTATTATAATTTATTATTTTTTCGTATCAACATTGTTTCTTAGGATAACAATCTCATCAAGAAACTGTATATAACATATCTTTATGCAAAGAATTTATTTTATCCTCTATAATTTCTCTCTGTATTTCTTTATAATTTAAAAATAACATATTTCAAAAATAAATTATATTAAATAAAGAAATTATAATAAAAATAGAACAGCATATTTTTTTCATATTAATTTAAATTATCAATTAAACTATATATTTTTTTATTTTTTCACCATTCACAATCTTTTAATTTTTCATTATTATTGCTTTTTCAAATAGCCATTATACATAAATCTCAAATAGTTTTTAAACTTGTAATTGGAGGATTATCAGAATTTTGAAAGTTTGTTTGAATAAAAGCTTTAATTTCAGCTAAATCAAGAGAATCAAAAAATAAATCGTTTATTAAGTTTGATTCTAAATTTATTTTTTCTTTTTGAATTTCTTTTATTTCACAAACTCTTTTTATTATTTTTTCTTTAACTTCTTTTGGAACAATATTTTCATCTATTTTGTTAGAATTTGATATTGATTTAATCGATCAAGAAATTAAACTTGGTTCTTTTTTATTTTTTACATTATCAAAATAAAAAAAATGTCTATTATATTTTATAATTTCTTCTCAATCTTTGTTATAAAAATCTTCTAATATTTGGTTAAATTCATTTATGTTTTTAATGTTCTTTAATTTTTTAGTATAATTTTCTATCTCAATATTTACCTCTCTTTTTGGAGTAAGAAATAAAATATTTCAGATTAAAATCAAAATAGATTTTAAAAAAGTTTTTATAAAATTTGGAGTTTCTCAATTCCAAGCTTTAGACCAATGACTTCACCAAAGTCCAGTTGTTCTAACTACTAAAATCTCAATTTTATCATCAATTTCTTTTACTATATTAAAAGCAGATTTCTTTCATTTTATTACCTCGTATCATTGACTATAAAGTTGTCAGGCTGGATAAAGTAGAATATTTTTTCTATTTTTGATTCAATTTTTTATTCATTCAAGAGATTTATTTATGTCTTCTATTGAAGAAGTTCATCTTTGTATATCTCACATAGAAACAGCTCACATCAATTTAAAAAATTGTTTTAAAACTGGTATGTTATAATAAGTTTGCGAAATCACTGGTGAAAGATTTATTTTCTGTCAAATAAGACTTACAATGATTTGAGGATCAACTAAAGCTTGGTGGTTTGGAAAAACAAGATATTGTTTATTTTTATCAATTTTTTCAAGTCAAGATATATTGAATTTATATCTCAATTTTAAGATTTGAAAGTATAAAAAAGATAGAAGTTTCATGGGGAATTAGTTAATAATATTTTCAATATTTTTAAGTAAAGCCAAAGTTGTAGCTTTATCTTCATCTGGAATAAAAGATAATTTTTCATCCACTAAAGAAATATAAATTTTATTTAATTTATTATACAAATCAATTGCATCTTTTGTAGGAATTATCTTTATTTCTCTTTTGTTTGTTTTATTTAATTCTCTTTGAATTAGTCAAGAAACCTCCATTCTGTTTAGTATTTGACTTAAAGCTGGAGCAGAAATAATTAGTTTTTCTTTTAGTTTAGAAATTCAAATTCAATTATTTACAATGATTTCTCCAAGTATATTAAATTGAACTGGAGTTAGAGGTGTTCAATTGAATATATTTTCATTGGCATACTTTAATATTTTATCATTTAGAAATAGTATTTTTTCTATTAAATCTGTGTTTATTGTTGTCATATACTTTATTTCTTAGTATTAATTTCAATAAAACCTCAAATATCAATAAAATCCTTAATTTTTGAGGTTAATTTATTATAATCATCTTTATTTAAATCACTTTTATAATTTTTTATTATATAGTTATATATTTCAATTAATTCTCAATTTTCAAAATTAGTTTTTTGTTTTTTATTTACAATTATTTTAGCAATCTTAAATAAATTTTCTGATTTTATGATAAAATTTTCTTTGTTATTTAAACAAAATTTTATATTTTCAATATTTGAAACATCAACATCCTTTATCTTTTCGTTTATAATATAAATTTTGTCGTCTTCTATTTTTAAATTACTTTTATTATCATCTAATTTAGAACTCTCTTGAGATTTTAACCATCAATTTTTATGTATAAAATATGAAAATATTAACAATAATCATCAAACTATCATTAAAACAATTATTTTATTATTCATATCCATAGTAGCCATATCATAAAAAATTATTTTAATGATTGTTAAAAATATTAAAATAATTCATAGATGTTTTTCATTTTTATAATTTACTCAACCTTTTATTCAAATAAATATCAAAAATATAGCTAAAATTATCCAATATAGTGTTATAGATATTGCTCTCATTCATCAGCTTTCTCCAGAAATTCATAAATCATTTATTAATGCAAATATTAATTGATTTCAAATAGAAAATATACTTACATAATATAAAATAGAAACTAAATAAGTAGGATTATAGTTTTCATTTAATTTATGACTAAGTTTAAATCATAAAAATAGTATTATACTAGCAAATAATCATTTTATTAAAATCCAATTGCTAAATAATCAGTCTCAAATAAATATATGAGTATTTAAAGGAGCAGGATAAATATCTGAAATAATCTTAAAAAATGTTCAAAAATGTCAAAACATAAACCAAATAAGTATAAAGTAGAAAATATCTATTTTTGTTCATATTTCTAGTGAATTATTAAAATATATATATAAAAATCATATTAAAGGAATTATATAAAATATAAAAAATCAGAAGTTAATAAAATTTACTATATTAATTAATAGTGTAATAAATATAACTACAACTCAAAAAGTTGAATATACTTTAGCTATATCTTTTATTTCTGCATTATCATTTTTTGTGATAAAATATGCAAAAACCATTGGTATTAATGATAATGTTATATATAAAGTTTTAAAATCCATATATTCTCATATAATAGGAGTTATAGAATATAATGCTCAAATTAAAGAAAATAAATAATAACTTAAAAGTCTTTCTTTTTTTGTATTATCTAAGAAATATAATCATCAAAATACTAAACCTATATATCAAATTAATAAACTAGTATAACTATTAATTTCTGGTATAAGTATACTGAAAGCTAATACTCAATTAAATATTCATCAAGCATATAAGGCAGTATGTTCATAACGAGTTTTTTGTTCTCAAATATTATACCATCAAATAAAACAAGAAATAGATAATATTATAAAAAATATTGCTTTTATTGTTTCTGGTATTGATAATATTGACATATTAAACATAAACCATAAAACTGTTCCAATATATCCAATTGCCAAGTATCATTCAGCTTTATTTTCCTTATCTTTATTACCTATTAATAGACTCCAAATTGAAAATATTGCTAAAATTAAAAATAATATTGCCGAAAATGTGTCTGAACTTAGAAATCAATTATTTATATTACTTATTCATCAATAATATGATAATTTATAAAGAGTAGAAGTTCAGAAGAAAAGTCATAAAATATTTAAAGGGCTAATATTTGTTAAATCTAAATCTTTAGACATTTGGAATAAAACAATATTTACAGCTGTAAAATATATTAAATAAGAATTAAAAGATATACTTTGTATCCAACTATCATTTTGTCATATTACAAAAGGTGTTAAATAAGCTCATAATAAACTAAGTATTAAAATTACTTTAGATTTTCTTATATTTGCAAAATATGAGATAATAAAAGTAAAAATAAAAGATACACTTAAAGAAGCTATTTCAGGAATTGTAGAATTTTCAATTCAATTATTACGAGATCAATAAATCAAAGTTCCATATAAAAGTAAAACTCAAATTCAAATAATTATATCTCAAAAATATTTTAATTTTTCTCATAATTTTAGTCATCACATTATTATTCAAAAACTTACTATAAATCAAATAATTATACGAACAATTTCTGGTAAAATAATCCATACACTAGTATAAAGTAAGTATCATATTCATGATACAAGTAAAATTGCACCAATAATAGGTATAAATTTTTCAATAATTACATCACTTGTAATTTGAGACGATTTATTATCATCAATCATTTTTCATTCTCACATAAATTTAAAAGTTAAAAAAATAAAATTATTTATTAATTTGTAAATATATTTTGGCTTCAAGATAGTCAATTACTTCATTTCTTTTTTGAAGATTTTTGATTTTTTCTAAAATTATTTGTCATTTTTCTTGAGATAATTTTTTTGTAATTTCATCAATAGTTTTTATGTAATTTTCTTTTTTAAGTTTTGTTAGTTTAAGTTTTGAGAGAAGTAGTTGTTTTTTGTATTTTATTATTTCTTGTTGATTTATATTAGAAATTTTATTTTCAATATTAGAATTTTTAATTGAATTAATATTACTAATATTTAATTCAACTAATTTTGCATTTTCAATATATCATTCGATTTTTTTAGTAAAAATTAAGTTATCTCAGTAAGCATAAATACTATTATATCATTCTTTAGATTTTTGTATTTCATTTATTGTTATTTTATTAAGTTTTCAATTATTAATAGTGTATATTGTATAATATCAGTCTTTATGAGTTATTATAGGTTTATTATTTGAAAATATATCAATTCACTCAAAACTATCATCTAATATTTTTTTTCAATTTGAATATAAATACATATAATTATTGTTTTTAACTATATAATATACACTTCAATTATTGTAAAAAGCATTGTAATCTATATAATTATACTTATTATTATCAATAATATTTCAATTATTACTAATTTGATATTTTTCATTTTTATCATAAAAAATATTAATTATATTGTTCATATCATTATCTAATGTAGCAAAATATTTCTTTCCATTTGTTTCACTAAATAAAATATTTTCATTAAAATAAACATCATTTTTTTCATTTTTATATACTATATTTCATTTTTCATCAACTTTATAATATGAAATATTAGAATTACTTTTAATAAATTCTTCATTATTTTTATATAATGTATTTCAAATAATATAATATAAATTTAGATTATCATCAATTTTTGGATCTGTA
>JAQUKG010000040.1 GCA_028719245.1 Candidatus Altimarinota bacterium | reverse complement strand
GTCTACCAGCTCAAATCGCTTTAGGTTGTTGTTTTTCTAATAAAGATTTTAAATTGTTATTATCTTTTGGTAATCAATTAACATATTCTCTTATAAATCCTGTATAAGTTCACATTTCTCATAATAGACTTTTTAAAGCATATTGAAATTCTACACCATTTCAAGCTCATTTTATACAATTCATTCTTTTTAATATACCTTGAATATAATCCTCATTTCAAGAAGTTCTAAAGGCTATTTTAAGTAAAGCTATATATGTGTAAACATCTAGACTTAATCATTTTCAATATTCTTTAATTACCAATTCAGCTTCTTTTATATCCTCACATTTCTCTAAAATAGCAACCAAAACTCTGTTATTAAAAACAACTCTATTTAATCCTCTTGATGCTGTTGTTATAATTTCTTTACATTCAGCTAGATTAGCTGCATTTGATAAACTTAATACTAAATTTTGAATATTAGTAAATATATCTCTAATAAATGATAAAATCTGTTGAACTTGTTGTCTGGTAGCTAAAGTACTTTCTGATAATTTCTTAATAACTTCATCTGACAATCCTGCTAATTTTTCATCATCTTTTCTACAAGAAATAGCTACATTTCAATCTCTTTGAACTATCTGAGCATCTTTAGCTTTTCAAGGTAAAATATTTCATCACAATCATGTTACCTCTTCAGCTATTTCAGAAAATTGATGTTTTATTAATTTTAATAAAGCTTTTATAGATTGATTTATATCTTTATTTGAAGTATTTAAATCTTTTTTTGTAATCTTTGGAGGAGGTGTAGTAGGGGTACTAAAATTTCTTGTCATAAATCTTTTTAAAAAATAAGATGTAGTTATAACTATATATATTTAAAAGTCAAATAAAAATACTTAAATCTCCCCAGATTTTGATAAATTAATATACTTTCTTGTTAAAAAATCTAGGGAGATTTAAGAAAATAAGTTTATTTACTCATCCAAGTCTAAATCATAATTTTCTTTAACAAATCCCTTTATTAAATCTGGATACATAACATATTGTCCTGTAGAAAAAATATTATCTGAAGCATCCATTATTCTATTCATTTCATTCCAAAATAATTTCCGTAGTTTTTCAAATTCTTTGAAGCTTCTTCTTATATCATTTAAAGTGTTTTCTTTTTTTCAAGGTTCCATATTTCAATGAAAAACTAATTCAAGTCAAAATCTAATTCATTGTAATCTATCAAGTAATTTTACAACAAGTATTTCAAAATCAATTTGCTCAGTTTCAGTAGAAAAATTAAAATAAGCATCTAATGCTTTTTGACTATCTTCTTTTAAAGCTTTATTTTTTATATTCGAAATTAATATACTAGCAATTTTGTATTCATATTTCTTTCTGACTCTTTTTAGTTTATCAGCATTAGGGTGACTCTTAGCAATATCATGAATTCTATATTCTCAAATATCATGAACAAGTATTGCTAAAATTATTTTAACTGGATCTCAAAATCTAAAAACACCTCTAAAATGTTGATCTAATAAAGATAACATTCATAAAACATGTTCTCTATTTGTTTCTTTTACTCATTCAGGAAGAGCTAATACCCTTTCTCTAGGTTTGTTTCTTATTTCCCATCTTTCTTCTTGTCTTAATACTTCCGCTAGTTCTTCTAGTGTTTCTTCAATAATTTGCTGTCATCAATACTTTTCAAAAACTCTTTTTCTTCATATTAATTTTTTAACTATAGGAATATCCTGAATTCTAGTAGCATCTTGAGGAAAAAATATTCATATTGGTCTTCTATTTAAAAATCATGCAGGATCTGATTGAAGCATTCGCATAATTTTATTATTAAATAAATAAGACTTATTTATACTTTTTTATATTTAAAAGTCAAATAAAACTTTCTAAAAAATCACCTCATCCATCATCTCATCCCAATCATCGGTTTGAAAATCGGAAATTATTTGAAAATCATAACAAACTCAGATCTTGTAAATGTTTTTATGTTTAGATAAAAACTTATCATAGTATCATTTCCCTCTTCAAAGCCTTTTTCCGTCTTTAGTAAAAGCAACTCAAGGAACTAAAATTATTTCTATTTTATTAGCTCAGTCAACATTATTTTTTGGTTCTAAAATACCAAACTTTCAAGTTTGTAAGTCATCTATAGAATTTATTTGAGAAAAAATCATTTTATCATCATTAATAATCTTTGGTAAAAATATATTCTTTCACATTGAAATAAGCTTTGTGATAGTATCTAAAGTTTCAACTTCATCAGATATTCAAATAAATATTGCAATATTTTGATAATTTAAAACTTTGTGATGATTTAATATTTTTGATGAAATAATTTCTGATTTTTGCTTTAAATCTAGCAAATTAGTGTTTTTAAAAATTTCTTTAATAAATTTTCTTAGCTCTTGTTTTGATTGCATATTTTTATATTTAAAAAGTAAGTTAATTATATAAGCAAAGAGATTTTTGCAATTTTTTTTTGACAAAATAAAAATAAATATATAATCTTTTTAGTTATTTAAAACAAATAATTTATGAAAGCAAGTTTAAAAAATTTCTTTTTCTTTTATTTTAAAGCTATTTAATCTAAAATGGTTTTTGCTTCGTAAATCAAAACGAAAAAGAGCTATTTTAGAACAAAATAGCTCTTTTTTTATTTTAATTATTAATAATAAATTATGAAAAAACTTGTTTGAAAGCTTTTATCTCCAGAAGAACTAAAAGCTAAATATCCTTTAAATGATGAAGATATAAATTTTATAGCTAAATCAAGAATTGAACTACAAAATATTATTTCCTGAATTGATAAAAGAAAAATACTTATAATTGGACCTTGTAGTGCTGATTTTGAAGATAGTTTGTATGAATATGCTAAATTTTTAAGCGAATTATCCACAAAAGTTGAAGACAAAATAAAAATAGTTATGAGGTTTTATACCGGAAAACCAAGAACTATTTGAGGTTGGAAAGGTTTGCAAAACTCACTTCCTGGAGAAACTCCAAATCTAATAACTTGAATAGAAAATTCAAGAAGAATTGCTATAAATATTATAAAAAATTATAGACTTCCTTTAGCTGATGAACTACTTCATCCTCAACTTATAGAACACATTTGAGATATTATAGTTATTTTGCTATTTGAGCTAGAAGCACAGAAAATCAATATCATAGAGAAGTGGCTTCTTGACTAGATTTTCCAGTTTGAATGAAAAATCCAACTTCTGGGGATTTAGCTATTATGATAAACTCAATTCTTGCAAGTCAAAATCCAAGTGTTTATGTTATCTGAAATGATGTATTTGAAACAACTTGAAATAAATTTGCTCACGGAATTTTGAGATGATGAAGTGCTTGACCAAATTATTCTTTAGAAAATATTGTGAAATGTTATGAATTAATGAAAGCTAAAAATCTAAATACCTGAATAATTATTGACACAAATCACGATAATTCTAGAAAAAAATTTGAATTACAACAAAGTATTATGGAGGAAGTAATTGAGAATATTTGAAATAATGAAAATTTAAAAGACTTTGTGAAATGATTTATGGTTGAAAGTTATTTGTATGATGGAAGACAAGATTTTAGTGAGAATGTAAAGTATTGACTTAGTCTAACAGATCCTTGTATATGATTAGAAAAAACTAGAAAGTTTGTGGAGAGATTGTATGAGCTGGTTTAAAAAAAAAGGCTTGAACATTAATTCAAGCCTTAAAACTACCATTTTCATGATAGATAAAGAATTATCATATCCATAAGTGCAAAACTAGCACTTATGAATATTAATTTTTTGAATGAAATCTTGCCCTTAAAATACAGCCGAGCAAAAATACCAAAAAATATAATACTCATAATTCTATCCTTTATTTAGATACTCCACAACGATTAACTAAAAATTAGTTAATCGGGGAATAAAGTATTAGCATAATAAATAAGAAACCTTTATTTAAACTTAATTATATAAAAATATTATGAAAGTCCTTTGAATATGAGAAATCGTTGTTGATAAAACATATATTTTAGATGAATTTATGACTGAGGATCAAAAGTCTCAGTCTGTGCATAGTTTTCAATCCGTTGGATGACCAACTCCATCAGCTTTAGCTTTGCTTTCAAACTTGTGATGTGAATGCATATTTATATGAAAAGTTTGAAATGATGAAAATAGTTTGTTTATAAAAAATGAATTAGAAAAGTATAATATTAAAGCAGACTTAATATATGACAAAAAAACAAAAGTAAATACTGTTGTTGTGAATGAGCTGAATTCTTCAAGAAGTATTATTAGAGATACGAGTGAAAATTCTCCTATAAAAGATATAAAACATCATCTAATAAAGGATGCTGATATAATAATATTTGATAGACATGAATTTGAAGCATTTCAATTTGTTATGAAACATAAAAAACAGGGAACACAAGTGATTTTGGATTTATCTAGCGAATATTCTCCAAAAGTAATTGATATGATGAAACAAGTAAATTATCCAATATTTTCAATAGAAGCAGTTTTAAAATCAACAAAACAAAAGTCAAAGCCTAAAATAAATAATGATTTTCAATTTGAGTTTAGTGAATTTTGAGAATCTAGCGAAACAGAAATATGAATGTTTTGAAGTATTTTTCACAATGATTCTTATTTTGAAGAACCTTTTGAAGAAGTTTATAAGGCTATTTGAAAACCTTTTATAACAACAGCTTGAAAAGATTGAGTTTATTTATATGATGGAAAAAATCTAGTTTTAAAAGATGTGCTAAAAGTAAATGCTATTGATAATAACTGAGCTGGAGATGTGTTTAGATGAGCTTTTGCTTATGGAGTTTTGCAAAACTGGAGTGTTGAGAAAATAGTTGATTTTGCAATAGTTGTTTCAGCTTTGCAATGTGAGAAAGTATGAAATCTTACAGCAATTCCCAAAAGAGAGGAAATTGAAAAGTATTTTAAGTTTTAAGATAAAAACTAAAAATGATAAAAAAAGAAATAATTGATTTTTACTTTCCAATACTAAAAAAGCATAAAAGTTTATTTTTACTTTTGGCTTTTGATTGAATTATATCAGGTTTGGTTTGAGTTATTATGCCAGTTTTATTAAAAGCTGAAACTGATCAACTTGTTTGAAAAAACTCGCTTGATATTTTTGATATGCACTTTTGAGCTTTTCAGGTTTTTATTTTAATACTTCTTGTTATTTTAATTGTAAATATAATTGATAATTTACTCTCTAGTATTACAAGAATTTTTTCAGATTCAAAAAAAGATTTACTTGAAAATGAAATTCAACTAAGTCTTTTTAAAAAAATGGAAGAAATGGAAATATGAAAAACTCTAAGTTCTAGATATAAACTTATTTCCTGAATAGTTGAAGAAAAATTTAGATCATTAAAAGATTTATTTATAAATCTTCCAAAAAATAGTTTAGAATTTATTATAAAAGTACTTTGAATAACAATTGTTTATGCTTATTTTAATATTACATTACTTTTTGTTGTAGTTGTTTCCTCAGTTATTTCATACCTTATTTCTATCACTTCTGATAAGATAAATAGAAAATATGAATTAGAAAGAAATTTTAATACTTGAAGGCAAATGTATAAATATTCATGATTATTTATGTATAATTTTAATGATTTAGCTATATCCGGCTGAATTAGCTCAACACTTAAAAATTATGAAAAGTTATTATCAGAAAATAATAAATTATGAGTTAAAAAAGATTTTGTAGAATTAAGTCGGAGT
Organism: Candidatus Altimarinota bacterium; assembly: GCA_028719245.1. Taxonomy (GTDB): domain Bacteria; phylum Patescibacteriota; class Gracilibacteria; order BD1-5; family UBA6164; genus UBA7396. The sequence continues at coordinate 5,586 of JAQUKG010000040.1, read as the reverse complement.
ATAAGAAGATTATTAAACTCAAATTTGCTTGATATAATTTTAAAACTGATAGTTTGATATGGAGTTTTTGCTTGAACTAATTCTGTTGGTATGGTGGCATTAGTTGTTTCAAGTATGTGAGTTGTTAAAGATATTTTTAACACTATATTTGAGATTAAAACAGAATATAAAAATTTTGAGTTTTCACAAAACTCTATTTTGCTTATGTTTGATTTATGTAAGCCAATTTGAAATGTAGAATTTAAAAATACATTTGATAAAATAGAATTTAGAAATATAAATTTTTCATATCCAAGTTTAGCTAAATATGAAGAAAATTATATAAAAATGCTTCAAAAATACATTATATGAACTAAATTATGAGAGTCTCGGTTAGATAGAAAAATAAAAGAATTACTTGAAACTATAGAAGAGGATAAAAAAGCTAATTATCCTATAATTTTAAATGATTTATCTATTACTTTTGAGAAATGAAAAGTTTATTGAGTTGTTTGAAAAAATTGAGCTTGAAAAACTACTTTAATGCATTTACTATCAGGATTTTTTAGAAATTATTCTTGAGATATTTTTGTCAATTGAGAATTATCAAAAGATTTTACATCAACAAGTTTTTCTTCAAAAATATCATTTTTAACTCAAGTTCCTTATTTACTTGATCGGGATTTTACTATAAGAGAAAATTTACTTTTATGAGTTGATAGAAATATAAACGATGAAGAAATTTTTGAATATTTAGAAAAATTTTGACTTGCTAAGAAAATTAAAAAACTAAAGAAATGACTTGATAGTGAAATATGAAGAGATGTAGAATTTTCAGGTTGAGAAAAACAAATATTAGTTTTTATAAGAATTTTACTTCAAAATAGAGATATAATAATTATGGATGAAGGAACAAATCAACTTGATGCAGAAAATGAAATAATAGTTATGAATGAATTACTAAAACAAAAATCTGACAAAATAATTATTTTTATAACTCATCGTATGAGCACTATTTCTAAAGCTGATGAAATATATTGTTTAGAAGATTGAAATTTTAAGCATTATTGAAAACATAAAGACTTACTTGAAAAAGATGATAATATTTATGCAAGATTTTATAAAGCTCAGATTTTGGTATAAAATCTGTAACTTGCATTATAAACACTATTACTTGCATTATAAAATAAAATTATTATATTAATCCAGTTTTATAGCCAATTAATAACTTGCATTATAAATAGATATATTTAATAAATATCTTAATTTTTAAAATTATATGGATAAATTAATTGAAAAACTTTATTGAAAAATTGAGAGGGTTAATAATTGAGAAAAATATATTTTTTTACCAATATGAATTCCTGGTTCTTGAAAATCAACTTTATGAGAAGTATTAAAGGAAAAGTGAGTTTTAGTAATAGATAATGATATTTTAAGAAAAGAATTAAATTTACAACCAGATTCTAAAGAAGTGTTTTCATATAGTGAAAATATTGCAAAAATTATATTAAATAAATGATATAGTGTTTATATTGACTCAAATAATAATGTACGAAACTTTAGAAATATTTGGCATAAAATTGCAAAAGATTTTAATTGCAAAATCATAATTTTTGATATATCATTTGATATAAAAACAATTAAAGAGAGGCTTAGATTAAGACAAAGTGAAACCAATAATAATTTAAATAGACGAGATTTTTTACTTCATTTTGATGTAATTGAAAAAATGATTTTAGAATATGATAAACCTTGAAATGATGAAAATAGTATAGAACTTGATTGAAGAAAAGATTTTAAAAATCAACTTTCGATTTATAATTTATTTTTCTAATTTTTAACCACTTCCCACTATGCTAACTTTTCCAAAAAATGTTTTAGTTTTATTATCTCATGCAAGCTATTTTGTTCCTGATGAGTTTAGGGATAATCTAGAAGATTACATGAAGGCAAATAATGATAGAGTTTTAAAAAACTTTTCTGACTTTTGAACTAAATTTTTGATTTCAGATGAAATATCAAAAGATCAAATAATAGAGGTTTGATTTTCAAGAGCTATTTGAGATCCAAATCGTGCAAGAAATGCTTTTGATATATTTAGAGAAACTGACTTTTGATGATTGAAATTATGGAAAAAACCATTAACTGAAGATCAAAAAGAATATTTACTAAAAAATTATTATGATAATCACCATAGTTTGATAAAAGAGAAAATAAAAGAACTAAAAAAGGAACATAAAAATATTTTTGTTATTGATATTCATGACACTTGAAATCTACTTATGGGAGAAGATTATTCTAAAGATAAATTAAAAGAAGTTTTATTCCCAGAATTAGCTTTGTGCGATAGTGAATGATTTACTTTAAATGATGAAATTAGAAAAGTAGTTGATAAAAGTTTCAGAAAAAATTTAAAATTAGAAACTGTTTGGAACTGACCTTATAAATATTCTTTTACTAGCTCAAATTATGCAGACAAACAAAATTGAGTTTACACTTTACAAGCTGAATTTTGAAGATATTTACTTATTGATGAAATCTCTCAAACTTATAATCCAAATGTAGAAAAGCTAAAAAATCCTCTTTGTAAAACATTAACAGAGATTTGAGAGTATTTGGAAAGATTGTAATATTTAATTTAATTTTAATTTTTAACTTTTAACTTATGAGATTATATAGATTTAGTCCTATTAGTTCTAAAGAAGAACTAATAGAAGCTATAAAACATATTCATATATATTCATATATTTTATGTAAATCGTCTTTTTGAGAATATTTAGAAAATTCTTGAAATATTTGAATATTTTGTCATTATGAAGAAGAATTCACTTTTTTAAAAAGCATAAGAGAAGAAATTACTTTTTCTTCAGAAAATCCTAATCAAAAATATTTTGAACTTAAATCTCCAATTATTATAGAAAAATTATGAGATATTCCAGAAGGTATATACACTCATATTTATATAAGAAAACCGGATCCGTATCGTCATTATGTATGAGATCTAGATTTTTATTTGGACGAAGAAATATACGATAACACAAAGAAATTTTTATTACAATGAAATAAAATAAAAAATGCTAGACTTTTTGATAGACCTGATTTGGATATGATAGAATTATATAATCCTGATATTGATGCACTTGCATATGTAAGCACTCAAAAGATGACAAAAATAGTTAGAATAAAACAATCTGATATAACTAAACTTTAATTTTTAACCCCATTTACCTATGTCTAAAAAACACATTTTACAAAAAGCTTTTTTAGAAAAAGAAGCAATACCAGCATTTAATGTTAGCTCACTAGAAGTATTACAAGCAATATTTAAAAAATCAAGTGAACTTAATTACCCAGTTTTTATAGAAACTTCTAGATGAGAAGCAGAACATATTACTCCAGAATTATTAAGCGATATATGCATGAGTTTAAGTAAAACTTACAATATTGATTATATTCTTCATCTTGATAGAGCTTGAGATTTAGAATTTATAGAAAGATGTTTAAAAGCTTGATATAATAGTATAAGTGCAGAGTTTTGAAAAGATAAAACACTAGACGAAATTATAGAATTATCAAAAAAAGCTAGAGTTTTGACTGATAAATACGATGCAATTTTAGAATGAGTTATGGAAGTAGTTCCAATAGTTTATTATGAAAATAAAGAAAGTGAAATTCATACTACAGATTTAAATTTTGCATTAAAATTTATAGAAGAAGTTAAACCAGATATGTTATGTGTAGCTATCTGAACTCAAAGCTGATGAATGAAGAATATTAAAGAAATAAGATATGATATACTAGAAGATATTGCAAAAGTTTATCCAAATTTACCACTTATGATTCACGGAGGTTCTTTTATAGATGAAGAAATTATTAAAAAAGTTATCTCGCTTTGAGTTTCAAAAATCAATATAAATGCTGAACTTAGATATGCTTATTCAAACAAATTAAAAGCAAATCTAAAAGCAAAACCAGAAGAATATGCTCCATATAGACTGCTTGATTGAGTGAAAGAAGAACTTGAAAAAGTAGTTGAGGGAAAAATTAGGTTAATGGGGAGAATTTAGTTTTTTAATCCAATAATTATGTCTCAAATTAAAGTAAATATTAAACAGCAAAATATAAAATATGATATAAATTTTACAGATAATATCTTTTGATATTTAGAAAAAAATATAAAAGATTTTGATAAAAAGAAAATTTTATATGTTGTTGATAGTGAAGTTTACAAATTACATTTTAATGATGAAAAATGTAGAGATACATTGCAATGTACCTCTACAATAAAAAATCATCACATTCTTATCCTTCCACATTGAGAAAAAAACAAAAATCTAAAATCAGTTTTGAAAATAATTGATGAATTGATGGAAAAAAACTTTACAAGAAAAGATTTAGTTGTATCAATTTGATGATGAGTTACAGGAGATATAACAGCATTTGCAAGCAGTTTATTTAAAAGATGAATAAATTTTATTCAAGTTCCAACAACTCTACTTTCTATGTTTGACTCAAGTGTTTGATGAAAAACTTGAGTTGATTTTCAGTGAGTAAAAAACTGAATTTGAACTTTTTATAGTCCAAAAGTAGTTTTAGTAGACCAAACTTTTCTAAAAACTCTTCCTCAAAAAGAATTAATTTCTGGGTATTTTGAATGATTAAAACATGCTTTATTGTTATGAGAAACTGATTATTTTGATTTTAAAAATGAATTTGATAAAATAATAAATAAAAAGTTTGATAAAAATACTAAGGAAATTATTTTAAAAAATATCGGTTGTAAACTAAATATTGTTAAATCTGACCCAACTGAAACAAATTGAAAAAGAAGAGTATTAAATTATGGTCATACATTTGGACATGCATTAGAAACTGTTATGAACTTCAAACTTCCTCACGGAATTTGTGTATGACTTGGAATAATATTTACAAATAGATTATCCTATAATTTATGATATTTAAAGCAAGAAATCTTAGAAGAAGTTGAAAGCTTTATTTTATCAAGATTAAAAAAATATTCTCTTCCAAAATTGGATTTTGAACAAATTTATGCACTTATGCAAAATGATAAGAAAAACGAAAGTAATGAAATAAATTTTATACTATTAAAAGATTTTGGAGAAGTATTTGAAAAAAAGTGCGAAAAGAAAGATTTAGAAAAAGTATTTATAGAGTTTGAAAAATTATTTAACTAATAAACTTATGCAAACACTAACACTACCAGGATCAAAATCTATTACAAATAGAGATTTAATATTAGCTTCTTTTTGTGAATGAAAAACAATTTTAAAATGATGTTTAGAATCAAAGGATACAAAATATATGATTGAAGCTCTTAGAGAATTTTGAATAGAAATAAAAGATTTATGAAGTTATACATTAGAAATAAATGGTTGAATTGATAAACTAAAAACTCCAGAAAAATCTATATTTTTATGACAATCTTGAACTTGTCTCAGATTTCTTTTATGAGTTGCAATTTTGGTTTGTGATGAAGAAATAACTTTTACTTGAGAGCATAGACTTTTAGAAAGACCATTAAAAGATTTATTTGATGGAATAGAACAATTATGAATAAATGTTGATTATAAACCTTGAGAATAT
>JAQUKG010000039.1 GCA_028719245.1 Candidatus Altimarinota bacterium | reverse complement strand
AAGTTTATTGTTTTATCAGATTTATTAAAATAAAAATCAACAGCTTCTATTTTTAAAGTATGATTTCAAATAGGTATATCAAAATTTTTATTAATTTCTTGTATAAATTCTTTTCATTCTAATCACATTAATAAAGGTTTATCATCTATATAAATATTTATAGATTTAAGTTTTGAATTATCAAATACATTTCATCTTAAATTAAAAAATTGGTCTGAATATATTGAAGTATTATCTTTCGTTGGATTTATTATATTTATTTCTGGAGCAAAAGTATCTTTTGTAGATATTTTTATATTTTTTACTTCTTCTCAAGCTAAATAAACACTATCTAATGCTCTTATAGTGAGTTTATAAATTCATTCATATCATCATTTTGGAATTATAATACTTCATTTATAAATTCAAGATTTTTGAGTTTCAACATCAGTAATTTCTTGGATAATATTATCTCAAATTAAAATTTGTATTTTTTTTAGTGGATTTATACTATTATAACTTATTTCAATATAATTATTTCAGGCTATTAAAAATTGATTTTCATTTATGGTTGAAGAAACTTTTATATTTGAATTATTTATTTGAGCTTGATTTCTTTCACATTCGGTATCTGTATAATTTGTTATAATATTTGGAATTCATTCAAATTCTTTATTTCAAAACTCTTTAACCCGTTGTTGAACTCATGCTTCCCAAACTTTGTTGTTTGGATCAATAGAATGAAAATTTATTAAATATCAAGTTTTTATAGCTGATGGTGGAGTATTAGTTCAAACTTTTCACTCACATAAAGCATCTACTTGAATTTGTTTTAAGCTTTCATCATATTTCTTAGGAATATTTTTAAATAAACTACTAACAGTAAAACTTGGGTCAAATCATTCTGGAGCTAAAAGTCATGATATTTTTGATACTTTTACCCAATTTAAATTATTAGGTTTTTTCCATTCTAATTTTTCTTTATTTTTTAAAGCAAATTCCATAAAATTTTTCCAAATTGGAGCAGCTCAATTAAGTCAATCTCAATTTCATTTTATTTCTTTTCAATTCGTATTTCAAACCCAAACAACTGTTGTTAGTTGAGGTGTATATCAAGCAGTCCAAAGATCTCAAGGAAGAATTTGTTTTTTTCAATTTGTGTTAAATAATTTATTTGAAGTTCAAGTTTTCGCACAAGAAACTCTATTATTTAATGTAAGATTTACATTCCAGAAATCACTTGGTCTTGAATAATCAGCTGATAATATATAATTCATAATATATGCTGTTTTTTCATCCAAAACTCTAGTTCAAGCAGATTGTTTTTTTTCTTCAATTATATTTCATTTACTATCTTTTATTATTAAAATTGGATTTATTTCAACTTTATTTCACATATTTGCAAAAACTGTATATGCTCAAGCAAGTTCTAACGGAGTCATTTCTCAAGTTCAAATAGCAAGTGGAGCTCAATAAGAAAAATTATCATTTAATGATTTAACTCAAGTAGTTTTTAAATAATCAATTATTGCTTTTTGTTGTCATGCTAAAAAATATGCTTTTACAGCTGGAATATTTCTTGAATGATTTAATGCTGTCATTATAGTCATTTTTCATTCAAATTTTCAGTTATAATTATTTGGAGTCCGACCTCAAGGAAATGTAGTTTTTAAATCATATATAGGAGTATGTGGTCAAATAGGATTTTTATCAATTGCTAAAGCATAAACAATTGGCTTAAAGGAAGATCAAGGTTGTCTTTTTGCAGTTATCATATTATTATTTCAATCTATATCTTTATTGTAATAATCAGCTCAACCAACAAAAGATATTATATCTCAAGTTTTATTATCAATACTTATTAAAGCTCAATTATTCGCATCAAAACTTTTAAAATTTTTTTCAACTTGATTTTTAACTATTTCTTGAGCTTTATCTTGAAGCTTTGGATCAATTGTTGTATAAATTTTTAATCATCATTCTTCTAAAATTTCTTCTCAATATTTTGTAGTTAAATAATCTTTTATATAAAATACAAAATGAGGATATTTAATATTTCAAACATATTCGTTGAATTCAAATCAAATACTATCTAATAGAGTTTTTTTATATTCATCAAAAGTTATTTTATTATCTTCTAACATTCTTCAAAGTATAAAATCCTTTCTTCAAGTTTGGTATTCTAAAGAAATATCTCAATCATTTATCTTTATATTATTTAAAAAAGCTAATAAATCTGGATATTTTATAATACTACAATTATCTTTATCAATATTTGAAATTAATTGCTTATAATCATCCTTATTAATTCCGCAAAGTAAAAGTCAATTATCTCATAATTTAGTTGCTTTTAAATTTGAAATTAATGTTTTATATTTATTTACAATATTTTTATTTGTATCTAAATCAGATTTTTTAATTAAATTAATTTTACTTTTTTCATCATTATCATGATACAAATATAAATTTCAAACAAGTCTATCATAATAATTATAAGGTGAATAATAAGTTGGTCATTTAGGTATACTAGCCAAAATACTTGATTGTAATATATCTAAATTTAAAGCCGGTTTTCAAAAAAATGTACGGCTTGCTTGTTCAATTCAAAATGCATTACTTCAAAAAGATATTTGGTTTAAATATAATTCTAATATTTTTTCTTTTGTATAACTTTGAGTCATTTTATAAGATAAATATGCTTCTTTTATTTTTCTTTCAAGTTTTCTTTCATTTGTTAAAAATACTGTTTTTATAAGTTGTTGAGATATAGTTGAGGTTCATTCAATTTTTTCAGATTTTCAAGTTACATAATTATAAACAGATCTCAAAAGTCATTTAAAATCTATTCATGGATTTTCAAAAAAAGTTTTATCTTCTCAAGAAACTATAGCATTTATCATATTTTTAGAGATTTTAGAATAATCTATATAAGTTCTTTTTTCATCTCAAAAAAGAGTATATAATTCATTTCAATCTCTATCATATATAACAGAAGCTTCTTTGATATCTAGTTTTTCTAATTTATCTATATTTGGCAACGGAATAATATAATTAACATAAATCATAGCAATTCATAAAATTCAAAGAGCACATAATCACAATATTGAAGCAATAATAAATTTTTTTAATTGTCAGTTTGATTTTTTAAAATATTTCTTTTTTGTTATTTTAACGGTCTGAAATCACATAGTTTATTTGTTAGAAAGTAATTTTTTTAAAAATTTAATAATTTGTAATCATCTCAAATAATTATTTCAATTTGAACATCATTATCTTTTGAATATTTTGGTAATTTTTCTACTTTACTTCAGCCAAATATAAATAATTCTAATGCATTAATGGTTTCTGGTTTTACTCATAAGCTTCAAGTTCTATAAAGTATTTGAGATTTGTCGTATTTATCTCAGGAAGTATTTCAAACTGAATTTTTAAGGGGAACATTAAAACCATATTTTTTTAAATTATCACCTATCATACTAGCAAGTCCAGGAACTTTAGTAGAATTAAATATGTTGATTTTCAAATTCTCATTAAAAATTTCTGGATAATTAAATACCAAGTTTGTATATCTTTCTATAGAACTATAATCTCATAGAGTGTTGTATCAAGCTCAATCTTGTAATAAAACTGCTGCTCATCCAAAATTTTCTCTTGGAGGAACAACTAAAAATCATCATTTTTCGCAAGTTGCTGATCCGTAAAAACAACTATCATTTAAATTTGAACTAACAATATTTTCTTTTGGTAATTCTTTTAAATATAAAGCTAAATTAATAATTTGTGCTGTAGTTAAATCGCTTATAATGTATTTTTTTATTATTCAATATAGTGATTTAATTTTTGATGGACTTGTTAAAATTCATAAAGATAATATTTTTTCTCTTATAGCTTTTACAATTAATTGTTGTCTTAATGATCTATCAAAATCACTAGTTGTGTGACGAGATCTAGCATATTTTAAAGCTGTTTTTCAATTTAAAGTTTGAGGTCAAGTAGATATTTTAAAAGTTTCATAAGTATCATTTGGTCAAGGGTAAGTTGTATCAATAATAGCTTCTGGAATATTTATATCAATTCATCCGATTGTATCAATTATTTTTCTAAATCATTCAAAATCTAGATTTACATAATATTGAATTTTTTCTCAAGTAATTTTTTCAACAACTTCTTTTAAATTATCAATTCAATCAACTTCTTTTTTAGATTTTATAAGTCATCTTGAATAAGTTTCATTTATTCTTCATTTTCATCAAGTTGGATAATCAACATACAAATCTCTTGGAATAGAGAACATTGATACTATTTTTTTGTTATAATTTATAGAAGCTATAATTATACTATCTGTCAGATTTGGAGCATCATTTTCTTTTCATCATCTACCAATAATTAGAATGTTAGTTTTTCAATCTTGAGTCTTCTTAATAGAGGTGTTTTTTATTTCATTAAAATTTAAATTAAATCAAGAGAAACTAAAAATACTACTTAAATCAAATTTAGTATTAGAAATTTGTTTTAAGAATCATAATCAAATAAAAATAATAATAATTACACTTATAGTTCATAATATAGTTGTAAGTGTATTAGTTTTATTTTGTGCACTTATAAATCATTTCTGAATTTTTATTAGGTTTGAAACATTAATATTTGTATTTTTCTTTAAGATTTTTTTCTTTTTAAACATCTATTTTGTTTTAAGAATTATAGTTTTTGTATTTATAATAAAAAAAAAATAAAATTCAATTTTTTTGTTAAAATTCAATATAAAAAATAGATTAAGTTGAAAAAAAAATTTAAATTATATAATAAAATTATATTTTAAAAATTATCCAAATAAAAGATGAAAAAAGAGACTTTTTATATAACTACTCCAATTTATTATTGAAATTGAGTTCCACATATTTGACACACTTACACTTCACTAATAACAAATGTAATTTTTAACTATCAAAAAATTTCTGGTAAAAATGCAAGATTTACAACGGGAATTGATGAAAATTCTCAAAAAGCGGTTTTAAAAGCCAAAGAAGCCTGAATGGAAATTATGGATTATTTAGATGAAATGACTAAAAAACACAAAGCAGTTTGGGATTTTTTTAATATAAACTATACAGATTTTATTAGAACTACAGAACTAAGACATCATAAATTAGTTCAAGAAGTTTTACAAATTTGTTTTGATAGAGGTGATATTTATGAATGAGTTTATGAATGAATGTATTGTGTTGGATGTGAAGCTTTTAAAAAAGATGATGATTTAGTTTATATGAATAAAACTACCAATAAAACATTTCCTATTACAAAAGATATAGAATTAAGTGACAATATAGTAAAAGTTTGTGGAGATCATTTAAAAGAACCAGATAAAATAAAAGAAAAAAATTATTTTTTTAAACTTTCAAAATATCAAACTTGGATAGAAGAGTTTTATTTAGCAAATCCTGATTTTGTCAAACCTGATTTTAGATACAATGAAGTAAAAGCTTTTGTGAGTAGATGACTTGAAGATTTTTCTATTTCAAGAGAAACAAATACTTTTGGTATTCCATTACCTTTTGATAAAACTCAAGTAACTTATGTTTGGTTTGATGCACTATTTAATTATTATACAAGTTGTAAATATAGTAGATGATGAAATAAAAATAATGAAGATTTTATAAATGAAAGCAATGAATTTTGGATAGAAAATCCAAATAAGGTTCATGTAGTTTGAAAAGATATTATCAGATTTCATGCAATATTCTGGCCTTGTATGTTAGCTTCATATTTTTGACTTTGAGAAAAAGATAATTCTTGAGTAATTCATTACAAGGATAGTGATAAAAAATATTTACCAACTACAATTCTAACTTGATGATATTTTACAGTCGATGGACAAAAAATGAGTAAAACTATTTGAAATGTAATTGAACCAATTGAATATGCAACTAAATATTCTCGCGAACTTTTAACTTTGTATATGCTTGGAGCTTTTCCTATTTGACTTGATGGAGATTATGATAGACAACAAGCAATTTTAACTTACAACTCAAAACTTGCAAATAATTTATGAAATTTAGTAAATAGAGTAGTAGTGCTTAGTTTAAAAATAGGTTGAATTTTAGAAAGATCTGTACATTCAGGAAAAATTAACTCATCATGAACTCTATTTAAACTTGAAGATTTACCAATAGATAAAAGGATACCATTAAAAAATTCAATGTTTTTTGATGAAATAATATTAAGAATGGAAACTTATAATTTAAAGTGAGTATTGGATTATTCTTTTATGTTTTTAGATGAATTAAATGATTTTACTACTCAAAAAGAGCCTTGGCAAACTATAAAAGATGAAACAAAACTTGAAAATACTAAAGAAGTTTTATATACAATAGCAGAATGATTAAGACAGGTTTGACTTGCACTTTATTCATTTTTTCCAGAAAAAATGTGAGAAATGTTTGCAAAGCTTTGACTTAAAGGTTATGTTGAAAGACTTGAAAATTGAGAATTAGAAAAATTGATTTGAGAAATTCTAATTTTTGAAATAACAGAAAAATGAGAAAATTTATTTAATAGATTTGATGTTTAGGATTAAAAAAAAGTATCACTTTTGGTAATACTTTTTTTTACACTCTTTTCATTATTTCATCTCATATTTCTCTAGTTCAAACAAGTATTTCTCAAGGTAATTCTCTAAAAATATCATAAGTTCTAAATCAAGCATTTATCGTTTCGTTTACTGCATTTTCTACAGCTTTACTTGCTTCTTCCATTCCAAAAGAATATTTTAACATCATAGCTACACAAAGTATTTGAGCTATTGGATTTATTTTATTTAGTCAAGTATATTTTGGAGCAGAACCACCTGATGGCTCATAAAGTCAAAATCAAGATTTATTAAAACTTGCACTAGCTAGTAATCATAAACTTCAAGAAAAAGTTGAAGTTAAGTCTGACAATATATCTCAAAATAAATTTTCAGTTAGCAAATAATCAAAATATCCAGGATTTTTTACAAGTTGCTGAGCACAATTATCTACAAGCCAATTTTCAACTTGCACTTCTGGATAATCTTTTTTCACTTCTTCAACTACTTTTCTCCAAAGCCTTGAAGTATCAAGAACATTTGCTTTATCTACAAGTGCTACTTTTTTATTTGAAATTTTAGCAGATTCTAGACAAAACTTTGCAATATGTTTAATAGTTGACTCGCTATAATCACAAATATCTCTAGCTTTTAATTCTCAATTTTCCTCAAAAGTTGTATGTTCTCAGAAATATAAACCTTGCGATAACTCTCTAAAAGTAACTATTTCTATTCAAGTTGGTGGAATTTTCTCAGCTTTTAAAACTGATAAATGTGCCAGTTTCGGCCAGACTTTTGCTGGACGAATATTTACTGTAAGTCATAAATATTTTCTAATTGCAAGAATTGAATCTCTTTCACAATTTTTCCATTTCTCTTCAAATTGTTCATCAACTGGTCATCAAACACTTCCAAATAAAACAGCATCAGATTTGTCACAGAGTTTTTTTGTTTCGTCTGGGAAATGAGATTTATATTTATCCCATCAGGCTCAACCAATATATCAAATAGTGTTTTTAAAATCTGTATCAAACTTCTTTCATACAGCATTTAAAACTTTTAGTGCTTCATCGCACACTTCTGGTCAGATTCCATCACCAGGTAAAACAGCTATATTATAAGTTTTCATAATAAGTAAAGTTAAAAAATAAATTATAAATACTTTCTCGGATCACAAATCTTTCATTCTATCGCAGAAGCAGAAACCACAGCTGGAGAAGCTAGAAATATAAGAGTTTCTGGATCTCACATCCTTCACTTGTAATTCCTATTACTTGTAGAAATAATTCTTGTTTTATCTGAAGTTACTCACATATGTTTTCAAAAACAAGTTCCACAATTTGGTGACTCAACCAAACATCAAGCTTCAATAAATATTTCTATAATTCAATTTTTTAAAGCTTTTTTGTAAATTTCGCTTGAAGCAGGAATTACTACAAAAGTCACTTCATTGTGCACTTTATTTCATTTTAATACTTTTGCAGCTTCAACTAAATCATCATATTTTCCATTTGTACAAGCCCCGAGAAATGCTTGATTGATATTTAAATCTTCCAAAGTGATGGCAGGGAAATCTGCTGAATTAATACTTTTAGAATTTTCTACTTGATTTTTAATTTCGCTTATACCGCAAGCATTTGCTGGTTTATGAGGAAATGCCACCATTGGCTCTAATTCACTTAAATCAAGTTTTATAATTTTTTCATAATTTGCATTTTCATCTGCAAAAACAGGATTTATATTGTATTTAGGATTTGAAGGAATATTTTTCTCAACAATTTCATCATAAGGAAATATTGCAGTTCTAGCACTCATTTCTACAGCCATATTTGAAATAGTAGTTCTTCCATCCATTTCAAGATTTTTTAGTCAGTCTCAGCAAAATTCCATTACCATTTTACTAGCTCAATCAGCTCAAAGCATTTGCAAAAGTTTTAAAACTACATCTTTTGCATAAACTCATTTTTGTAATTCTCAAGTTAATTCTACTTTTATAGATTTTGGAACTGTGAAATTAAAAATAGCTTTTGAAGCCATAGAGTATTCTGCATCAGTAGTTCAAACTCAAAGTGAAAAAGTATTTAATGCTCAATTTGTACAAGTATGAGAATCAGTTCATAAAATAATGCTTCCGGGAACTATATATCACTCTTCAATTCAAACAATATGTTCTATTCATCTTCATTGTTTAAACATTTCAAATCCTTGTTTTTTTGCAAAATCTTTCATTAAATCAATTCATTTGCTAACTTGTATAGAACTTGATGGAATTGTATGATCTGGTATAAAAAATATACTTTTTGGATCAGCTACTTTTTGGTCAAGTCAAAAATCATTGTTATAATAAACTATACTTGCTGGACCTATAACTTCGTTTATATAAACTAAGTCTATCGGTAAGGCTGAAACTTTATCTCAAGCAAAGACTTTTTCTCATATATGATTTGAAATAATTTTTTCAACCATTGTTTGTTCGCTAGAGACAATTCATGAATTTTCTCTACATTTTTTTACAAATATATTTTTATCATTTATATAATTTTTTACAACTCATAATTGTCACCCAGCTTCCAAAATAAATTTATCATCATCACTTATTTGAAAATCATATTCTTGTTTTGTAGAGACAAAAGATTTTTTATCTTTACTTGTTTTTATAATTTTCTTATTTTCCAAATCTATCTCAATTTCATCTCATAAATTAAATTCTTCAATTTTATCAAATCTTATAAGCACAAGTCAGTTATTTATAGAATTTCTATAAAATATATCTGGATAACTTTTTGCTATTACTGCTTTTACATTGTTGTATTTTAAGGCATAAACTGCTTGTTCACGACTTGATCCACAACCAAAATTTTCTCAAGCAATTATTACATTATCTTCAGCCTTGCTACATCTCTTTATAAAATCCTTGTCATATTTTTCAAAAGCATATTGTGCGAAAAAATGTTTTGTTGTTGATTCTTGTAATATATCAGCTCTGATAATATCATCAGTGTTTATATCATTTGGAAAAATACTTGTTATTTTCATAAATTTTTAAATTAAAAAATAAAATTAATTATTATATATAAAAACTAAAAATCCAAGATATGAGAAAAGAGGGATAAAATAAAAAATAAAAAGAGTTATATAATAATCATTTTTAGAAATATTTTTAGAGATAAAACTTGATAATCAAAAAAGCTTATATGATTTTAAAAAATCATTATCATCAAATTTTTTAGCAAATTCTACCGAAGAATTTATAAGTTTTGAGTAATATAAATAATCTAATAAAAATCATATTGATAAAAAAATTAATGGTAAAATAAACAATAATCTATTATTAGCATCTAAAGTTGAAACTTCAGCTATATCTATTTTCATTGCAGTTAAATATCACAATATTCATCATATTGATGCAATAAATATTGTAAAAGTTTTTATTCTAGCCTGTATAACTAATTCATTAAAATGAGTTTGTAAATCAATAACTTTTTTCCATTCTTCTTGGTATATTTTAATTGTTTCTAAATATTCACTAGGAATAATCTGTATATTTCTTGACATAAATAAAAATTAAAAAATAAAAGGTAAAAATACATCTATAATTCCTTTAATCATAGCTTTATCAAGATTATTATCAAAAGTTAATGAATTTCTTTCAACTCAATTTACATCAAACACAAAATAAATTATAAATACATTTTTTTGTGAAGATAGCGAAATGCTTGATAATATTTGAGATAATTTAAAATCAAAAAATTCACTAACTCAATCATATCAATTTTGTTTTAACTTTTCTATTCAATTTTTTAGTTCATCTATAATACTTTTTAAAGAAGCTTTTTCTTTTGAAGAATAATCTTTTAAAGAAATATTTATTTTTTTTCAAATATTTTTCTTAAATCACTCAATTAAAACATCTATAAATCACTCTTTTTGAGAAAAATTTTCATTAATAATTATATTTTTTCAAAATAAACTAAAACTAACTTTTATATTATTTTCTAAAATTTCATAAGAAAAATTTTTTAAATCTCCGTTTAATTCTAAATAATCTCTAAATATCTGGCTTGGATACAAAGTTCTTGAAATTTCCGCTTTTTTTGAAACTAAAGGAATAAGTTTTAAAATAATTTCTTCCTTAAAAAAATCTCTTTCAAATCATAACGAAGCAAGCAAATCCCTGACAGTATTTTTTCATCATCTTGCTGAAAAAAATCATTCTTTTGGTATAATTCAAAAAGATGCAGAATATTTTTTACTTCAACCATAAAGATTTGGATTTGCTGTGTGAACTCAGGAACCATCAGTTTGTGCATTTGTTCAAATACCAGGTTCACGAGTAAAACTATCATCTTGTAAAATTGATTTTATAACATTACAAAATATTGCAAATAAATATGTTTTTAATCAATTTATTTGAAATCCTCAATTTGTTTTTCCGTCAATTTCGCAAGCCATAACTATTTCATGAGTTTTTGTATTTCAAGTTCTTTCTCAAATTCAAAGCATTGTGGATTCTATTTGTCTTGCTCATCATTTTACTCAACCCAAAGCTGTTGCTAATGCCATAGCTTTATCATTATGAACATGAGTTGAAAATTCAAAATTGTATCACTTTTGCTTTAAGTCCTGAGTTTCTTGAGTTAAAATATGAAAAAGAGTTTTGTAACTATCTGGAGTTGCAATTCATAAAGTATCTGGGATATTTAAAATATTTGCTCAAGCAATAATTGCAATTCTAGTGCATTCTATTAAAAAATTTATATCAGTGTTTGTAGCATCTTCTG
>JAQUKG010000038.1 GCA_028719245.1 Candidatus Altimarinota bacterium | reverse complement strand
GATGAATAGTTTATTGAAGTTGAACTTTATGACAAATATGAGCAAAATGAACTATTTCAATGACTACTGTTTGAAAAGCATATTTATCTAAAGATTTGTATGACCCAGAATTATGAGATGTAAAAGTATCTTGAAGTTGAATTTTAATTGATAGATGAATATGAAGATATATTTATGCAGTTTATACAAAATCAAAGTGAAATACAACTTGGTGAACAAATAATAAATGATGAGATTATTATAATATAGCTTATACAGCTAAAAAGAAAGATAGTGATATATATATGACAAAAATAGTTTGAAATTATGATGAAAAATCTTGTTTTGATGATAAAGATAATTGTCCTAAAACTTTAATTTGAACTTTTTCTTGAGCTACTTCTCCAGTAAATACTCTTGATACTATGTATTTAGTTGATAAACAAGAACAGTGAAAAACAAATTCTTGAAGCACTATAACTTCATGATTTGATTCTACAAAACCAAATCAATGAATTCCTTATACAGTTAAGTTTTAGTTAATGAAAACTTTTACAATTAACTGAAATCATCTAACTAGTTTAGATGATTTTTACTTGAAAATTGAAGATTTATTTCTTCAAAATTCTACTTTAAAATTCTGAAAAAATCTTGATGCTTTAAATGATATATTGTATTGATGATTTTGAAGTTTTGAAGAAAATGAAAATATAGAAATTGTTTGGCAAAATTTTGAAAAATCTAAAAAACTTATAAAAAATATTGATTTAATAGAACAAATTATAAAAAATCATAAAAATATTTTTATTTTATTTTATCCATAAAAAAGGAATAACTTTGTTATTCCTTTTTTATATATATCTTTTATAAAATTATTCAGCTTTTGTTTCTTTTGGATCTTCAGGAAGAGTAATTTCCGGAGCAGATTCTTCAACTTTTTCAGCTTTAGTTTTTGCAGCAATTACTATAACATCATCTATAGAAGTTATAACTTCAAATTTAGAGGAAATATTTAAATCAGAAACCTTTATATTATCTCAAGTTTTTTCTAATTTAGACAAATCAACTTCAAAACTATCAACTAAATCATTTGGTAAACATTTAACTTCTATTTGTTTAACCAATTCTTCAATTACAGCACTTTCTTCAACTTTAGCTTTTGAAACTCAAACAAAAGTTAAAGGTATATGAGTATGAACTTTCTCACCTTTTGTAATTGCATAAAAATCAATATGTATAAAATCTCAACTAACTGGAGCTTTTTGTACTTCATGAAATAAAACATCCATTTTTTTATCATCAATTTCTAACTCTACAACATGATTTTCTCAAGCAACACGATAAGCTCTAATTAAATCTGAGTTATTTAATTTTATACTAGTTGATTGTTGTTTATGTCAATACACTACAGCTGGGATAATTCTTGAAGCTCTAAGAGTTCTTACACATTCTCCAACTTCCCTTTTTTGACCTTTTAATATTACTTTTTCCATATAATTAAATGATTTAAAATATATATATAATTTATAAGTTATCTATACTAATGATAAAATATAAGCCAAAGGATTTTATTCAAAAATTAAAAATTATCAAAAGTTTTTTTAATTTTTAATTTTTAATTTATTTTAAGCCAAAATATAAGACTTTTTATTCTTCTGATATTTTTTCTTCAATTTCAACAATTCAGATATTTTCTTCTTCTTCAATAGCTTTCATTAAACTTGCCCTAACTATCATATCATCTTCTCATCTAATTTTTGTTAAAATAACTCATTGAGTTACTCTTGAAGTTGCTCTAATTCATTTTAATGGAAGTCTAATAGTTTGACCAGATTTGCTCATTAAAAGCACATCATTATTTAGTCTATCTTCATCATTTAAAGTCATTGCTCAAACAAGTTTTCAAGTTTTAGCTGTTATATTCATAGCTTTTACTCAAGATCAGCCTCTTCATTGACTTCTATATTCTTCTATTTCAGAAATCTTTCACATACCATTTTGTGTAACTACAAATACATATTTATCAGTTTCAGCTAAAACAGTTACTTCAACAACCTCATCTTCTGCTTTTAATCTAATTCAACGAACTCAAGATGCTGCTCTTCACATTGGTCTAACATCATCTTCACTAAATTGTATAGCCTTTCAATCTTTAGTTGCTATAAAAATATTATCATTTCAAGAAGTTGTTCTAACCCATGCAAGATGATCATCTTCTTTTATTTTTAAAACGATTAATCAGCTAGCCCTAATTTTTTTAATATCATCCATTAATAATTTTTTACTAGTTCATTTTGAGGTAACAAAGAATAAGTATTTATTTTTTTCTTCTGTTATATCTAAAATAGATGAAATTTCTTCGTTTTTATCTAAAGATAATAAATTTATAATTGGTTGTCATTTTGCAGTTCTATTAGCTTCAGGTATTTCATAAGCAGGAAGTGAAAATACTCTTCATCTTGAAGTAAAGAAAAACAAATCATTATGATTTTTAGTTGATAGCACTAATTTAATTTCATCTTCTTCTTTCGTTGCTGTTGTAACTCAAACTCATCATCTTCTTTGAGTCCTAAACGAGCTTGATAAAATTCTTTTTATGTAAGAATTTTTTGAAATAGTTATAACTACTTCTTCATTTGCTATAGTATCTTTTGGATTAAATTCTCCAAGTTTAGAATTATTTACAATTGTTCTTCTTTTATCCCCAAAAGTTTCTTTTATATAATCAACTTCTTCAATAACTATTGCAATAATTCTTTCTGGTTTTGCTAGAATATCTTGACAATCAGCTATAAAAGCTAATTTTTCAAGTAACTCATTTTCAATTTTTTCTTTTTCAAGTCATTGTAATCTTTTTAATTTCATTTCAACTATTGCTTCAGCCTGAATTTGAGAAAGATTAAATCTTTTCATTAATTGTAATTCAGCATCATCATAACTTGCCCTAATAGTTTTAATTACTTCATCAATATTATCTAAGGCAATTTTAAGTCATTCTAAAATATGAGCCCTTGCCTGTGCTATTTTTAATTCATAAATAGTTCTATTTGTAACTACTTGTTTTCTATGATTTATAAATTCAACTAATATTTCTTTTAAATTATGTAATTTTGGTTGTTTTCAAGACTCTCAAAGAGCAATCATATTATAACCAAAACTTGTTTGAAGTGGAGTTAATTTATATAATTGATTTAATATTTTTTTAGGAAATGCATCTTTTTTTAATTCAATTATAATTCTCACTCATTGATTATTTGATTCATCTCTTAAATCACTAATTCAAATGATTTTTTTATCTTTTACTAAATCAGCTATTTTTTCAACAAAAGTTGCTTTATTTAACCCATAAGGAACCTCCGAAATATTTATATATTTTCTTCATTTACTTGTTTCCTCAATATTTGCAACTCATCTAATGATTACACTTCATCTACCAGTTGAATAAGCTGTTAACAAAGCTTCTTTATCATAAACAATTCATCCAGTTGGAAAATCAGGTCATTTTATAAATTGCATCAAATCCTCAACAGTAACTTCTTCTTCATTTGCAACTTTTAATAAATAATTAATAGCATCACATAATTCTGTTAAATTATGAGGAGGGATATTGGTAGCCATTCAAACTGCAATTCACATTACTCAGTTCATAAGTAAATTTGGAATTCTTGTTGGTAAAACTGTTGGTTCTTGTTTTGTAGAATCATAATTATCTTTAAATAAAACTGTTTCTTTTTCTATATCAGACATCATAAACTCAGCTAATTTGGTCATTTTAGCTTCTGTATACCTCATTGCTGCTGCTCAATCTCCATCCATAGAACCAAAATTTCATTGACCATGAACTAATGGATATCTCAAAGAGAAATCTTGAGCCATACGAACCATAGCTTCATAAACCGAACTATCTCCATGTGGATGATATTTTCAAAGTACCTCTCAAACTACTGATGCAGATTTTCTAAATTTTGCACTTGCTCTCAATCACAATTCATTCATAGCAAAAAGTATTCTTCTATGAACTGGTTTAAATCAATCTCTAACATCTGGTAATGCTCTTGAAACTATTACACTCATTGCATAATCTATATAACAAGTTTCCATTTCATCATTAATATTTCTATTACTGTCTCATTCATAAGTTATTCAAATTGACATAGCCGTTTGTTCTGCTTGTTTACTTTCTTCTGTCTGTTCTATTTCTGGAGAAGTTTCATTTTCTTCATTCTCTAAGTTTAAATCTTCAATATTTTCATTTTCTGACATAAAAAAAATTTAGTTATTAAAATACTGTTTTAATATATTTACTATTACATTCAAGGTAATCATCCAGCTGGCATATTTAATCACATTTGAGACATTACTCATTGCATTTTAGATGATGCAACTTCTTGAGCCTTTTTTGATCATTTATTGTAAGCATTTTTTATAGCTTCTTGTAATGCTACTTTTTGAGAATCATTTAATCAAGGAATTAAATCTAAAGTTTCAAAATCAACTTTTTCTACATCCATTTTTCAGTTAATTGAAATAACAAGTCAATTAACTTCAGCTTCAATAACCGTATTTTCTAATTCTTTTTGTATTTTCATTGCTTCTTGTTGTAGTTTCATCATTTCTCACATTTTTGACATATCCATATTAAAAAATTAATTATAAAATAAAAAAAGTGTTTGCATTATATTTCTTTAGTTTTTTTTTGCAAATAAAAAAAATATGTGATACAATCTACATATACTTTAATTATTAATATTAATTTTATGGCAATTGCGACACAAAATGACGAAGATTTAATTATTCTAGGCGATGATGATACAAGTGATAATAATTTGATTAACTTTAATTTTGATTCAAATATTTCTTCTAATGATACAAAAAATGATGATATAGGCTTATTTTGAAGTAATAATTCAAGTGATGATAATTCTATTAATTTTTTGGATAATATAATTCAAACAAAAGAAAATAATAATGATGAACAATTAATATCAGAAGAATTGAATAATATTCCAAATAATAAAAATAACCAAGATATTCCTTCTCTAAACATAGTTGAAGAACCTAAAGAAGAAAAACAAGTTTCTATTGTTAATGAAGAAGTTTCAGAAAATAAAAAGGAACTTATTCAAGATGAGGAAAAACAAGGTTTAAATAGAAATAATATACTAGATGAGGCAATATTAAAAATGCAAACTAGAAAGTGAAATATTTCTAAAACTAAATCATCAAAACAAGCAAAAGTAGATGATTTAAATGAACAAATTAAAATGTTGAAAAAACAAGTTTCAGAACTTGAAAAAGAAATAAAAGATTTAGAAGATGAAGATAATGCTATAGATTTAGATATATCCTCAATTGAAAAAATGAAATTAAATTCATTAGAAATTTCAAAGAAAATAAAATAAATATATATTAATTATTTTAGCTTATATGGCAAATTTAACAATCTGACCAATATTAGATCATTGTATAAAAATTTGAGCTTCAGATATTCATATATCAGAGTGAGAAAGAATATGATTTAGAATTGATTGAGAACTTTGAAAAGTTTGATGATCAGTAATTGACAGAATTAAAACAAGACAAATACTGCTTGAACTATTAAGTGATGACAAAGAAGTAGCAAAATCATTTTTGGATAAAAAAGATACAGATTTTGCATACATTCATACTGACTGAACTTCATTTAGAGTTAATGCATTTTTTAAGCTATGAAAATTAGCTTTTGTTTTAAGAAAAATTGCATCAACTCCAAAAACTATAGAAGAATTAGGTTTACCAAAATGAGTTGAAAAATTTACAAAAGCTAAATGATGATTAATTTTGGTTACTTGACCAACTTGAAGCTGAAAATCAACATCAATGATTTCAATTCTTGATGCAATAAATAAATCTAGAAGAGAACATATTTTAACAATTGAAGATCCAATTGAATTTATTTTTAAAGATGATAAATCAATATTTTCTCAAAGAGAAATTTGAAAAGATACTCATAGTTTTGCTACAGCATTAAGAGCAGCAATGAGAGAAGATCCAGATATAGTTATGGTTTGAGAAATGAGAGATAAAGAAACAGTTGAGGCAGCTATGGAATTGGCTGAAACTTGACATTTAGTTATTTCAACCCTACATACAGCTTGAAGTGTTCAAACTATTACAAGACTTGTAAACTTTTTTCATCCAGAATTACAACATTCAGTTAGATATAAATTATGAGATATATTATTTTGAGTTTTATCACAAAGACTTATAAAAAAGATTGGTTGATGAAGAGTCTGAATTTATGAAATAATGATGATGACACCTTGAATTAGAAATTTAATTAGATCTTGAGATTTAATTCAAATAAGTAATACAATAGAAATGTGACAATCTGATTGAATGATTTCTATGAAAAATTATGCTGATAATCTTAGAGATAATTGAATTATTAAAGAAGAAGATTATATAAATTATTTTCAAGATGATATGTAAAAAATAAACAAAAAAATCAAAACGAATGTTTTGATTTTTTTGTTTATTTTTTATAATCATTTTATTTATAATATTAATTTCAAACTCTATGTTCTTAAAAATTACAAAAATTATTTTTAAATCTTGAGAAAAATATTTTTTATTTCTATTTTTAGCAGTTTTTTTAAGTCTATTTTCTTACAGTTTGTGAAATAATATTATTTTATCAGTAAAAGATTATTTGCAGTCTCAAATTAAACCTTTGGTTTGATGAGATTTGGTTTTATCATCAAAGTATGATTTCAAAAATGAAAACTATTTAGAAAAATATAAAAATAATTTTGAAATAGCAAAAACTATTTGAGTAAATTCAACTATTTTTGATAGTAAAAAAAATCCAGTTTTAGTAAATTTAATTTATCATACTCCAAATTATCCATTTTATAATCAATTTGAATTTGATATTTTGAATAATTCTTGAAGTTTAATAATTGATGAAACAACTTATGAAAAATTTTGAAAAAATATAGAAATACTTTGAAAAAATTATGCAGTAAAGTGAATTATCAAAAAATCTCCTATTTGAGATGTAAGTGTTTATACAAGCCAAAATAATATTTATCTTCCAATTAATAACTTTGACAATACTCTAAATTCTACAAACTCTAGACTTGAATATAAATATTATTTTAAGTTTAAAACTGAAATTAATAAAAATTTACTTTTAAGTATAAAAAATGATATAAATTTAAAAGATTTTAGAATAAAAACTTTGGATGATAGAAATGAAAATATTTCAAATATTACAGACAGATTTTATGTTTTTATAAACTTTTTTGATTTAATAGTTTTTATTTTAACATTTTTTATTATAATTTTATCTTTGGAAATTTTTTTTAAAAAAATAAAATGAATTATTGCTTTATTAAACATTTTTTGACTTAAAAAAAGAAGTATTTTTTATTATAATTTTTTGATTTTATTTTGAATATTTATTTTTAGTTTTTTATTTGCATATTTTATAAATATTTGAGTAATGTATTTATTTGCTTTAAAATACGATTTTTTTACCTCAAAATTAGAATCTTTTTATAAGTGATTTTTTATAACAATAATTTTACTTATTGTTTGATTCTTTTCTCCAATTTATAAAATATTTAAATCAGATATTTGAGTTCTTTTAAATGATAATAATAATTTTTCAAATTTTGATTTTAAAGATTATATAATTTATTTATGACTTATTTTTATTTGATTTTTATGAATAAATCTAATTTCTTGAATAGAGATAAATAATAGTTTTTTATATAGTTTTGGCTTTATTATTGTTATAATTTTGTTTTATATTTTGATTGAATATTTATTAAAATATATTTTCAAATTTTTAAAGCATAGATTAAAAAGTTTTTATCTCTTTGATGCAATTCGTTCAACAATTAAACCAGGAAATGTTTCATTTTTAATAATTTTATCCGGAATTATTTCTTTTATTTCCATATTTATTTTTTATGTTTTTTCTGGGAGTTTTCTGTCATATTTGCAAAATATTACAAAAAACTCAAATGATACTTTTGTTATAAATGTGCAAGAAAAAGACCAGAAAGTTATTAAAAAATATTTTTTAGATAGTGAAATATATGAAATTGTTTCTTTAAAAATAACAAAAATAAATTGAAAAACTTTAGAGCAGTTTCTCAATACTTCAAAAGTTTCAAGAGAATTTTCAAGAGAATTTTTTTCAACGACAAATAATCTTGATAATAAAATATTATATTGAAATAAATTAACTTCTTCTGGAGTTTCTGTTGATATAGATTTCGCTAATAATCTTTGATTAAAAATTTGAGATGAAATTATTTTTAGTGTGGCTGGTTTAGATAAAACTTTAAAAGTTCAAAATTTTAGAGAATCTGTTAGAAATTGAGCAAATCCATTTTTTTATTTTATGCTCTTAAAATCAGATTTCATAAATTATCCAAAAAATTATATTTTATCATATAAGGAAATTTCTAAACCCAAAAATATTGAAAATGTTTTATCAAAAGAAGTTTGAAATTACCTAACTTTTATTAAAACAAAACAAATAATTGATATAGTTATAAATATTACAAATCAAATATTAGTTGTAATTTATTTGTGTTTATTTTATATATTTATTTTTTCTTTTTTAAGTTTCATAGTTTCAATTACTTTTTTATCAACTTTTAAAAACAATAAAATAAAATTATTAAATACCTTATGATGAAATAAATCTAAGTTAATTAATGCTTTAAATATTGAATTTGGTTATTTAGTTTTTGTATGACTTTTATTTAGTTTGATTTTTTGAGTAATTTTTTTAGAAGTCATTTTTCATTTTATAAAATATTTTAGTTTAGATTTTTTATCACTTTTTATTTGAATCTTAATTATTTTTTGATTGTTTTTAATAAATATAATTTATTTAAAATTTTTTTATTTTCATAAAGTGGCAAAGAAATTAACTATACTTTCTTAAATATAAATAAGTGTTCGTGCATAATTAGTAAAAAATTTGCATCTTTTGATTTATTAACCCAAAATCAAGTTGCTTTACAATTATGTTGCTCTTTAATTATATCTTCTTTAAGAACAAATCAAACTTTCAAAAATCTTTCCATAACTTTAAAAGCCAAAGGTTGATAAAGTTTATTTCTTCTTGTATCTCAAATAAGTATAGCACAATATTTATCTTTCTTTAAAACTCTAAAACACTCTTTTGCTACTTTTTCTATCTCATCACAAAATTCATCTAGCGAGTGTATGTTTGATAAATCCTCTTTTATTTTTCAATCACTGTATTTGATTATATCAACATAAGGAGGATGAGTAAGAATAAAATCAATACTTTCATCTTTTAAATCTCCGTGTTTTTCTCTTGCATCTGAGTAATTTATTTCAACTTTTGAATTAAAATCACTATTAAAATTTAATAATTGTTTTGTTAATTCTATAGAGTTTGGATTTACATCATATGCAAAAAGATTTCTATTTAAAAGTTTACACTCTATTGCAGTAGTTCAACCTCAAATCATAGGATCAAATAAAAAATCTCACTCTTTAGAATATCTTAAAATTAAGTTTCTAACTACTTCAGGAGACCAATTTCATCTGTATTTACTGTTATGTGTTGCCCAATTTCATCTGCGAGGAAATGACCAAACTGTAGAACATTCAAGTTCAAAGTTTTCGGGAGGAGATTTTAGTATTTTAGTCATTTTTTAAATTGTTTGTAAATATAATCAATCATTATCATCCCAATCTCTATCTATAAATTTTTCTTTATTATACTCTCTTGTTAATTCAACATTTTTAAATAATTCTAATTCACTATCTTTATTTTTTCTTGAAAAATACCAATCCAAATTTTTACCACAAAATACAAAGAAATCCATTTTTGTATTTTCTCTTATTCTTTCATTTGGAAGACAATAGAGCTTTTTAAACTTTAGACTTTTTAATCAATCAATCATTTGTTTTTTTTAATGAAATAATAATTTCTAGTCAAAGAAAATTTAAAATCTTTAGCAAAGTAGGATTTTCAAAATTTTTGGTTCTTATAGCTTTATAAAAATTTTGTTTTGAAATATCAAGTTTACTATAAATATCAGCTTGTTTTAAATTATTTTTTTGCAAAAAATCTTTTATTTCTTTTTCTAGCATGGTTATTATATTCATTTTAAAATTAAAGTCAACTGTTTTAGTTTACTTTAATGATTTTTTGTAGGTAATCATAGAAAATCCAGAGGGAGTTCTCAAAAAAAATAATGACAATCCATTGCTTGTATATAGTTTAATACATCTTTATACTCTGGTTTCATAAACCAATCACTTAAAATATAACAATATCTAACATCTATTCAAATAGGTTTTAATAATCTTCTATATTGTTTGTTTTTAAAATCACAAGTTTGAAGTTTTTCATCTACAGATCATGCAACTTGCTGATATTTAATTTCAATAATAAATAAAGTATCATTAGATATTACATATATAGCATTGTCTGGAAGTAATTTTTTAGATATTATTCATTTAAAATCAATTCATTTTGGAATTAATAATCATTTATATAAATCATGTTTTTTATATGTTTCAGCAATTTTATTTCAATCAAAATAAACATTAAAAGCTTCCTTAAAATGTTCTTTTTTTTCAACCTTATAACCATCTAAATTTGATAATAATTGCTCAAAAGAAACTTTTCCTTCAAAATGAAGTCAAGTTTTAGTATTTCATCATCATTTTCATTCTTTAATCATATTTTTTTAAATTAAAAACTAAACTAATAATTCATCACTACAATTTCTTCAACTTCACCTCTTCCACTTGCTTTACTATTCACATTTCTTCTAGCTTTTACTATTTCAAATCTAAATCAATCATAAATTTCTCTTATAAATGGAGTATTGTGATTACTAAGCATAACTTTACATCATTTTTCATCTAATTTTCTAAAAACTTCTGCCAACTTTTTTTGCATTTCTCTACCAAATCAATTTTCATTATAGCTTGTAAAATTAGCTGTTTCGCTCAAAGTATCATATGGAGGATCAAAATAAATAAAATCTCCCGAATTAGCATTTTCTAAAACTTTATCAAAACTATGAAGTTTTATTTCTGCTTTGGTTTTGTTTAGTAATTTTGAAGTATTTATTATATTTTCTTTTTGCACAAAATCGGGATTTTTGTATGCTCACATTGGTACATTAAATTGTCATTTACTATTTACTCTATAAAGTCAATTAAAACAAGTTCTATTTAGATAAATAAATCTTCAAGCTCTCTCAATTTCACTATAATTTTTTTGCCAGTCTTCTTGTCTATCCCAAGATCTTATATCTTCATAAAAATATGCAGAATATTCACAAGTTTCTAAAAACTTGATTAATTTTTTAGGATTTTCCTTGATAACTTTGTAAGTATTTATAAGTTCTTCATTTATATCTGATAAAAATGATTTTTCTTTTTGTAAATTGAAAAAAACAGCTCCACCTCAAACAAATGGTTCAAAATAATTATTAAATTCTTTTGGAAATAATTTTTCAAGTTGTGATATAAGTTGTCTTTTTCATCAAACCCATTTTACAAAAGGAGTAGCTTTAATTATTTCAATATTTTCTTCAAAAAATTTAGTTCCAGATTTTAGATCAAAAAAAGCACCTTGTAGAAACCAAGATTTTACTATCCATAAGTTTAGTCAAAATTTTTGTGATAATGATTGTAAAGCTATTATTGACATAATTTATAAATTAAATTTAAA
>JAQUKG010000037.1 GCA_028719245.1 Candidatus Altimarinota bacterium | reverse complement strand
ATTCGTCTTTGGCTCAAACAGCAGATAAAGCATGAGTAAAAAATTATTGAACTTTTACAAATTATTGATATATGGGGCTTTATAACTGACTTGATGCAACTTGAATACATGCAAAAAAATGACTTAAAAAATCTCAAAAAATTCTTGATCATATGTGAAGTGAAGAACTTGCAGCAAACTTATTTCGTGCAACACAGGCAGAAGCAAAACTTAGAAGAAATAAGATAAAATGAGAACAAAGTGCAAATAAAGCACATTTTGAAGTATGAAAAGAAGTAAGAGAAACTATAAAAAAACTTTGAAATACTATGCCAGAGGAACTTCCTGCAAGTGATAGTATTGTAAAAGTTGAAAGGAGATTGAAGAGTGAAGATAATAAAAATTTGGAGTAATGAGAAAAATAAATTTTAACATTTAAAATAGAAAATATGAGAGAGAAAATTATTAAACTGTTTAAGATAAAATTTATACCATTATTTTTGTCTATAAGCTCTTTCTCTTGAATAATATTGTTTTTATTGATTTGAAAAAGAATAGATATTCCTTTCATTGATATATCAAATACATGGTTATGTAAGTTAAATTCAGATCTGATAATTATAAAATATCTATTATTTTTAATTATCATTTTATTATTTTCATATTTTTCTATTTATTTAGCTAAGAAGTTTTTATTTGATGGTAATGGTGAAACAATAACTGTAAAAGAAATAAAACCTATAGAATGATCTTTTTTACCAGTTTATATATGACTATTTGTTATAGCTTTGTCATTTAATGAAAAAAATTTAACCTTTGAAACAATATTTTTAATGATAATCTTATTTCTATTTTGGCTAAAACTTGATTCAGTATCATATTTTAATCCATTTTTATTATTTTTTTGATATAGGTTTTATGAAATTAAATCTGATAATACAACAACTTTTACTCTTATAACAAAAAGAAAAGATTTAAAAAATATAGATAGCATAAACAATTTAATTGGTATAAATAATTTTACTTTTTTAGAAAAATAATATGAAAAGATTTAATGCAAAACTTAAAAATGATACACATGTTAAAATTTTTTCTTCTGATTCAGAATTAGAGAAAATAAATTTTTATTCAATTCCAAATATAGAAAATGAGGTTGAGTATAATTTTAATACAAAACTAGAAAATGACGAATGGTTTTTTGTTAATCTTTCTTCTGAACAAATAAGTAGTATGATAGATGAATACAAAACTTCAATTACATGAAGTTGAGAATTGAATAAAATTACAAAAGATAATTATGATGATATTGAAGTATGTTATTTAGTAGAAGATAATAAAATTATTTTTACAAAAATTATTAAAAGTTATTTTGTTAGGAGTACAAAATTTTTATGATTTTCAGATCTTTGACCTGAAATAATAGAACAACAAAATTCTATTACTTTTAACTGACAAGTAGATGTTTATTTTGATGGTACAAATAAACTTTATTTTAAAAGTTATACTAGAGCAAAAAGCATTTTTGATTGATTATCTGATTTTTATAGAACTGCAAGTCAAGAAGAGGTAAATACTTTTTTAGAAAAAGATTTTTTTGTAATTAAAGATAATTTTGATAAAAGTAAGCTTTGAGATAGATTACATAAAAATATAGCAAAGATAATTGATGACAATAATATTAACTTTACTGATTTAGAAGTAAGAACTAAATATAATAATTATGCTACTACATTTTTATGAGAAAATATTCAAATTAACCAAGAATGAAAATTTGAAATAGAAAAAAATAAGGATTTAACAAATGTTGTAAAGCTATTACAATGACATTATTATTTAGATTATATTGATCCAGAAAAGAAAATGGAAACAAATTTTAGTAAGCCTCTTAATAATTAAACCATGCAAAAACAAACTATTACAAAACCTTGATATAAGTTTATTACTCATTTATGAGAAATTCCTGAAGATTGGATAAGTAAAGAACTAAATGAGGTTATAAAATTTATGCCAAAAACATGAAGACCAGCAACAGAATGATATCCGTATTGATTAGAAAAAAAATATATTTTTTTGAAATCTTGAGAGTGGGATAATCTCTATACTGATAAATATGATTTTGATTGAGAATATATATCTATATGAGATGGATGATCTGCAAATATACATTATGTAAATTGAAAATTTTGAGTAAGTTGACATAACTATGTATTTAACTCTATAAATCCAAATATTTTAAATAATTCTTTATTATATCATTATTTATTTTTTAGAAAAAATCATTGGTGAATTTTATATAAATGAGTTTGAATAAAAAATATTTCAAAAACAGATATTGAATGAATAAAAATTTGATTTTCTAAATCATTAATTGAACAACAAAAAATAGCAAAAATACTAAATACTTGTTATAACCAAATAGAAATTACAAAACAAATTATTCAAAAAATAGAATTAAGAAACAAGTGATTACAATTACAATTATTAAATTGAAAAGTAAGATTGCCTTGATTTAGTGAAAAATGGCATACTTTAGAATTAGATGAATGTTTGAATTATTCACCAAGACCAGTAGATAAACCTTCAGAAAATTTCTTCGCTCTTTGAGTTAGAAGTCATTGAAAATGACTATTTCATAAAAATGATTTTGATCCTGAAGATATTGCTATTGATATTTTGTATGAAGTAAAAGAAGATGATTTAATAGTAAATATAACTTTTGCATGGGAACAAGCTATTGCAATAGCAAATAAAAAAGATGATGGATGACTTGTTTCTCATAGATTTCCAACTTATACTTTTAAATTAGATAAAGCAATACATAGATATTTTAGATATTTGATAATTCAAAAAAAATTTAAATATATGCTTGATCAAATATCTCCTGGTTGAGCTTGAAGAAATAGAGTTTTAAGTAAAAAAGATTTCTTAAAGTTAGAAGTTAAAATACCAAAAGTCGAAGAGCAAAAAGCAATAGCTGATGTATTAGATAAAGCTACAGAACAATTAAATGAATATAAAGAAAAATTAGCAAAATTAGAACTACAAAAGAAAGGTTTAATGCAACAACTACTTACGGGAAAAACAAGAGTAAAAATATAATATTTAATCTATAAAATACATGTCTACAATAAGTTTTTTAGAAGATCATATTTCTCAAATACCTGCTCTACAAATGCTTCAAAAGTTGTGATACAAATATATTACACCTGATGAAGCTCTAGCTTTGAGAGATTGAAAAACTAGTCAAGTTTTGCTTGATAATATATTAAGAGAGCAATTACATAAAATTAATAAAGATAAAATTAAAATTGGTTTACAAAAAACTAGTGATTTTACTGATGCAAATATTGAAAAATGAATCCTTACTTTAAAAGAACTACCATTCAATGAATGATATGTTAGTGCTTGTGAATATGTTTATAATTTACTTACACTTTGAAAAACTTTAGAACAAAGTATTGAATGAGATAAGAAAAGTTATAATTTACAATATATTGATTGGAAAAATCCTGAAAATAATGTTTTTCATATAACTGAAGAATTTGAAGTTCTAAGAACATGATCAAAACAAAGTTATAGACCTGATATAGTTTTATTTATAAATGGTATCCCTATCTGTGTTATAGAGTGCAAAAGACCTGATATGAGAGATCCTATAAAACAGGCTGTTTCTCAACATATCAGAAATCAACAAGAAGATTGAATTAGACATTTGTATGTTTATTCTCAATTAGTTATGAGTATTGCAACAAATAAGGCTCTTTATGCTACTACTTGAACTCCTGAAGAGTTTTGGGCTCATTGGAATGAGAAATTTGAATCAGAAAATGAAGAGAAAAATTATAAAGAAAATATTCTTAAAATAAGAAATACTCATTTAAGTTTAGATGATAAAAATAAACTTTTTTGAGACAGATTTAAATATGTTCGTTCTTATTTTGATAATTTAGAAAATGAAAAAATAGAACCAACTTTACAAGATGAATATTTACTAAATTTATGTGAACCCAAAAGATTACTAAATCTTATTTTTGGTTTTATTTTGTTTGATGATTGAATTAAAAAAATAGCTAGGTATCAACAGTATTTTGCTATTTGAAAAACTATGAAAAGGATTTCTCATATTACTTGAGGAAAAAGAAATGGTTGAGTAATCTGGCATACACAATGAAGTTGAAAATCTTTAACAATGGTAATGTTAGCACAAGCTATTATTACTGATAAAAGTATAAAAAATCCAAAAATTATTCTTGTTACTGATAGAACTGATTTAGATATACAAATTAGCGATACTTTTAAAAAATGTTGAATAGTAGTTAATAAAGCATCGACTTGAGCTCATCTTGTTGAATTATTAGAATGAAAATCTGATGCAGTTGTTACTACTGTTATAAACAAATTCGTTGCAACTGTTAACAAAATAAAAGAGCCTCTAACTTCTCATGATATATTTGTCTTAATTGATGAATGACATCGTACTCAGTATGGTGATTTTAATATTCAAATGCAAAAAACTCTTCCAAATGCTTGTTTTATTGCAATGACTTGAACTCCATTATTAAAAAATGAAAAAAGTACTGCTAAAAAATTTGGTTGAATAATTGATAAATATACAGTTGATCAAGCTGTTGAAGATAAAGCAGTTGTTCCACTTCTTTATGAATGAAGATATGTAGAACAAAAAGTAAATTCAAGGGCTATCGATACTTTTTTTGCTAGGATTTCAGAGGATTTAACAGATAAACAAAAAGCTGATTTAAAGAAAAAATTTAGTCGTGCTGATCAATTAAATATAGCAGATCAAAAAATATATGCAATTGCTTGGGATATAAGTATTCATTATAGAGATAATTGGCAATGAACTTGATTTAAAGGTCAATTAGTTTGCCAAAGTAAAGAATCAGCTATAAAATATAAGAAATACTTAGATGAGATAGGTATTGTTAGTAGTGATGTAGTTATTTCTCCTCCTGATGAAAGAGAATGAGAAGAAAGTGTTTATGAAAAATCTGAAGATCTTATAAAAAGATTTTGGGATCGTATGATGGCTGAACATGGAAATTCAAAGAAATATAATGATAATATAATAAGTAGATTTAAAAATAAAAATAATCCTGAAATAATTATTGTAGTTGATAAATTATTAACTTGATTTGATGTTCCTAAAAATGTTGTTCTATATCTTACTAGAAGCCTAAAAGAACATACTTTATTACAAGCTATTGCTCGTGTAAACAGAGTAGCCGAAAATAAAGAATTTTGATTTATTATAGATTATTATGGTGTTTTATCTGAATTAGATGAAGCCTTAAGAAACTATTCTTCAGCTTGAGAATTTGATTCAGAGGATTTGAAATGAACTTTTACAAATATAAATGTAGAAATAGCTAAACTTCCACAAAAACATTCAGATATATGGGAAATTTTTAAAACGATTAAAAATAAACATGACTTAGAAGCATTTGAGCAATTATTAAGAGATGAAGAAAAAAGAGAAAATTTTTATAATAAATTAAGAGAATATTGAAAGTCTTTGAAAATAGCACTTTCTTCAATTGATTTTCATAATTCAGAAGATCCTGAGTTATTAGAAACTTATAAAAAAGACATGAATATGTTTTATAAGATTCGTCAATCAGTAGCTTCTAGATTCTCAGATGAAATCGATTATAAAAAATATGAATGACAAATTCAAAAACTAATTGATACTCATATTTCTAGTGATGAAGTAACTACTATTGTTGAAAAAGTAAATATATTTGAAAAAGATAAATTTGAAGCTGAATTAAGTAAAAAAGAATGAGATTCTGCTAGAGCTGATACAATTGCTTCTCGTACATCAAAACATATTCAAGAAAAAATGGAAGAAGATCCAGCCTTTTATAAGAAATTCTCTGATATGTTAAAAGATACTATAAAAGCATATGAAGAACATCGTATAAGTGAAACTGAATATTTAAAGAGAGTTACTGAAATTATGAATAATGTATTATCTCATAAAGATGATACATTCCCTGAAGAAATAAGATGAAAAGATACTACAAAAGCATTTTATTGAGTTGCTCGTGAGTTTTTTATTGAAAATAATGTTTCTGAGGATATCTCAAAAAAGCTTTCTATCTCTTTAAGTATTGAAGCTGATAATATAATCAATGGAATGGTTATAGTTGATTGGCAAAATAATAGAGATGTGATAAATAGTATGAAAATTCAAATTTTTGATATGGTTTATGATGAAATTAAATCAAAAAGTGGTTTAGAGGTTTGAATTAACAAAATAGATTCTTTTATAGAAAAAATTATATGAATAGCAAAGATAAAATGTTAACATTACAAAATATAAATTTTTGAACTAAGGTTATTAAATTTACACTATTACAATTAGATAGAAAAACTCTTGCAATTGAGGTTACTCCTGACATGGATGTAATTGTAAGAGCTCCAGAAAATATTAAATTGGAATCTATTTTAGATAGAGTTAGAAAAAAAGCACCTTGGATTATTAAACAGATAAATTTTTTTAGTGATTTTCATCCAAAGTTAACTCCAAGAAAATATACCTCTTGAGAAACTTTTTTGTATCTTTGAAAACAATATATTTTAAAAGTTGAAAAAACTGAAAAAGATGAATGAGTTAAATTAAAATGAAAATTTTTTATGGTTTTTGTTAAAAATATAAAAAATACTGAAAAAGTAGTAAATGAATGGTATATGAATAATGCAAAAGAAAAATTTAAAATATATTGAGAATATGTAATAAAAAAGTTTGAAAATCTCAATGTAAAACCAAATAAAATCTCAATTAGAAAAATGTCTAATAGATGGTGAAGTTGTAGTAAGAAATGAAATATATCGTTAAATAGTGACCTTATAAGAGCTCCTAGATGATGTATTGAATATGTTTTAACACATGAATGCACTCATCTTTTAGAATTCGGACACACTAAAAGATTTTATGAAATACAAACTTCCCAAATGCCTGATTGGGAAAAATGGAAAAATAAATTGGAGAAGTTATTAGCTTAGTTTTTAATTTATAAATAAATGGATATTTTAAGTATCTTTACAATTTTAGAAAAATTTAATAATTGATTTAAATGGTGAAAAACAAAAAAAGAAGATTCAAAAAATAAAGAAATTATAAGATCTAGACTAAAGTCTATTTTTACTGATCATAAAAGTGAAATTGAAATTCTATTTATAGAGTTATTAGATGAAACTAAAGGTGAGATACCTAAAAATGATAATGAAGAAAACTACTTCTTTTTAGATAAAATAGAAGAATTAAAAAAATGAGATTTAATTGAAAATATTGATAATATAATTGAAAAAGAAGAAAGTATTCAATTTTTTTTCTTTATGTGGAAAATATTTTTTTATGATGATAAAATAAAAAATATCCAAAATGATTTAAATATTAATATTGATAAGTTTTTAGATGTATACTTTAGAGAAGCTAAAAATTACTTTGAATCATGAAAAGAAGCTGATATTAAATTATTACTAAATGAAAAGAAAGAGGTAATAAATATGCTTGAAAAATCAGTTTATGAATTTGAAAAAATTATATTGGTAAAAATTCAAAAATTAGTAGAACTTTCAATTATTAATTCAATAAATCCAAATTCTTCTATAAATAATGAAAAAATAACTAATATGATTAAAAATGTTGATAAGTTTGCAAAAGATATAGATGAATGAAAAATGAAAAAATACTATTCAAGATTTTTTACTATTTTAAATAGTATGATTGATGAAATGATTGAGAAAATTAGAAAATAGTTTATTTATTTAAGTATTTATTATTTATGTTTGAGAGATGATCTGAATGGAGAAAATGGGATTTGCAAGTTCAAACAATAATAGATGATTGATATATATCAATTGATAGCTATATTGATGATTTAAAAACTAATAATCCTGAAAAATTAAAAAAGATAATAGAAAAAATATGATCTGAAGAATTATTAAAAAAATATGATTCAAAAACCTATTACTTTACAGATGCTGTAGATGATAAAAAAACTAGAGCTAAAAATTATGCAAAAGTATTTTTAAATTACATTGATATTTTCAATGAAAATATATGAGCCGTATGAATAACAGATCATAATTATTATGATGAATATTTGTTAGATGCATTAGTTAATGAATCTAAAAATACCATAATAAAAATTATACCTTGAGTAGAGGTTAATGTCTGAGGAATACATACTTTAGTATTTTTTTGATCTATACCTTATTGAAAAAATACATATTCTGAATGAATTAAAACCTTTCTTTCAAAAATAAATATTAATAATCCAAAGGAAAATTGAGTTCTAACAGTCTCTCATATAACTAATAAAAACTTAATAAATATAGTTAATGAAATATGATGAGTAATTATTTATGCTCATTGTAATTCATCAAATGGCTTATTTCAAGAGAGAACTAAAACTGATAGAACATTTTTAGCTGATATATTTAATGAGCAAAAAGTAAATATATTACAATCAAAAAATAAGGAGTGAGCAGATATAACAACTGCTTATATTAGATCTAACAATAAATTTATTTCTAATTTTAATTTTACATTATGTAGTGATTCAAGATGTCTAAAAGATGTCTTATCAAATGATAATGCTTGAAATTTTACTTGGATTAAAGCAGATCCAACATTTGAATGATTAAAACAAATTATTTATGAGCCTACTGAAAGGGTAATAATTCAATCAAACAAGCCTGAGGAAAAAACATGATATCAGGCAATTGATAGAATAGAGATAAATAGTGATTTGATTAATAATAAAGAAATATTATTTAATCAAAATTTAAATTCTATTATATGATGAAGATCTACTTGAAAATCTATATTACTTGCTTCAATTGCATTAAAATTAAAATTAGAAAATAAACCAATATTTAATTGAGAATCAAAAGAAAAATATAAAGATTTTATTGATTCTATATCAAAAAATATAAGAATTTTTTGGAAAGATTGAAAAGAAGAATATGAAAGAGAAGTTGAGTATTTTCAACAAAGTTATATGTATGAACTTGCTAAAAATACAAAGGATTTGGATAATGTTATAGAAAATATTCTTAGAGAAAAGTGAAAATCTAAAGACTTAGATGAATATAGAAATTTTACCTCGATAAATTCCAAAAATATATCAGTACAAGTATCTGATTTATTTCAAATTATTAATGATTTACAAAAAGTTAGACAACTATTGTTAGAGTTATGAGATAAAGATTGAGTAAATTTAGAGATTGAAAAATTAGAAAAAGAAATAAAAAATAACACTAAAACAGAAATTAATGATTCAGAAAAACAAAAGTATGATGATTTTAAGATTGAGTTAGAAAAATTACAAAAAAAGATAGATTTAAACAAAAATGATTTAGAAAATATTGAAAAACTAAAATCACATAATTTTATTAAGGATAATATTGATTATGAACTTTTAGTTGTACTAGATGAAAATAGAAAAACTTTAATTAATGAAGAATATTGAAAATTAAAAACTGCTTTTAAAGAAAATTTTGAACTAAAATTAATTGAGATTAGTAAAAGTATTGAAAAAAGAAATTTAGAGATAGATATAGAAATTAAGAAAATTTTTGAGGATGAAATTTATAAGAAAGTTTTATTAGCTTTTAATGAATCTTCACAAATACAAGAGATTGAAGATAAATTAAAAATTCAAAAAAGTAAATTATTCAAGATAGAAGAGAATATAAATAAAATATCTAGTTTAGATAAACAACAAAATTCAATTATTGAAAATATCAAAAAATTATATAAAAACTTTGAATTTAAAACTAGTGAAGTTGTTGATGTCTTATCAGATAATGTAGATTGATTAGAGATAAAGGCTAAAATAAATTATAAAGAAAATATTTATAGAGATATTTTATCAAATGCATTAGATAATAGAACGGTTGATAATAAAAAATATATAGATGGAAACTCTACTGAGATTTTTTCATTATTTTCTGATATAATTAAATGAAATTTATCTTATAGGTCATCTTATAATTCAGAAACTTTTTCAAAAAGAATTATGAGTCAGTGTTTATACGATATAAGCTTTGATCTTATATATGAAAGTGATAATTTTTTAGAAATGTCAGATTGAAAAAAAGCTTTTGTTGTTTTAAAGTTACTATTAGATTTTAGTAATAAAGAATGCCCTATATTAATAGATCAACCTGAGGATGATTTAGATAACAGATCTATTTATAATGAGTTAGTAGAATATTTAAAGAAAAAGAAAAAGAAAAGACAAATTATTGTTGCTACTCATAATCCAAATGTTGTAGTTACAGCTGATTCAGAAGAAGTAATTGTTGCTAATCAACATGGTAATTGAACACCTAATATTGATAAAAAGAAGTTCCAATATATCTCTTGAAGTTTAGAAAATACACAATTTCTTGATGAAGCTAAACTAAATATATCTATATTAAATTCACAATGAATAAATGAGCATGTATGTGATATTGTTGAATGATGAGAAAAGGCTTTTGAACAAAGAAAGAAAAAATATAATATTATTTAATTTCTAATAAAAAATCTTATGCAAATATATAATAATAACTCTTGAAAATTATCTCAAGTAAAAGAAATTTGATTCAATTTAGAAAAAGATATGCAATCTTTAACTGAAGCTAATCTAGAAAATATTTTTTGACTTGAATTTATAAAAACTGAATTCCAGCTTAATAACTTAAGAATTGATTCTTTAGTTTTTGATAATGAAACAAATTCATTTGTAATTATTGAATATAAAAGATGAAACAGTTATTCAGTTATAGATCAATGAATGAGTTATCTTGCTTTAATGCTTAATAATAAGGCTGATTTTGTATTAGAACTATGAAAGAAAAGAAATAAATTTATAGACACAAAAGATATAGATTGGTCTCAAAGTAGAGTTATTATTATTGCTGATGGGTTTAATAGATATCAAAAAGAATCTATTAATTTTAAGGATTTAGCAATAGAATTATGGGAACTTAAACAATTTACTAACTGAGTTGTTGTTTTTAATCCAATAAGAGCATCTAATACAACTGAAAGTATTAAAACAGTAACAAAATTTGAAACTGATGAATTTGAAAAAGTTAATAAAGAAATTAAAACATATAATGTAGAAGATCATTTTAAAGAATGATGGGAAAAAACTAAGGAATTATATGAAGAAATGAAAGAAAGAATTATATCTTTAGATTCTAGAATTGAAGAAAAGGCTGTAAATGCTTATATAGGATATAATATATGAAATAAAAATTGTGTTATTTTAAAAGTTCAAAAAACGAAAATAGTTTTAGAATTATTAAGAGTTAAGCCTGAAGATATTAATGATCCTGAAAATAAAACTACTTATATAGAATGATCTATGAAATGGTGGAATAAAGATGTTACAACATATAATATTAATAATAGAGATGATATTGATTATTGAATTATATTGGTAAAACAAATTTTAAAGAAATTTTTTAGTTAAAATAATAAAAAAATACTCTGATAGTTTGACTTATTAGTAAGCTATCTTTTTTATTATCAAAATTAATCATAGATAACCTTGCTCAAAAAAATCTCATATTTTCAAAACTTCTGCTTGATTATTTAACATATATTTATATAATTCTGTTCTATGGGTAACATAGTTAGAATAACATAGTTTGTTCAACTAATATTTAATAAAGCTAATATTATTTTATTGATGAAAAAATAGATTTTTAGTTTTTCTATTTTAGAAAATATAATTTCTTAATTTTAGATACTTATTCTCTAATTCATCAGCAAAATCGAAGGTCGCTAAATATAACGAAGTTAGTCCCTCAACCCGTTTGGACCACCAATTTTATTTTGTTTAAAATAAATAATTTGAAAATAGATAAATTAACACTTGCATTTTGAAATAAAAAAGTAATTGATAATATTGATTTAGAAATAAAAGCTTGAGAATTTGTTTTTATAATTGGAACTAGTTGAAGTTGAAAAACTAGTT
Source organism: Candidatus Altimarinota bacterium (assembly GCA_028719245.1). GTDB lineage: Bacteria > Patescibacteriota > Gracilibacteria > BD1-5 > UBA6164 > UBA7396. Next base: position 406 of record JAQUKG010000037.1, on the reverse strand, counting down.
TAATTAGAAGTATTATTTGAGATTTTAAACCAAGCACTTGAGATATAGTTTTAGATAATTGAAGCTTATTATATCAAAATGTTTCAGAAAAATTTTTAAGACAGTATAGAAAAGATATTTGAGTAATATTTCAAGATTACAAATTACTTGAATCAAAAACAGTTTATGAAAATGTAGCTTTTGCAATGGAAGTTTGTAATTATAAAGATAAAGATATCATAAAAAAAGTCCCAGAAAGTTTAGAACAAGTATGACTTTTATTAAAAAAAGATAAATTTGTAAGTGAACTATCAGGTTGAGAAAAACAAAGAGTTAGTATTGCTAGAGCATTAGTTCATGAACCAAGTATAATTATTTGAGATGAACCAACTTGAAATTTAGACCCAAAAACAGCATTAAGCATATT
>JAQUKG010000036.1 GCA_028719245.1 Candidatus Altimarinota bacterium | reverse complement strand
AGCACAAGAATATTTTCCAATCAGTAGAGATAAGGCATTGCCTTATCTCTACAACTGGTCCACTTACGAACCACCTTTTCCAAAAGTAGAAAAAATAATACCAGCAAATAAATTACCAGAAGATATTTCAGATATTCCAGATGATATACTAAATTGGGCAATAGAATGTGAAATAACTAAAAAACCATTTCGTATAATTAAACAAGAATTAGAGTTTTATAGAAAACATAATCTTCCAATACCAAAAAGACATCCAGACCAAAGACATCTTGATAGAATGAGTCTAAGAAATCCAAGAAAACTTTTTGATAGAAAATGTGATAAATGTGGAAAAGACATTAAAACTACTTATAGTCCAGATAGAAAAGAGATAGTTTATTGTGAAGAGTGTTATAATATAGAGATTTATTAAAATATAAATTTATTTTTTAAAATCAAAATATGTTTCAAAACGAAAAAATAGTTGAAATAAAAACTTGTAGACACTGTAATTCAAGTTTTGAAATCACAGATAAAGATTTAGAATTTTATGAAAAAATTTCACCAAGTTTTTGATGAAAAAAATATAATATTTCTTCACCAACTCTTTGCCCAGATTGTAGATTTCAAAACAGACAATCTTTTTTAAACTGTAGAAATTTATATAAAAGAACTTGTGATTATTCAGGAAAAGAAATTATTTCAAATTATTCACCAGATAAACCCTATAAAGTTTATGATCCAAAAATATGGTTTTCGGATAAATTTGATAGTATAGTTTATTGAAAAGATTTTGAATTTAATAAAAGTTTTTTTAATCAATACAATGAATTATTTCAAATAGTTCCAAGAATGGCACTAGATCAATGAATAAATATGAACAATAGTTTTTTTAACAATTATGCAGATTTTTTAAAAGATTGTTATATGTGTATTCATGCAGTTAATGATGTAAATTGTTATTATAGTTATTCAATTTTTGAATCAAATGATTGTATGGACTGTTATTGATCTTATGAAAATAAAAACTGTTATGAATGTATTTTTTGTAAACAATCATATGATTTATTTTATTGCAACTTATGTAATAATTGCAGCGATAGTTATTTTTTAAAATCTTGTATATGATGTAAAAATTGCATGTTTTGTACCAATTTAATAAATCAAGAATATTGTGTATTTAATAAGCAAGTATCTAAAGAAGAATATAATATTGAAAAAGAAAGATTCTTAAATGAACTTAAAAAAAATAAACAAAATTTGCAAAAAGATTTCATAGAGTTTTTATGAAAAAATATTGCAAAATATGCAAGTATAACAAATAGTGAAAATTGTATCTGAGACAATATAATGTGATCAAAAAATTGTAAAGAATGTTTTATTTCAAATAATTCTGAAAATGTTGCTTACTCGTTTATGACTGATAAAGCAATAAATTGTTATGATTGTGATAGTAATAACAATTTAGAAAATTCTTATTATTCACTTATATGTTGAGCTTATGCATATAATTGTCATTTTTGTATTGCTTGATGGGATAACTGTAAAAACTTGCTTTACAGTGATTATTGTTTCTTTTGTTCCAATTGTTTCTGATGTATTTGATTAAAAAATAAATCCTACTGTATTCTAAACAAACAATATACCAAAGAACAGTATGAAGAATTAGTATCAAAAATCATAGAACATATGATGAATACTTGAGAATGGTGAGAATTTTTTCCAAGCTCAATTTCACCTTTTGGGTATAATGAAACTGTTGCAATGGAGTATTTTCCAATCAGTAGAGATAAGGCATTGCCTTATCTCTACAAATGGTCTGATTATGAACCACCATTTCCAAAAGTAGATAAAATAATACCAGCAAATAAACTACCAGAAAATATTTCAGATATTCCAGATGATATACTAAACCGGGCAATAGAATGTGAAATAACTAAAAAACCATTTAGAATTATTTCTCAAGAACTAGAATTTTACAGAAAACATAATTTACCAATTCCAAAAAGACATCCAGATCAAAGACATCTTGATAGGATGAATTTAAGAAATCCTAGAAAACTTTTTGATAGAAAGTGTGATAAATGTTGAAAAAATATTAAAACTACTTATAGTCCTGATAGAAAAGAGATAGTTTATTGTGAAGAATGTTACATATGAGAGATTTATTAAAATTTAATTTATTACTTAACTTTCAATTCTAAAGTTATGGACCTAAACCTTCAATCATTTTTAGAAAAATATTATTCACCAGATGAAAAAGTTATTTTGGCTTGTTCAACTGGACCTGATAGTATGTTTTTGCTTTATGAATTATTAAAAACAACATTTAAAAATAATATTGTTGCCTGTTATTTTAACCATAAACTTAGAGTTGAGGCTGATGAAGAAGAAAAATTTTTAGAAAATTTATGAAAAAAATTAAATTTTCAAGTTGAAATTGCTAGTGCAAATATCAAAGAAATTAGAGATAAGTTATATCCTTCAATATCAATTGAAGAATTAGCCAGAGAAAAAAGATATATGTTTTTTTCAGCAATTTGTGAAATTCATAAAACAAAAAAAGTGCTTACAGCTCATCATTTAGATGATAAAATTGAAACTTTCTTTTTTAATTTATCAAGATGAAGTAAATTAACTTGATTTATAAATATGACTAATCCCTCTCCTACCAGAGAGAAATTAGAGGGTGGATTTATTTTAAGACCATTATTGAATTTAGAAAAATCTGAAATTTTAAAATATCTTGATGAAAATAAATTAGAATATCGTATAGATAAAACAAATTTTGATATTGATATTACAAGAAATCTTTTTAGAAATGAAATAATTCCGAAATTTTTTAAAGTAAATTCAAATTTTAAAAATAATATAAGTAATACTTTAAACTATTTTGAAGAATTGAAAAATTATATAGATGATGATGTAAAAAGATTTTTAAAAGAAAAAGATTTTTTTATAATTAGCGATTTTCATATTTTATCAATTTTTTTACAAAAAGAAATTATTAGGTATATTTATTTTATTTCAAATTGAAATTCAACTATTTGACTAAGTGAAGCAAATATTTCAGAAATAATTAAATTTATAAATTGAAAAAACAACAAAACTATTAAAGAAATTAAAAATCTAAAAATGAAAAAAGATTGAAATAGAGTCTATTATTAGACAATATATTTGATAAAAGTAAAGATTTATAAATTGAATTTTTTAAAAAATCTATATAATGTTTTGGCATTTTTGTAAAAATTTTATACAAAAACTAAAGAAGGGAGATAAGTTTTTTGCTGGAATAAAGCAATTTTAAAACTTATTATTTTAGATTTATAATAATAAAAATGAAAAAAATCATTTCTTATTTCATTATTTTAATAGCTTTATATCTACATTTATCAATTATTAACTTAAACGAAGTTAATGCAGAGGAGAACATTATAGTTCCTCAAGAAAATAACCTAATTATTCCAGAATCAGAAACAATTTCTTCAGAAAATCCAAATGTTTTAATTACTGATATTCAACAAGAAAATAATATAAATACTTCTACTGAAACTTATTTTATAGTTTCTGCTTATTATTCGCCACTTCCAGATCAAGAGCATTATTTAAAATGAAATTATGAAGATGAAATCATATTAAATGGGAAATGAATTAAGTGAGCATCTTGAAAGTGAGTTTTTGCTTGAATGTTTGCTTGACCAAAAAGCTATGAATTTTGAACAAAAATTTATTTAGAATGAATTTGAATTTGAGAAATATCTGATAGATGATGAGCAATAGTTTCTGCATCTTGAAGTGATTCAAGATGATATCAATACGATAGGATTGATGTTTGGATGTGATTTTGAGAAGAATGATTAAAAAGAGCTTTAGCCTGGTGAAAAAGGACTGTAAAATGAAAAATTCTAAATGATAATACAACTCAAATAAACATTGATTTATCAAAACTCCCAGCACCAGATAGTGCTGTAAAAAAACTAGTTTCTAAACCACATGTGGATAAAAAATCAAATCCAAAATTAGCAATATTTGATAAATATATCTGACCAGAATCAGATAAAAATAAAATAAAAGAACTTCAAAATTTGTTTACTGAAATGTGATTATACTCATCTTGAAATGTGGATTGAAAATATGAAAGTGTAAAAAAGACTTTAATTAATTACCAAATTAAAATTTGAGTAATAAAAAAAGAAACTGATGATTGAGCTTGATATTTTTGACCAAAAACTAGAAATAAAATGCAAGCAAATTATATAGCATTTTTGGAAGCAAAAAAAATTGAAGAAGAAAAGAAAAAAAATGAGGAATATCAACTTGCTTTAGTTAAAGAACAAGTTCAATCCAGAGTTGAAAAACATATTGATAGTATTTGAAATCCAAAACCTTGAGATGTTTGAGAAAATGTTAGAACTTTACAAAAAACTTTAAAAGTTCTTTGATACTTAAAAGAAAAAGATTCAGCAATATTTTGAGATAAAACAAAAACATCTTTAATTAATTATCAAATTGATAAATGAATTGTAAAAACAAAAACTGATGATTGAGCTTGATATTTTTGACCAAAAACTAAAGAAGTTTTAAAAAATGATTTAGCTTTAACTTTAGAAAAACAAGTTTTAAAAGAGAGAAAACTTTTAAGTTTTAAAAAATAATTATGAATGAATTATTAGAAAAGTTAAAAAATATTTCAACCCTTGAAGCTGTAAAAATAGAAGAATCGGATAAACAATATATTGCTCTAAAAAATCTTTATTTAAAAATAAAAAATAAAGATTTTTATTTGTCTTTAATTATTGCAAATTCAATAATTTGTTATCAGTTATCAGGTTCTTGAGAAAATTATTGGGAAGAATTTAGTAATTATTTTAGTGAAAGTGAAATTAAAAGTGTTGGTGAAGTAACTAAAAAATTATCAATTTTTATAAAAAACTCAAAATGAAACAAAAGATTTATTCAAACTAAAATTTCTAGACTTGAAAAACTGAAACCTTTCTTAGAAATCTTTATCTGAAATGAATATTTTTATTATAAAAATATGGAAAATTTACAAACAAATTTAGCTAAAATTATGAATCAAAAAATTTGAGATAAAACAATAGTTTTTGGTGTAAAAATGTTTAGTTATTGATCTAGAAATTATTTCAATAAATTAATATATTTTCCTGAAAATATTCCAATTCCAATTGATTCAAGGCTTACAAAAATTTATGAAAAGTTTAATGATGATATGAGTTTATCTATACAAGATTTTTATAAAAATTTATCTTTAAAATTAAATATTCCACCACTTCATTTAGATGCAGTTTTATGGGTAAATTATGAAGAATTAATAAATTCTTAATAATAAAGTTATAAATATAAAAAAAATGAAAAATTTGTATTTCTAGTATTTTTTATAATATATAAATATATTTTCTTAAATTAAATTTTATGCAAAGCTTTATTACTTTATTTTCTGTATTATTCGCATCAATTTCAGATGTTTTTGATACTATTGTTTTTAAAAAAGTTTCAGAAATCGCTATAAAATCTAATATGAATAAACTTTCTTTATCTTTTATAGATTATTGTATACTTCTTTTATTTTTCTTTTTACCTATTTCTTTTTTTACTTTCTGAATTTTAAGTTGGCAAAGTTTTTTCACAATTATTACAAATCCAGTATTTGCTTTTATGCTTATTGGTATGTCTATAGCTAGAATAACAACTGTTAATTTTCAAACAATAGCATATGCAAATGAAAAAATAAGTGTTTTAATTCCATATTCTCAAGTTTCTCCTATGCTTGGTATTATATTATGATTTGTTTTATTTCCAGAAATTACTGATTGGAGAACTTTAATATTTGCACTTTTAGCATCAACTATATTATTGCTATCTAATCTACAAAAGTGAAAATTCCGTTTTAATAAATTTTGTTTAATTTTTGTAATTGCTGAAATATCTCAAGCTATACAATTTATACTTGCTGCAAAGTTAGTTCAAAGTTTTTTCCCATTATCTGTAACTTTATGATGAGTTGTAATATGATTTTTATTTCTTAGTATATATTTTTCTTTTAATTTCAAAAAGTTAAAATTACCTAAAAAAGAATACACAAAACTATACTTAATAAATGACTGAGCTTCAAATTTATTTTGGATAATTAATACTTTAATCTCTTTATTTCTATACAAAGAAGTTTGAGTCACTTTAACAATACTACTTTCAATGATATCTATAATAGCTTCTTTTACAGCAGCTTACTTATTTTACAAAGATATTCCATCAAGAAAAAATATAATCATTTCTATTTTGATAGTTGTTTGTATTTCCTTTTGAAGTTATTTTTCACCAGCTTTAAATTCTTAATAACTTATCATAAATTTATTTTTAGTCTTTTTTATTTTAATAAAAAAATTGTCATTTTAAAATATTTTATATAATAACTAATATAAAATATAAAATAATAATATGCATAAATATCATCAAATAATAATTAAAATAAAACATCTTTTACAAAGATATCCAAGAGAATATTATATATTTGCTTTTTTTTGTTTTTTTTTATTTTTCATAATTTCAAAATTATTTTCTTTTACTGTAATAAATAGTGAATATTATAAAAGTTTAGCTTTAAAACAACAAACTTCAAAGACAGTGGTTCAAGTTTCTAGATGAAATATATATTCTGTAAATGATAAATGAAATGTTTTAGCGACTTCTGTTGATTTGGATGATTTAGCAGTAGATCCTTCTATAGAATGAAATAAAAATAAATTAAATGATTTTTTAACAAATGTAATTTATTCAGAAATATGTTACTTAAAATCAAATAATCTATGTAGGAATTCTTTGCAAAAATTTATTTGAGTTTTAGATTTAGCAGATTTTAAAAACAATGAAATTTATATTAAAGAAAAAATTACTTCTAAATTAAAAGAAATACTTTCTAGAACAAAAGTAACAAGTGTTTTACTTAAAGATGATTTATCAGTTGAACAAAGTTTTGAATTGGAGAAAATGAAATTAACTTGAGTATATATAAATTGAACTAATTTATATGTAAATCCAGAAGAAGTAGTTGATGAGGAATTTATAGTAAATAAGATTTCAGTTATAACAAAAGATAAGGTTGAGGATATGAAATATTTAATAAGAAAAAGAGAATTAAAATATTTACCACTTTTATCAAAAATATCAATTACAACATCAGAAAATATTAAACAAAAATTATCTGAAGAAAAAGAAGCCTTTTCAAGATGATTTATTTCAAAAGAAGATTTGGTTTGAAGTTTTATAATATTAACTCCAAATTGACATAGATATTATCCAGAAAATGATATGGCTTGAACTGTTTTATGATTTGTAGATAGTGAATGAGTATGAAAATATTGAATAGAATGATATTTTAATGATGTATTAAAATGAAAAGCCTCAAATACTTATTCAAAAAAAGATATAATGTGAAGACTTATTGAACCAATGACTTTAGAAGATGAAACAAATCTTGCTTGAGCTAATATTACTTTAACAATTGATAGAAATATTCAGAAAGCAGTTGAAGATATTGTTGATCGTGATATTGATGAATATAGAGCAAATAGTATAAGTGTTGTAATTATGGATCCAAAAACTTGAGCAGTAATTGCTATGGCAACAAATCCTAGGTTTAATCCAAATAATCCTGGAGAAGCTTATGAATTAGAAAGAGTTACATATTCAAAATATCCAAATCCATCTACAGATTTACTTTGAGCAAGAGTTCTAGCTATTGATAATACAAAGTGAACTGAATATATTTATGATTCTAAAAGAATTTATTTAAGAGAAATTTCTAGGGAAGAGCTTTGAGATCAAAAACTTGATAAGTATGTATTTATAAATAAAAAATGAGGTTGAATTTATAAAAATGATATGATTCAAGATTTGTATGAACCTTGAAGTATTTTTAAACCTATAGTTTTTGCTGCAGCTATTGATAGTTGAGATATAAATAGATATGATATGTATCAAGATAATTGATTTGTACAAATAGATAATTTTAAAATAAAAAATGTTTCTAAACAATGTATTTGATATAACACTTTTCAAAATGCTATGAATTATTCTTGTAATGTTTGAATGATTAAAATTGCACAAAAAATATGAGCCTCAATTTTTTATAAATATATAGATTTATTTTGAATTGGTAAAAAAACTTGAATAACTCTTGAATGAGAAGTTTATTGAAGACTTGATCCTTATGAAAAATGGTCAAAAGCACAACTTTTTACATCATCTTTTTGACAATGAATTACTACTACAGTTTTACAAATGGCTTCCGTTTATTCAGTAATAGCAAATTGATGAATTTATTATAAGCCACAAATAGTGAAATCAATTGAATTTGCTGATTGAAAGAAAATAGTAAATAAATCAGAAGCAACTCATAGAGTAATAAAAGAATCAACTTCAAAAACTATGATAAAAGTTTTGGTTGATTCGGTGGAACATTGAGTTGCAAAAAATTGAGCTGTAAAATGATATTCTATTGCATGAAAAACTGGAACAGCTCAAATAGCATATAAATGAAAATATGAAAGCTGAGAAGCTTCAACTATGTGATTTTATGCTTGATTTGCTCCAGCTGAAGATCCAAAATTTGTAATGATAGTAAAAATTGAAAGATCAAGATCAAGTATATATGGTTGAGAAACAGTAGCTAAAACTTTTTCAAAAATAGCTCAATATTTATTTAATTATTATTGAATTCCCCCAAAAAGTGGAAAATAGTTATTCATTATGTCGGTATTTTAATTTTGATAATTATAACATTTTTATATAATTAACATATTTATTTTTTAATGCAAAAACTTATGTATAAATTTCCTTACAAAGATATAATTTCTACCAAACAGTTTACAAGAAATGATTTAGAAAATATTTTTTCTATTGTTAAAGAAATGGAAGAAATTGTCAAATCAGCAAAAGTATCAAGATTATTAGAATGAAAAATTATGTGATCTTTATTTTATGAACCATCAACTAGAACTAGATTATCTTTTGAATCTGCTATGCATAAACTCGGGGGAGATGTTTTAACGGTTTCTGATTGAAGTACTAGCAGTTTATCAAAATGAGAATCTTTAGAAGATAATGCTAAAATAAATTCTATTTATTGTGATATACTTACTATTAGACATCCAGAAGTTTGAAGTGCAGAAAAAACAGCAAAGTCAGTTTCAAAACCAGTAATAAATGCTTGAGATGGAGCAAATCAACACCCGACTCAATCTTTACTTGATGTTTATACTATTTTGAAAGAAAATAAAAGACTTGATAATTTACATATTGCTATAGTTTGAGATTTAAAATATGGTAGAACTACTCATTCTTTGGTATATTTGATGTGACTTTTTGAAAATATTACTTTTACTTTTATATCACCTGAAGAATTAAAGATGCCAGAAAAAGTTATAAGCTTTTTAGATGAAAAAAATATAAAATATTCAAAAATAAATGATTATAAACAGTGAATTAAAGATGCTGATGTACTTTATGTAACAAGATTACAAAAAGAAAGGTTTACTGATTTAAGTGAATATGAAAGATTAAAAAATGATTTTATCTTAACTTTAGATGTTTTGAAAAATGCTAAAAAAGATATAACAATTATGCATCCTTTACCAAGAGTGAATGAAGTAAGTCATGATGTTGATAAACTTCCAAATGCAGCATTTTTTAGACAAGCTGAAAATTGACTTTATGTTAGAATGGCTTTATTATATTTATTATTAAATCAAAGTGAATGAAAAGAGTTTTCATCTGATTAGTAAAACTTTATCAAAAATACATTTCTCCAGATCATTCTATTTGGGCAAAGTCACTAAATAAACCACCATATTGTAAACATATTCCGTCTTGTAGTGATTATACAATAGAAGCAATAGAAAAAAAATGAGTTATAGTTTGAACTTTAAAGTGAATTGCAAGAATTTTTAGATGTATGCCATGGGGGAAATGATGATATGATCCAGTAGATAAAGAGGAAAAAAAGTAAAAAAGGAACAAATTTTGTTCCTTTTTCGGTTTGGTATAAACAAAATATTTCTAGTACTAAACACTAATTTAAAATATTTCTAAATCATCCAAACTAAGTATTTTAATATTTTTTATATCTTTAGTTTTCTTCAGATTTTCTGGAATTGTATCTGTAATATATAGACTATCAAGATTTGAAGACAGATTTATAAAATTATCATTTTTTGGAAAAACTCAGTGGGTAGCAAATGCACTAACATTTTTAGCTCATTTTGATTTGAGCAACTTTGCTGTTTCAATAATAGTTCATCAACTTTGAATTAAATCATCAATTATAATTATATCTTTATCTTGAGGATTTCATTCTTTTATAATAACTTCTTTTTTATCTAAATTTCTTATCTTAAAACAAATAATAGTTTCATATTCTGTAAAACTTGGAGCAAATCTTTTGTAAGCTCATTCATCAGGAAAAGCTATTACAAAGTTTTTATTTATTTGCTTTTTTATCAAATCCATACAAGAGTGCATTATAGTATTTACTTTGAAATGATTAAAATAAAAAGTTATATTTAAACTATGAATATCAAAAATATGAATTGTAGTTTTAAATCTAAGTCAAGACGGTAAATTTGAAAATATATCAGCAAAATATTTTGCTGTAACTATATCTCAATTCTGGCTAATTCTATCCATTTGTCCTGTTGGAAAATAGGGTATATAAACATCTAGTTTATCAGCAGAATAATCCAAAATTCATCTAATTATTGCATAATTTTCAAATAAATTTTCAGGTTCTCTAAAATCTCAAATATAAATAATTTCTTTTTGATAAATATCATTTTCAACATCATTTATAAAATAATTCGGCCAAGAATCCGAAAAATTTTCAAATTTAACATCAGCTATTTTATAAGAGTATTTTTTTGATAAACTTTCAGCTAAATATTTAAAGTTTGGATGAGATATAATTGTTTTCATAAAATTTAAGTTAGAATTTTAATTTATAACACCTTTAATTTTCCTCTAATTTCTTCAATACTTTTATATCACTTTTTTGAAGCATATTCTTCAAACTCTTTTAAAATTCTTTCAAAACAATCTTTTCACTCTTTTGAATAAATTGTTCCAAGTTGAACTGCCGAAGCTCAAGCTAATATAAATTCAAAAACATCTATTCAAGTTTTTATTCATCAAACTCAAATAATATCTACTTTATCTCACAAAAGTTCATAAAATTTTCTAACATTTGCTAAAGCAATAGGTTTTACATAATCTCAACCTAAACCTCAAAATCATCACTTTGGTTTAATTACAACTTGCTCTTTTTCAGGATCAATAAACAAAGTATTTCAAACTGAGTTTATACAAGTTATAAAAGAAATATTATATTTAGAAATTATTTTTGCCATTTGTTCGGTATGCACAAAGTCAAAATATGGGGGAAGTTTAAGTCAAATTGGTTTGTTTCATAAATTATTTATTTGAGATAATATTTTATCACTCATCTCAAAATCATAAGCAATTTGTGGTTTTCCTGCTACATTTGGACAACTTAAGTTTACTTCAATTAAATCAACGATTGAGTCCTCTTGAAAAGTCTTTACAAGTATAGGGAAGTCTTCTCTATGAAGTCAAACAACACTTGCAATAACAGGTTTTTTAGAATTTTGCTTTAATGTTTTAGAAAATTCTATGTATTTTTTATAACCTAAATTTGGTAATCACATACTGTTTATTGAACCAAGTTCTAATTCAAAATATCTTGGTTCTGGATTTCACTCTCTTGGTTCAATAGAACAAGATTTCATCATAATAGCACTAGAACTAGATTTTTGTAATCATTCTAATTCTTCTAAAGTTGTGCAATCTGGACCAGAGGCATTAAAAACTGGATTTTCAAGTTTTACACCTCAAATAGTTGTTTCTAAATTCATAAATAAAAAGTTAGGGAATAAAAAGTTTAGTTATTAAATTATTTTGTTGCATTATATAGATTTTGAATTTCCTGATCTGATAATGCACGGTTGTAAATACGAACTTCATCAATACTTCAATCATGTACACTTCAATGAGAAGTTCAAGAAAATGGAGGATATAATCATGAATAATTTCTACTTCAGATGCTTAGATAATTTCAACTTGAATTAATACCATTAATTAATTGGTATGTATTAAGAAGCTTTCAATCTAAATATACTTTCTTTCTAAATAAACTGTCTAATGATATAGTATATAAATTATACTTTTTAATAAAAATAGGTCCCGTCATATTTCCCCGATCTCAACACATCATAGTATTTAAATATGACTGATAAGTAGATAATCAATATCAAGTATTTTCTTTTTTCCATAAATAAACATTTTGTTGAAATCAAGCTGGTGTATAAACCAAATTATTATTATATATTTTTGCAAATATTGTTATATTTATAGGATTTAATGAGACATTGTCATTTATTTTAATCCAATCATCAATTCCATCAAAACTCATAGCTTTTCAAGTAGTTCAATTTCATTGTATAAATTGTGGTCAAAATCAATTATTTCAACAATTTACTGAATTACTTCAATTATAGCAAGTTCAATCATTATGATATCAAC
>JAQUKG010000035.1 GCA_028719245.1 Candidatus Altimarinota bacterium | reverse complement strand
AATTGAATAATTATTTGACAGTTTAGTTTTGATAATAATTCAAATTGATACAAAATATTTAGTTGATCCACTTATTCAAAAGATAATTTATTTTGATATTTTTATATAAACAAAACAGCTTTAAATAATAGTTTATCAAATACATGAATATTATTCTCTCAATCATTTAATAGTTGAAAAGTTTTTAAAAATATTATTTTAAAAGATTTAAATATCAATTCTTTAAATAACTCAAGTATTTTTGAAATAAACTTAAATACCTTTAAAATATTTAAAGATGATTTTGTTTGAAATAAAAATAATATTATAATTCCAAAAGATTATTATATAAATTTTAATTTATATTTTTAAATTATGAAAAATAAAAAATGATTTACATTAATTTATATTTTTCTGGTATTAACTTTAGCTAGTATTTTATGAATATTGATTGTAAATAAACAATCATTTTTTGAGAAAGAAAATGAAAATAATTTTTTTAGTGATATTTTAAGTAAAAATATTTTATTTAATTGAGATATTTATATAAATAATCATTTACAAGCAAATTCATCTGGATGACTTTATTTGCCAATACTTTCTTGTCCTAATAATATTAATTATTATTCTTGAATTTCCTTAATAGATACTACAAATACATCTTTTGTAAATAATGTTTGTAGTTGAATTTTAAACTGACAATCTTTAAATATTTCATATTCTTGAAATTACACAACTTTTTGAACTTGAATTATTTGAAATTCTGGTTTTACATTAATTTGAACTAATATTTTAACTTGAACATTAACTTCACCATATAGTTTATCATTTCAAAAACCAATAATTATTAATGATAAATTTATAAAACAAAGAACTAATATTTCTTGAATAATTAGTAAAAACTCTTGATATAATTTTATTTTCTGGAATAACAAAGAAATTAGAGATTTTATAGATTCAAATACAAATAATACCTGATGAATACTTAAGCTTTCAAATATTTCAACTTGATATTTATATTTAGATATTTCAGATTGATTTAGTTGAAAAATACTTGAATTAAATAGAAACATTTATGAAACACAAAAAAGAATATTAAAATTATCTGAGTATACTTTTTCAAATACTTGATGAATAATAGGATATTTACAAAATAATAATTCAATTAATTCTGTAATAACTTGAAATGAAAAAATATTTGATTTTAAAAATAAAGATTACATACTTTTTTTATCCTATTCTTCTTGAAGTTTTAATAATATAAGATATAATGTAAAAGTATTTAATAATGATCTAAGTTGAGTTTATATAAATCCTATAAAAGATGATACTGAGAAAGTAGAATATTTATGAAATTATCTTATATATAAAGATTTAAATTATTATTATAAGATTTATAAATTAACTGATTATAAATAATTATTATTTAACTTTATTTTATGAAATATAAAAAATATTTGTATGTAGCTGTTTTGATGTTTTTTGTATTAAATATTGTTAATGCATCGGATTCTTCAACTACCATCTTAAGTAATATTTCAACATCTACTTGAAGTAATAATTGATTATATTATTTTTCAACTTTATGAATATTAAAACAAACTATTTATTATAATAAGGATTCAAATGTAGATATTATTTGAAATTATTTAGGATGATATTATTATAATAATTTATTTTGATATTTTCAGCTTGATTGGAATCAAACAGATACTTCAAGTAATGTTAGTATTGTTTGAACTACATCAAAATGTAGCAATAATTCATATTGATACAAATTTTCAGGATTTGCAAAAAGTGATACATCTTGATTGATTGATTTTTCCTATGACGATAATAATTTTGTTTATTATTGTTTAAGTGATAATAAACTCCATTGAAAAGCTTATTCAAAAGCTATTTGATTTCAAAATTTTGAATGATTGAGTTTTGATATTTTTTCTTCTTGAACTACATTAACTAATATTACTAATACTGGAGGTTGATTATTTGTAAATAATACATCAATTATGTTTATAAATAATAATCTATTAAATAAAGATAGTTCAGTAACTTGAAATAAATCTTCAGTAAAATACTGAGATGAATCTATTTTTTATATTTTTAAACCTAATAAATAATTTATGAAAAGTTTAAAAATGAATAAAAATATATTAGCTTTTACATTAATTGAATTATTAATTTCTATAGTTATAATAGCAATATTATCAGTAGTTTGATTAATTTCATATAAAGACAGTATATCAGAAGCAAGAAATTCAGCCCGTATGAGTGATATGTCAAATATAAAAATATGATTAAAAAATCATAAACTAAAAAATTGATTATATCCATTACCATGAAATTATTTTTCAATAACAAATTCTTGAACTGCTATAGTTCAAGAATGATTGTTAAGTTCAGATGTTTCAACTCAAGAGATTATAAATAAACCTTTTGATCCACTAATAACAACAAGAAATTACACATATTCGATTTTAAATAATAAACTAAAATTTCAAATATGAATGGTATTAGAGGATAATTGAGTAAATAATATATCAAATTTAAAATCTTATGTTGATTGAGATTATCAAAAAGTTGCAGAATTTTTACCATGAATAATCTTTGCTACTTCTACTTGATGAGAAATAAAAGTTTTGTCTTGAAGTATAGTAATTGATAAATGAATATATAATTTACCTTATGATGAAAGTTGAAATCCATATAATCCTTGAATGAGTTTAACTTGAATATTATCTCAAATTTGAATAAATATACCAACATTTTATTGATATGTTAGTTGTGATGATATATTACAAAATTGAGCTAGTTCTTGAAGTTGAATTTATTGGATAAATCCAACTTGAACCGGTGCAACTCAAACTGGTTGTGTTATACCTTAAATATTTATATAAATTTTTTAATTTCTTCTATTACTTCTTGTTCAATTTCATATATATTTTTTCACTCAATTATAAATCAAGAAGCTCCTATATGTCATCATCATCACCATTTTGAACAAAATTCACTTAAATCAATATTGTCAGTTTTTCATCTAAAACTTCATTTAACTTTTTTATCTTCTAATTCATAAAGTAAAAATCAAACCTCAAGTCATTCTATTGTTGTTAAAAACTCATCTATCAATCAAGAAATATCTTTATCAGTAGTTCAAGTTTGAATAAAAAGTGATTTTGGAATTATATTCCGAATTATTTTTCAATTATTTATATCTTTTAAACTTTCTAAAACTTTTCACCAAAGTTTTAATCTATTATAAGGTTTTTTCTTAAAAAGATTTATAATTATATTTTGATGATTTGGTTTATATTTCATTAATTCAGATGCAGAAGCTAATGATTTTGAAGAACTGTTTGTATTAAAGAAACTATTCGTATCTGTAATAATTCAAGTTAGTAAGAAAGTTGCTATTTTAGAATTAACATCTTTTTTCCATCAGAGTTTTTTAATTATATCCCAAGTAATTTCACAAGTTGAAGATGCAATAGTATCAATTATATTTATATTTCAAAAAGCCAGATTTGATGTATGATGATCAATTACTATAAAAGTGGTATTTAAAAAAATATCTAAATTAATTTTATAAATTTCTCATAATTGTTCTATTCAAGCAGCATCAAAACTAATTATTAGATCTGGAATAAAATTTTCTAAATTATTTTCAAATATTTCTTCATCATTTAAAAACTTAAAAACTTCAGGAGTTTTTTCATCATTTATAGCTTTTACTTCATATCATTTAATTTTTAATAAATAATAAAAAGCTGATAAACTTCAAAAACAATCTCAATCCATTCTTCTGTGATTTACTAAAAGTATTTTTTTTGAATTATTTAAATAGTTTATTAATTTATTTTTTTCATTCTCTAGATTTAATTTTAACATAAAAAATATTTAAAAAAATAAAATTGATGTTTCATTATACTAAAAAAAATAAATAATCAAATTATTATAAAAAGACTTGATTATTTATTTTAAATATAATACAATCTGCTATATTAATATTTAATTTTTAAAATCATGAATACAAAAAATAAAAAGAAATTATTTAGTTTAATTATTTGAGTGTATTTTTCTTTATTTATAACAACTGCATCGGCAGATTTTGTGACTGTGAGTAATTATTTAAATATACTTAGATCTACAGATACAGGATACATAGGATATATATTATGAGAAATATTTTGAACTTCATGAACTTCTTTATGAAAGATTCAACAACAATATTTAGATTTAACCTGAATATGATGATGAGGATCTTGATGGTTATTAACTTGAAATTCTTGAACAACATTATCAAATTATATTTGAACTTCTGATGATAAAGATGTTATTTTTAAAAGAAATTGAATCTTAGCTTGATTGTTAAATTATACATTAGGTAACACATCTTGGGGAGTAAAAGCTTTAAATTCAAATACAACATGAACAAATAATGTAGCAGTTTGATTAAATTCATTATATTCAAATACATCATGAATAAATAATACAGCAAATGGAGTTGCATCACTTCAATTAAATACAACTTGAAATAATAATACAGCTATTTGAGATTTTTCACTTTCTTCAAATACAAGCTGAAGTGATAATACAACAAACGGACATTATTCCTTATTTAAAAATACAACTTGAGTAAATAATACAGCAATTTGAGTTTATTCTTTATATGCAAATACAACTTGATACCAAAATACGGCAAATTGAGCTAATTCATTAAATTCAAATACAACTTGAGTAAATAATACAGCAATTTGAGCGGGTTCTTTAAAATCAAATACATCGTGAGATTCTAATACAGCTGGTTGATTTTATTCATTATATTCAAATACAACTTGAATTGAAAATACTGCTTTTTGACTTAATTCATTAACATTAAATACAACTTGAAATTCAAATACTGCAGTTTGAGGTTATTCTTTGGGTGCAAATACAACTTGATATCAAAATACAGCAAATGGGATCAACTCATTAAATGCAAACACAACATGATATAATAATACAGCAGCTTGAGCAGGATCGCTTCAAAAAAATACTACATGATATTATAATACAGCAAATTGATTTCAATCATTAACCTTAAATACTACATGATATTATAATACAGCAAATTGATGAGCCTCATTATATTCAAATACAACTTGATACCAAAATACAGCAAATTGAATAGGTTCTCTTCAGGTGAACACAACTTGAGTAAATAATACGGCAAATTGATGATTTTCATTGTTTTCAAACACAACTTGAAACAATAATACAGCAAATTGATTA
This sequence comes from Candidatus Altimarinota bacterium, assembly GCA_028719245.1. Classification (GTDB taxonomy): domain Bacteria; phylum Patescibacteriota; class Gracilibacteria; order BD1-5; family UBA6164; genus UBA7396. Next base: position 8,269 of record JAQUKG010000035.1, on the reverse strand, counting down.
AATACATTATATTCAAATACAACTTGATGAAATAATACGGCAAATTGAATAAATTCATTATATTACAATAATTGATGAACTGATAATACAGCACTTTGAACTAATGCATGAGTTAATTGGAGTTATTATTTAAATTGAAGTTATAATACATTTTTATGAGATTCTACAACATATACTGACTCAAATATAACAAACTCAACAGCAGTATGAGCAAATGTTAGTTTAAGTAATTCAAATACAGTTATACTTTGAAACAATGCTAATGTTTGAATATGAACAAGTTCTCCAAATTATAAACTTGATGTTTCCTGAACCTGAAATTTTACTTCAATTCATATAACATCTTGAGCTGGTTCTTGAAAGGTATTAATGTCAGATACTAGTTGAAATGCTAGTTGGCAAACAATTGTGACTGCAGTTTGAAATTGTTCTTTTAGTTGAGCTGTTATAAATTCACATTTATATAATGTTCCAGCTATTTCAAATTGAAATAGCTTTAAGGCCACAGCTACTTGAAGTATAACAAATTGAACAGTAATATATGATCAGATTTTTACTTGTAGTTTATGAACTTTATTAGCCTATTGATGAGAAACCCCACAATATTCTTGTAGTTATTGATATATTTGGGATGCAGTAACTAAAAGTTGTTTAGCACCAACAAATAATAATTGTAGTTCATCTATTCAAATTATAAATTGAAGAACATATACAGTTACAGCATTTAATCACCAATTTACTACTACATCAAACTCAACATCATCTATAACTAATTGAACCCAAGTTTATAGGCAATCATTTTATTGTAATAATTGAATAGTTTCAACATATTGAAGTGAATCACTTATAGCTAATTCATGTAATAGCTGATATGGATGGAATTGAACTTCTTGTGTATCATGAAGTTCAATTGATCCGATAGTAGCATCAACATTTTCTTGAACTACCTGTCCTACAGTTTGATCTGTAGTAGTCTATCCAACAGCATGAGTCACAAATTCTATACCTAATAGTTTAAGTGCAAATACTGTTTATTATCTTCAAGCTTGAACTTATCCTTTAACACAAACTGTTAATATGGCTAATTGTTCAGCAATAGTTTGAGCTTGAACTTGATCTACATTTATAAACTTTGTTTGAATATCGTCAAACTCAACAGATATGATATATTGAAATAATATAACCAATGCATATATAAATAATTTAAGTATGAACTGATGAGCCTGAGGATGAAGTTCAAGATATGATATAAATATATGATGAACAACTTCTCAAGTATGACTTAATAATTTGGTTTTAAGTAATGCATGAAGTTCTGATATAAATCTTGCTTGAACTAATTTTAATGTTTCTAATATAGTAGCTACTAACTCTTCTACAGCTATAAATATATTAACTTGAAATTCTATATATAATAATATAACTACTTATTCAAATCAAACATGAATTTCTGTTGTCTGAAGTTATAATACTTTGAATTGAATTTTAGCATATAATAATGCTAATTATTGATTAGTTCTACAACGGTGATATGCTAACAATCAACGGTGAGTTTTTAATACTATAATAACTAATGCTGAATTGTATAATAATAATTCTTGATTTGGCTCTTTTACACTTTTAAATAATTCTACATTTACAAATTTTAAAGTGCATGATAATATTTATTGAATTAATTTTCAAAATTACTATTGAATTGGCTCTAATAATACTCTTAATAATTTTGATGTATATAATAATACACAAGTGTGAATTCATTTATATTATTTATATAATTCAAATTTCTATAATATAAAATCATATAATAATTGAGGTGATTGAATATATTTTTATAATAATCTTAATAATTTAGCATTTTCAAATATACAATCTTTTAATAACTGATGAATTTGATTAAATATATCCTCTTCAAATACCTCATCAACTTTCTCAAATATGGCAGTATATAATAATGCTTGATGATGAATTAATTTATTATCATCAAATATGGCATTTTCAAATATGGCAATATATAATAACACTTGATATTGAGTAACAACTACATGAAATTCAAATTTCTATTATTGAACAACTAGTATGTTTTGAAATACTAGTTGAAATATTACTTGAGCTTGAACTTTTGCGGCATGAAAATCATCAGATTGGTCTTGATATTTTTCAAATGGTAATTTAGTTACAACTGATACTTTTTCTTCACCAACTTGGGTTACTTTACCAACAAATGTCACTTGATGGAACACTATTACAAAAGGTAGACAAACTGGTTTAACTTGGCCTACATATCCTTCATCAGTAACATATTCATATTGATCTAGTATAGCATCCCAAACAGTTCCAATTGCATCTTCAACTTGTAATTTATCTTCAACTGCAACAACACCTTGTTCTCCTGATATTATAAAATTTATTGCATGATATAATTCAGCTAATAAAATATGACAATGGTAGAAAAATAATATTTTTAAAACAAAAATTATTATAAAATATACTAAATTATTTCTTAACTTATAAAATTATGAAAAAAATATTTATGTTAATTTTAACAGTTTTTGTATTATATTCTTGTTGAAATAATACTCAAAACAATATTTCTACAACAACACAGGTAAGTAAAACTTATTCAATTCAAGAAAGTGTAAATAGATTATGAGAAAAATTATCTCAAGATGAAACAGTAAAAACTTGTGTTGCTACTGCAGTTTCAAATTGTTGAAGCGAATGAATAAATAAATTTGCAATGCAAAATGAAGATATTAGTTTTTGTGATAATTTTACAGATAAAGATTTTAAATTAACCTGTCAAAATATTATACTTACAAATAAAGCAAGAAAAAATTGAGATGTAAGTTATTGCGATAAACTAAGTTCTTGAGCTGGAGATTGTATACAAAATATAATTTTTGAAAAAGCTATCTCAAAATGAGATCCAAGATTTTGTGAAGAGTTAAGATGAGAACTAAATAATCAAATCCTTTGAAATAATCAAAGTATAGTTGAAAGAAAGGATACTTGTGTAGTAAATATTTTAAATTGAATGAGTATAAATGATGATTCAATAAAATACTGTGATTTGGTAAAAGATGAAACTATGAAAACAAATTGTAAAGATAATATTACAAAAAGAATAGAATTTTTAAAACAAAATTCTCAAATTCCGTCATTTTATAGTAAGAAAAAATAATAAATATTTCTTTAATTTAAAAAATCTAGAATTGAACTATCCCCCTGAAAGGTAGAATAAAAAAACAATTCTAGTTTTTTTATTCAATAAAAAAGACCTACTTGGTAGTGGCCTTTTTATATACTTTAGATTTTTCCACATCTGAAAGCATATAAAAAGGTTTTGTTGCTTTCAGGGGATAATCTTGTTTTGAGATTTAATCCATAATCTCTATTTTCAATATTTGCTACAACGATTTCTCGGAGCTAATACTGAAAAACATCCTATCCTCTCTTAGGTGATTATTTAATTGCTATTCACCTTGCAACTTTGTTTTTTGTTTCCGACTTCAAATTTGGAAGTCTTTAAATTTTTTTAGGTTTTTTGATTCTAACCTCTTTTAATTAGAATTTAAGTTTATTAAATTCTAATTAAAAGAGGTTAGCTATTTCCGTTTTTGTTTTTATTTTACTTTTTTGTTATTAGGGAATATTCATAGGATTAATATGATTCCCATTCTAGAGAAGAAAGAATGTTTGTTAATGAACAAGTTGTTTTACCAACTTAACAAACTTATTATACATTATTATTTTATTTATTTCTAATTACTTAACTTGACTATTTTAATATTTATTTATTAATTAATTTAATTATTAATATTTTGCTTTATATAAAACAAAAATTTTAATTATATTAAAAATATGATTTTTTAGTAATATTGTAATATTATAACTTTTTTATAATAAAAAATTAAAAAATAAATTTAAAAATTGGAATAGTTGTTCATTATTTTTATACAATTTTTTTAACTATTTATGATAATGTTAAAATTTTGTTAATAATATAAATCTTAGTCAAATTTTTGACATAAAAAATATTATATATTATAATACAAAGGATTTATATTGTTAATAATAATTTTATGGCTAAATTGAATTTAAGTGCTTTAAAGAAATCTTGAAAAACGAATGATATTATAACAAATGATGTTGTAGATTGAATTGAAGAAATTAATATAAATAGCATTGAAAATGTAAATAGTGTTGAATTGGAACAAAAAAAACAAGAAATAGATAATTCTTCTTCAAAAAAGAAACTTTCATTAAAACAATTAAATATAAATTGAGTTAATGAAATAAATAATGAAATTCATTTAGAAAAAAATGATAATATTAAAGTTGAAGAGGAATTAAAAGAAAAAAATATGAAAATATGAATTAAATCATTAATAGATAACTCAAAAATATCTAATAAATTAGAGGAAGATGAATTTTTACAAATAAGTGAAGAAGAAGGTGATAATAAAATAAACGATATTATAGAAGTTCAAGAAGTAGAAAATGTTCAAGAAATATTTACTGAATTTAAAGGATCGTATATAGAAGAAAATAAAGACATTCAAAAAGAGTCAGTGAAAGAAACTATAAAAGAGCCTATAATTCAAATTGAAAACGAAAATATTGCCAATGAAAATACTCAAATATATGAAATTGAAACTTTACAAAGTAATATAAAAGAAACATCAAAAGATAAAATAGCATTTTCAATTAATCTAAAGCAATATTTTGAAAACATAAAAACTTTTTGATTGTTTAAAAATAGGAAAATTGTTTTTGCTTCATTTTTCTTAATTCTTAGTATAATACTTACTTGATGATTGATTATAAATAATTTAGAAACTAAATCTAATGTTCAAGAAATAAATCAAAATAAAATAGAAAATAAAGCGATAAATCAAAATATTAAAAATAGCCAGCAACAACCAGTTATAGATAAAACTCAAAATAAAGATATTGAACCAGAAAATGTAAAAGTAATAGATACTAAATTAGATGAAGATGATATTAAAATACAAGAAAATAATATTGTCAAAGAGAATTTAGAAACTTGAATTGATAATAATAATAATTCAAGTAAAATAAACAGGAAATTGACAAAATTTTTAATAGACAAATATAAAACTAAATAATTTATTCTTAAAAATATGAAAGATATTGATGATATAAAAATAAAAAAAGAAATTCCTGATGTAATTAATTATATTGATAATCTATTTGATTCAGCAATAACAGATGATGCATCGGATATTCATATTGAAAGTTTAAAAAATTATCTATTAATTAGATTTAGAAAAGATTGAGATTTTATCATTTTTGATAAAGTTTCTATTGATTATGCTCCAACTATAACAACTAGATTAAAAGTTTTATCAAGGGTAAAAATTGATGAGAGCAAAAAACCTCAAGATTGAAAAATAGCTTATATATCAACAAAGAAAAATATAACAGTAGATATAAGACTTTCAACTTTACCAACAGTATATTGAGAAAAAGTTGTAATGAGAATATTAAGACAAGATGATTCATTAATAAATATTGAAACTATTTGATTATTAGATATAACACTTGAAAGGGTTAAACAAGCTTTAAAAAGTAAATATTGAATTATTTTAGTAGCATGACCAACTTGAAGTTGAAAATCTACTACATTATTTTCTATAATAAAAAATTTTAATCCATTAGAGTATAATATATCAACTTTAGAGGATCCTGTTGAGTATAATATGGATTTTGTTAATCAATCTCAAATTAGACCTGAAATTTGATATACTTTTGCTTCTTGACTTAGAAGTTTAGTTAGGCAAGATCCAGATATAATAATGGTATGAGAAATAAGAGATAAAGAGACTGCTTTACTTAGTATAGAGGCTGCTTTAACATGACATTTGGTTTTATCAACAATACATACAAATTCAGCATCATCAACAATACAGAGATTAACTAATATGTGAATTGAGCCGTTTTTAATTTCTAGTGCTGTAAAAATGATTATTTCTCAAAGACTTGCAAAAAGAATTTGTAAACATTGTAAAAAAGAATTTAGAGTTGATGAAATAATTAGAGAAAAAATTAAAAGTGAATTAAATGATATAATGGATAATGAAGAAATTGATAAATTAATTTTTTATAAATGAATTTGATGTGAATATTGTAAATGAACTTGATACAAATGAAGAGTTTGAATACATGAAGTTTTAATATTATGAGAATATCTAGAAAAAAGCATCTTAAGTTCAGCAACTGCTAACGAAATACATAAAATGGCTAAAAAAGAATGAATGATAACAATAATTCAAGATGCAATATTAAAAGCAGCTATGTGAAATACTACTTTAGATGAAGCTTTTAAACTTATTTAATATATTATGTTTGAATTTTTTAAAAAAAAGAAAAGAAAAATAAATACACAAAATATAAAAACCTTCAGTGATGTAGTTAAAGTTATTGAGGATTTTATTTATTTTGAAGAATTTGATAAAGCTAATTTGTCCATAAATGAAGTTATACAAAAAGAAACAAAAGCTTTTAATAATTTTATTGAAAAAATTAGTGAAAATAATAGAGATAAAGAAACAAAAAAGTTTAAAAATAAAATAAATATACTTAATAAATTACAAGAAAAAAATATTATAAAAAAGAAAAAATTTGATATAGATTCATTTAATAGAAAGAAAAAAGAAGAAATGAAATATATTTGAATAACAATTAATAATTTGATATGAAAAAAAGATTTTCATAAATGAATTGTTATTTTAAATAGTTTACTAGATTCGTATAATAATGATGCTGAAATCCTAGATTTCATTAATAAAAAGAAAAAACTTATAAATAAAGAAATAACAAAAGATAAAATAAAAAAAGAAAAAGAAATAAGAACTAATGCTTTTTTAGAAGCTCAAACATTGATAGGAGAAATTAAAAGAGAACCTGAAAACAATGTGGATAAAAGTGATAAATTGTTTAAAAAGATAAAATCAAAGTTTCTTTTTTATACCGATATTAGAAAAAGATTAAAAGAAAAAAAATTGCTAGATGAAATAAATTTACTTTTAAAAATTCAATCTCAAGAAAATGAAATAATTGTAAAATCAAAATTATCTCAGGTTCATTCGTGATTTGCTAGAGAGATTTCAGGTGAAAGAATTAATTGATATGAAATGTTTTGAAAAATATTATGAGCCGATAAAATTACTTGAGATAGTTTGGGTTTTGTTAAAAATAAAGATAAATATACTTTTTATATTTGAGATGCAACATGACATTGAATTAGAGCTTGATTCATTATTAGTCAATTAACAAAAAAGTTTTATGAATTATCTTGAAAGTTAAGTTTACAAGATCTTGTTGTTGAAATAAATAATTCTTTAAAGCAAGATTTGAAAAGTTGAAATTTTGTTACATCTATTTTTTTTACTTTAAATAAAACAAATCCTAATAAGTTAAGTTTTATATGAATGGGGCATGAACCATTATTTATATATAGAAAATCTACATCTTCAGTTGAAAAGCATATTCCATGATGATTGGCTACTTGAATAAGATTAATAAAAGACAAAACAAGTATAAAAACTAAAGAAATCAATCTAGAAGATTGAGATATGGTTTTATCATATACAGATTGAATAGTTGAAGCTAGAAATGATAAATGAGAAATGTATTGAATTGAAAGAATATGAAAAAAATTTGAAGAATTTGCTAAAAATGAAAATAATACAATTAATGATATATATATAAATATTATTGAAGATTTGAAAATATATGTGTGATTAAAAGCAAATTATTTAGATGATGTAAGTATTTTAATATTTAAAAGAGATAAAACTAAGGAAGTTCAAGAAGAAGATAATATAGTTGATGAAATAATTAAAAAAGAATGAATAGATAAAAAATACAAAAAAAATATTAAGTGAAAAGATTTAGTAGAAATAAAAGAAGAAATTAAAAAAATACAAAAAGAAAATGCATTAAAAAATATATTGAAATATTTAGATAATCTTCATAAAACATGAGAACTGCCTAAACTTAAACAAGATTGTATAAGATATATAAGGCAATGATATATTCACTCAAAAATAAATAAGTATTTAAAAGAAACTCTAGAGAATGAAAATTCTTTTAAGATAGCTCAGAAAGAACAAAAAATTAGAGATAAATATAATATACTTTTAGAACTTTATAAGAAATGAGATTATGAAACTGTCATAAGCGAATGTAATAGTGTATTAAGTAAAGACTGAAATTTATAATTTTAATTTTTGTATAAATGTTT
>JAQUKG010000034.1 GCA_028719245.1 Candidatus Altimarinota bacterium | reverse complement strand
ACATTTGGATTAGATGTCTTCTTCCAAACTAATTTAGCCACAAAATTCTCCTCTCAAAAAATTTCATCACAAAGCAGTTTTAGTTGTGCTTGTTCGTTGTCATCAATACTGATAAAAATCACTCAATCTTCTTTGAGTAAATCGTATGCTAAATTTAATCTTTTTGACATAAAATTCAGCCATTTTGAGTGTCTGTAAGTGTCTTCTTTATCAATGTATTTATCATTGTAAATAAAATCTTTGTTTCAAGTATTATATGGAGGATCAATATAAATCACATCAATTGCTTCTTTGTGTGTATAACTCAAAACTTGCAAAGCATGATAATTATCTCACTGTATTAAGATATTTGATTCTCAAGAATCATCATTTATGATTTTTTTATCTTTCTTTTCTTTTAAAATAGGTAGTTTATTTTGACAATCCAAAACAACTTGTTCAGGTTCTTTTTCATTATCCCAAACAAGTCAGTATTTTTTTGTATTTTTTAGATTTTCAAGTTCTTGTTCTAGTTCTTTGATTTTGTCTTGTAAATCAATATCCGTAGAGACAAGGCAATGCCTTGTCTTTACATTTCATTTTAAATCATGAATTAAATCTCTTAAATGTTCTACTGCTGAAGATTTTATTTGAAAATAATTTTGTTTTATTTCTTCTGAATTTGTGTTTTGTTCTGCCATAAATATTTTAAAAGAATTATTTCTTTTAGTATATTTAAAAACATTTTTTATCAAATTTTTAATTAAAATTAACTTTCTAGTTTAAAATTATTCTTCTTCTTTTTTTATTTTTAGAAATTTTGGATAATGAAAACAAAAAAGTATCAAAAATACTATAAACCAAGCAAAAGATGTTATAAACATTTCTTTTAAATCATAAGCTCTTGATAAATGAATTTCACTTCTAACTTTTTGTTCACATTTTGTAATTTCTTCTTCAGTCGGAGAAACTGGGTTAGAAATTACTGTAGTTGTTCAAACTTTTGTTGAAGCTGGGTAAGTAGGATTTTTACAATTATCTAATTTATAAGATTCTCTATATTGAAGATATTCTTCATCAGAAATAATATAATATTTTCAAACACTAGTTAAAACTACTCATAAAGTTATAGCAACTGCTATAATTGAAACAAATGATACTATTGCTAAATAAATACCAAATAATTTGTTTGTCCCGATTTTCATAATAAAAATAGTTATAAAAATAAAAATTAATAAAATAATTAATAAAAACATTATAAATCTATAAAAAATATTGCATCTGTAATTCTACATTTTTATATATTTAATCAATAAAATAACTATTGACTAAATAATATAATTAATTATTTTTAAAATTTATTAAAAACAAAAAGTTTGATATTTTTTTTTAAAATATATATTATAAAAAAATATTTAATAAATCTTTCTTGTTATGCAACAAAATCAAACTATATTAGAAAAAGCTTACGATGAGGCAATAAGCCAACTTACTGAAGAATCTAAAACTTTATGGGTTTCAATTTCACAAGATATTAAACAAAAAATAGAAGAAATTTTACTATCTAATTCTGAATCAGTTAGTAAAATAAAATTATTAAAATGACTAGATTGTGATGAAAAAGTAAAAGCGATTTCTATTTTTATTCTAAATAAAATGAATTTTATTATCTTAAAAGGAAGTATGCCTTCAGTCAATCCTAGAGAAATCCATATTCGTTTAATAGAAAGTCTTTTTAGATCAATTTCTTACGGGTTTAAAGAAAAAGGTGATAAAAGTTCTTTAGAATTTACTGAAGATAAAGAAAATAATCGTATTATTTTTTCTTATAAATGAAGAAAAATAACAGTAAAATTTTGAAAAAAGATTTGAATGTCGTGAGAATATGAACCAGATATATTTTCTCTTTATAATGAAAAATGAGAGTTTATTATATCTTTAGAACTTAGTTTACCAAAGCAAAATGGTAATAATAGAGAATTATGTTGATTAATTGAATATTTAGTTAAACCATATCTTTCTAATAGTGTTTCACCTAGATATAGAAAAAGAAAGGTAGAATGAGAATGAGAATGAGAATGAGAATATGAGGTTCATTTAACATTAAATGATAATCAAAGAATAGAGATAAATGCATTATGAGGTATTATTGAAAAAGATTGATGATTTATATTAGTAGCGGATTCTTTGGATAATTGACCACAAACATTAAATATAAAAAATGTTCCGTTAGTTGATTTTAATGATTATGTTACTAGTGAAGAATCAGAATCTCCAAAAGCAGAAACTGTTGTAGAATGTATTAATAGTATAAAATTATTTTCTCAATGATATAAACTACAATGAATTATTTTGTATAATCCAAAAACTCAAAAATTTGTTTTTTATTATAAAAAATTTCCTAATACATTTTGAATTTAGAATTTTACAATAATAAAAAAAATAATAGTTAATTAGTTTTATAATTTTATAAATTACAAGTTTTTTTAATTATTTGTTTTTAATTATTTTTGACAAAAAAATATTTTTCATATAATCATTATTGACAAGTGCTACAAGGTGATACTGTAGCATTTTTTTATTATTAAATATATATTTATGATAAGTTTTTTAAAAGATTCTTTTAGAGAAATTAAACATGTAGTTTGGCCTACTAAAGATGATACTAGAAAATATTTTTTTATAGTGGTTTGAGTTTTGGTAACTTTTGGATTATATATATTTGTAGCATCTACATTATTTACAAATATAATATTTGCTTTAAAAGATTTAATTAAATAATAAAAAAAATATGGAAAATGCTAAATGGTATGTTATTCAAGTAATTTCTTGAACTGAAGAAAATGTTAAACAGTCATTATTTCAAAGAAGGGAGAGTTTTTCGCTACAAGATTATATTGTAGATGTATTTGTTCCAACTCATGATGTAGTTACTTTGAGAGCTTGATGAGTAAAAGTCAAAAAGCAAAAAAATATATTTCCAGGTTATATTTTAGTTGAAATGGTTGTAACAAATGAAAGTTGGTATATTGTTAGAAATACACCAAATGTTACATGATTTTTATGAGCTTGAAATGTTCCAGTTCCAGTTTCTGGTGAAGAATTAGCCCAATTAAAATGAATGTTAGCAAAAAATTCTCAAACTTTTTCTACAAAATTTAAACTTTGAGATTTAGCAACTATTACAAAATGACCTTTTGAGTGAAATGAATGAATAATTTCTGAAATAAATGATAAAAAATGATATATTAAATTAAATATAAATCTTTTATGAAGAGACACTCCAATAGAACTAGATTTTAGTCAAGTAAAGGTTAAATAATTGATGTTTTTATGAAAAAAATAGTTTACTCTATATTAATTCTGGCAATTGCATTTTTGTTAAATATTTGACTTTATTTTTATAGTGAAAACTATAATTTCTTTTTAAAAAAACTAAAATATTGAAATTCAATTATAGATAAACAATCTGAAAATATTACAGATAATTACTCTTTTGAAAACAATAAACAAGATTGTAATTGTGAGAGTGTTTGTCAAAATATAAATAGTTGAAAAATTTTAAATATCCCTGAAATTATAACTAATACACTAGACAATACTTGACAAATAAATGAACTTTTTAAGATTTTTGATAAAAATAAATTATTTGAGAAAAAGTATGACGAATATTATAAAATTTTTGGTATAACAGACGAATATCCAACAGATTATTTAACTTATAATAATGAAAATTATGAATTATATTTATTTTTATCTTGAAAATTTGAAGATTTATATAATTTGTTTGAAGTTTTAGCAAAAGATTGAAAGTTAGCTAATAAATTTACTCTAAATAAAGTGAAACTTTTTTGAAAGAATACTTTTTTTATAAATGCCTTGGAAGGCAATTGAAATGTTAGAGTTATAATTGATAGTTGAAAAATTTTGGTTTGACTGAATATAAAAAAAAGTTATTATAACAACATAAAAACAATTTTAGAAAAATTTTAATTTTTAAATAAAAAAATATGAGTGAAAATTTAATATATGTTACAGCTGAATGATTAGCTAAATTACAAGAAGAATTAAATGAATTAAAAAATGTAAAAAGAGTTGAAATTGCTGAGAAATTAAAAGAAGCTATTTCATTTTGAGATTTAAGTGAAAATTCTGAATATGAAGATGCTAGAAATGAACAAGCACAAGTAGAAAAAAGAATTATAGATTTAGAAGAACAATTAAAAGTTGTTGTATTAATTGATGAGTCAGGAAAAAGTGAAAATAAAGTAAAAATTTGAGCTTTAGTTACTATTGTTGAACTAGAAAAAAGTGAAACAGAAACTTATAAAATTGTTTGAACAACAGAAGCAGATATACTATCATCAATTCCAAAAATTTCAAATGATTCTCCTATTTGAAAAGCTCTTATTTGAAAGAAAAAATGAGATAAAATAAAAGTAAAAACTCCAGGTGGAACTTTTGAATACAAGATTGAAGAAATAAAATAATTTTTAATTTATAATTATGGAATTTAATTTTTTTTATTTACATTTAATTTCAATTCCATCAATTGCTTTTGTTATAGCAGTTATTATTAAATGATTTTCTTCAATATTTACTTGTTGAAAATTTAATATAAAAAAAGCACTTTCAAGTTGATGAATGCCATCAGTTCATTCTGCGGTTGTAACTTCTCTGACTACAGCAGTTGCATTAAAATATTGAGTTTCATCTGATTTATTTGCTATAAGTTTAGGATTTACAGTTATTATAATTTATGATGCCATAAATATTCGTTATGAAGCTTGACTTCATGCTGTTGCAATAAATAAATTACTTTGAGAAAAATTTAAAGAATCTCTTTGACATCTTCCAAGTGAAGCATTTGCTTGAAGTGTTTTATGAATACTTGTATCAATGTTTTTATTTTATATATAAAATTTAAATAAAAAAAATAAACGATTTCAAATCGTTTATTTTTTTTATTCTACAGTCACACTTTTTGCTAAATTTCTAGGTTTATCAATTTCTCTTCATAAATTATTTGCCATATAGTAAGCAAATAATTGTAAAACCACTCAAATTGTAAATAGAGAATTATATTCGTTTGATTTCGGAACTTCAATTGTATCAAAATATTCTAATTTATGTTCATCATTTTGAGATAATATTCAAATAACTTTTCCATTTCTAGCTTGAACCTCTTTAAGAGTTGAAATATTTTTTTCATAAAGTTTTGATTCTGGATTTAACAAAATTGTAGGAAAATCTTCTTGAATTAAACTTAAAGGTCAATGTTTTAATTCTCAAGCAGAATAACTTTCAGTATGATTATAAGTAATTTCTTTACATTTTAAACTTCATTCCATTGCTAGTGGATAAAACATATTTCTTCCAAGAAAAAACATATTTTTAAAATTTGCATATTTTATAGCTATTTCTTCTACTTTATGAGAATTTAATAAAACCATATTTATATCATCTTTTAATTTTGCAAGTCAATCAATTATTTTTTTATATTTTGTATAATCCAGATTATTTTTATTTCATATATAAAGTGCAATTATAATTAATGTTAAAAGTTGTCCTATAAATGCTTTTGTAGAAGCAACTCAAATTTCAACTCAACAATGAGTATAAAGTCAATTATCACAAAGTCTTGCAATACTACTTCAAACCACATTAACAATTCAAAATGTTTTTCATCATCTATTTTTTACCATTTTTAAACATTCTAAACTGTCAGCTGTTTCTCCGGATTGAGAAATAAATATATATAAAGTTTTATCATTTATAAATTGTTTTTTATATTTAAATTCAGTTGAAATATGGATTTGAGAAGGAATGTCTGCTAAATCTTCAAATAAGTAAGTTCAAATCATTCAAGCATTATAACTTGTTCCAGAAGCTATTATTTCAATCTTTTTAATATTTGGTAAATCAAGCTTATCTAAAGAATTGCTTTTTATTTCATAATTTTGGAAATTAATTCTACCTCATAAAATATTTTCAATTATATTTGGAACTTCAAAAATTTCTTTTAGCATAAAATGTTTAAAATCTCACATATCATTTTGAGTTGTATTTTTAATAGATTCAAAACTATCTTTTTCAATTTCTTTTTGGTTATTTATAATTTTATAATTATTTTTATCAATAATTACCATTTCATTATCATCTATTGGAATATATTTTTGAGTTATATTTGAAAGTGCATTAGCATCAGATGATAAAAATAAATTATCAGCTGAAATTCAAATTACAAGTGGACTTCAAAGTTTTATAGCAATTATTTGATTAGGATTTTGTTTATCTATAACTACAAGAGCATATGCTCAAGTTATTAATTCTTTAACTTTTTTCATTGTTGTTTCTAAATCTTTTTCAAAAGTGTATTCTATTAAATTTGCAACAATTTCTGAGTCAGTATTTCAATAAAATTTATATCATACCTGAGTAAGTTCTTTTTTTAAATCAATATAATTTTCAATAATTCAATTATGAACTAAAAAAAATCTACCATTTTGAGAATGATGTGGATGAGTGTTTTCTAAAGTGACTCATCAATGTGTTGCCCATCTAGTATGAGCTATTCAAACATGATATTTTGATAAATCTTTTTTATCATTTTCTATTTTTGAAGCAAGATTAGAAACCTTTCAAATAGCTTTTTCTACATAAATTTCTCAATCATCACTAATTAAAGATACTCAAGCACTATCATATCATCTATATTCTAAATTCTTTAATCAATCAATCAAAAAGTCACAAGCTATACCAGTTCATTTATAAGCAAATATTCAACACATAATTATTTAGTTATTTTATAATTTAAGCAATTATAATAATTTCTGTATTTTTGCAAAAGTAATTATTAATCAAAAAATTATTAACTTAGATTATAAATTTTATACATAATTATTTAAAAAAGTTTTTAATGAAGCATTTTTCATGTATTATTAAACTCTAGTGTTCATTGGAATCAATTACATCAAAGATACTCCATAAAATGAAAATTAGCACCATTTACTCATTTTCAAATTACCGTTATTCATTTTTCTCTTAATGCTAAAACTTTTTCTTTAAGATCACTTATAGATTTTGCAAATCTTTCTTGATTTTTAAATAGTGTCTCTAATATTTTTCAGTTTAATTTTATTTCTGAAATTTTAATTCAACTTTCTAATAATAGTTCTACATAGTTTCAATCTAATAAATTAATATTATTTATACATATTCAAAATCACATATTTGATAAATATCTTAAAACTACCATTGATGTTTTTGTTAGAGAAGTATTTCATCAAATTATTTCAAAACATATAAATTCAGGGGCTATGCTAAATCATTTTAATAATTTAGATACAAATGGTAGAAAATCGGGATTATTAATATCTTCATAACATACCTTTGCACTATAAATTGTTTTATTTTTTCAATATATTTGTTTATCTATATATGCATTATAAAAAGCTTGTTCTAATGTCAGGTATAGTAAATCAAAGGTTCTATTCTCTTGCATTAATATATCTAAAACTTCATGAGCTGTTTGGGATCAGAAATTAGTTGAAATTTCAACTCTTTTTGTGTCTGAAACTACTTTTCATCATTCTCACAACATAAGAATTTCATCAAATAAATGTCTAGAAGTAAATAAGGTTTTTCATATAGCATTATCAAAATATTGTGGAACTTTTGATTCTGGATTTGCTAAATAAGTAGAATTTTGCATATATCATTAAATTAAATTTTAATAAGTTAAAATTATTATAATAGGTACTTATTAATTTTTTATTAATAAAAAAAAGATTTTTTAAAAATCTTTTAAAAAGTTACACAAATGTAACTTTTTGTTTTTATAAAATTAGTGTTTTATTTCTTAATATTAAAATTTATGAAAAGTAGTTGCACTGTTAGAAGTATTGATTCAAGAGATTTAACTGAAAGCCAATTTGTTAGATTAAATCATGTTTCTCAAGATATGTGGGCACATTGAATTTGAGAGCTTGTTCAATGTAAATGTTGCTGAAAAATGATGTCAAAACAGGATGCATTTTGACATTTATCCAAAGAAATATATGATGAAGCTGTATTTGATATTATGAGATTACTTGAAATTAATAGTGTTCCTTGTAAAGTTTGTAGATGAGAAACAGAATTTGTTTATTGAGAGTGACATATTGAAAATATAAAGGAAAGATTATTGCAAAGACCTTCTCATATAGTAATTGCTGAAGATGAAGTCTGAAAAATAGTTTGATATATGGATTGATATACAGATAGTTTAGATTGAGTATTTTCTAGAGAATATTATTCACATTACAAAGATATATGAGTGGAAGAAATAGCTAGTAGAGTAAAAAGAATTTTGTGATATTTACCTGAAGAAATGCTAGTATTTTCATGAATATGATTTATTGAAAAACATTCTAATTTTTTTAACCTATTTATATTAATGAAAACTTTTTTTGAGACTATTACAACAACAATACCAGCAAACACTCCAGCTATTTCAGAATTAGATAGAAACAATAATTTATATAGATTATTTAATATTATATGATTTTTAGCTTTATGAATTGCTGATAATCCAGAATTGTCTTCAAAAGTAGCAAATAAAGATTCTACTTATGATAGTGAAATGGTAATTCATCAACATCCGATACAAACTATAAAAAGAGATTTTTGCATATGAGTAAGAGATTTACTAAAATTAGAAAAAGATAAAAAACCAAAAATACATACACAACCTCAAAATAGAATTTTACAATTTACTTAATTTAATCTTTGAAATATGAGTGTTTACATATTATTATATTTTATTGCTTTTATTATATCAATTTATCTTTGATATATAGTTTATAAAAGATATAAACATAGCTCAGGAATATTTTTCTTTTTATGCACATTATTCGCATCTTTATGGTGTATGGCATATTTTTTATCTTTATCATCTTTTATAAGTAAAGATATAATGATTTATATTTCTCGTTTTTCATTCTTTTCTTCAACGGCTTGAATGTATAGCTTTTTACTTTTTATAAATTTTTTTAATGAAGTTAAAACTTATAAAATTACAAAAAGATTTTTAATTATAACTCTGAATATTTTTATAGGGTTATTTATTATAACTTTATTTACCCCTTTAATTATAAAATGAATTTCTTTAGATAATGCAGATATTTATAGAGAGAAATATTGAATATTTTATTTTATTTATGTTTTACTTTACTTTATGTTTTTACCAATTTCGTTTTATATATCAAAAAATCAAATGAAGAAATTAAGTATTTTAAATAAAATAAGATTTAGAAAGATATTATATTTCTCAGTATTATTTGTTTGAATGTGAATATTATTTCAAATAATATTACCAATATTTTGAATATGGTTATTTGAAAAAGAGTTAATTATATTTTTTATTTTGTTTGTTTTATCAATTATTTATGTAATACATAGATATTTTTTCTTGGATTTACGGGATAGAATATGAAAAATAATTATTTGATTTCTATCTATAGCTGGTTCTGTATTAATATTAAAATTAATACACTTACTTTATAAAAATGTTAATACTTATATAAGTTCCTATTGGTATATTCAGGAAAACTATTCTTCTATTGATATTATAATATGAATAATTTTATTTGTTATAATTTATAAATTATTATCATACTTATTTTTACCCAAAGAAATAAAATTAGAGCTGAAAAGCTCTATTCAAAAACTTCAAGAGAATATTTCTTTAATAACAAATTTTGAAAAATTAAATAATTATTTATCAACTGAAATACAAAAAATATTTAAAACTAATTTTTGTAAAATTTCTTTATTTGAAAATAAAGAAGCTAAAAATCAAATCCAAACTTACTTTTTAAATAATCCAACTCAAAAATATTTCATAAATGATGTAGTTTTTTTAGAAGAATCAAAAAATAAATTTGATAAAGACAAAATCTTAGAAGAAATTAACAAAGAATCTTTTTTAATATTTCCTATTTTTAGTAAGGAAAATAAAGTAATTGGGATTTTTAGTATTTGAACTAAATCTTTTTGAGATTTTTATAATTTATGAGAAATTGAAATTATAAGAAAATTTGTTTTCTTTTTATCTTATCATTTAAAATATTTAGAAACATATAAACAAATTGAAGATTTAAGCCTAAATCTTGATAAGAAGGTTGATGAAAAAACTATAGAATATAATAATCTTATAAACAAACAAAAAGAATTTATTTCTATGATATCTCATGAAATTAGATCTCCAATTTCTTCAGCAGTCTTTCAAGCTGATAGTATAATTGACGATTTAAATAATTGATCTTTAACTCAAGAAGATTTAAAAAATGAGCTTGAAATATTAAATTCACTTCTTATAAGAATCTGAGACTTAAGTTCAAAATTATTTGCAACACAATATTATGATACACATTCTGTAGCTTTATATAAAGAGAGAATACAAATTTCAAATTTATTAAAAACAGAATTAGAAATATATTCCCATTTAAATGAAAATATAAAATTTATAGATGAAATAGACTCAAAAATGTGATTTATTGAAATAGATAAAATTCAGTTTCAACAAGTTATATGAAATATTGTTTCAAATGCTATAAAATTTATTAATAAAAATAACTGAAAAATATTATTAAAAGCTTACATAAAAGAAAATAATTTACATGTGGAAATAGAAGATAATTGAAAATGATTTGATTGAATAGAAATCTCTAATATTTTTGATAAATATTCAACTTGAAGTTGAAATTCTACATGACTTTGAATGTGATTATATTTGTGTAAAAGAATTATTGAAATGCATTATTGAGAAATAAATGCTGAAATATCTAAAAAATTATGATGAGCTAAATTTATAATTAAAATACCAATTATTCATTAATTTTTGAAAGATGAATATTTTAATAATTGAAGATGATGTATTTTTTGCTGAAAAAATAGGTAAAATATTTGAATCTAAAATTATAACTAATAGAGTTCAAATTTTACACTCATTTAAAGATTTTATACAACAAATCTCAAGTATCTCTTCTTATGATATAGTTTTGGTAGATATAAAATTATGACCAGAAGCTAGAAATACTGATTGATTTGAAATAATAAAAATAATAAGAAATAAATGATTAAAACTTCCAATAGTAGTTATAAGTTGAAATAGTGAAATTGATTGACTTAGATATGCTTTTGAGTTATGAGTAAATGATTATATTATAAAACCTATTAGGTTAAAAGAATTAGAAATAAGAGTTTTTAATTGGTTTAAAAATTATTATTTATCAAATATTTCATTTTTATGAAAAATTCATTATTATAAAAATCTTAGCTATAATATTGATACAAATGAATTTTACTATAACCAAAATCCAATTCCGTTAACAAAAAATAATAAGTATATTTTATCAATATTTTTTGCTAACCCGGAAAAATTATTATCAGAAAGTTTTTTAGTTGAGAAAATTTGGTGAGACTTTTATTTAATTGTAAATAGAAATCTAAGAGTAAATATTTTAAGATTAAAAGAATGATTAAGACCATTCTGAATTGATGATTGGATTTGTAATATCAGATGAGAATGATATTTATTAAAAGCAAAGTTTTAATTACTTTAAAATGTATCACATATTATATTTTGTTTGCAAAGGAAAATTATTTCATACTTTTCTTCTTAACTTTGATAATGTTGCATTTAAAGTGTTTTCTGAAATATCAAGATTATTTTGAACTCACCATATAGTTTTTATAAAACTTTCTTTTGGTATAAGTTTTCATTTATTTTTTATAAATAATTCAATTATTAAAATTTCTTTTTTATTAAGGTTAATTTTCTTTCAATCAATTTTTAATTCTTTAGTAAAATTATTTAAAACTATATTGTTGTAAACTAAATTATTTTTCTCTTCAATTTTTGAAGGTCTTCTTAAAATTGCTTTTATTCTTGCTATCAATTCTTCTGGATAAAAAGGTTTTGTAATATAATCATCTGCTCATAAATTAAGTCAAAATATTATATTTTGTGTATCTCAAAATCAAGAAATTATTATGATAGGAGTATTTAATCATTTTGTTTTTCTTAAAAAATTTATTATATCAAATCAGTTTCAATCTCAAAGCGAAATATCAATTATATAAAGATCTGAAATTAAACTTAAAGTTCAATTAATCATAAATTCTTTAAAACTATAAAATTCGCTAACTCAATATCAATTAAGTTTTAATTTTTTTGATATTTTATTTGTAAGAATTTTTTCATCATCAATTATGGATATATGCATAGTTTTGATTAATTGTAAAATTAATCATATTATAAAAAATTTATTACATTGTCAAAAAAATAAATTTGCAAAAACATTTTTATAGACTAAAATAGGGCTTGTTAAAAATTAACAAACTTTATTTTTTAAATTATTTATATGAATAAATACAAAAAAATCATTTCTTGATTATTATTATCAAGTTTATTTATCTGAAATCTTTCTTTCACTTTTGCAGACGATTCAACTACTACAATATTAACTCAAGAGGAAAAAATAAAAGTTGAGAATGAGATTGTCAAACTTCAATCAAAATTATTTGATTCTTCAAAAACATATTTTGAAAAAATATCTTCTGATTTTAATAAATTAACAAATTATGAAGAAAATTGAAATTCTAAAATTGAACTTAATGTTGATCAAGATTTTATTTGAAGTTGAAGTATTAATTTAAATTTAAATAACTATTTAATCAAAAATGTTAATTTAGATAGTGAAACATCTGCGAATGTTGATTTAAAGGCAAATTATAGTCCAGTTTATTGAAGTTGATTTGAATTTAATTTAAAAACACTAGCATCTTTAATAAGTAAAGACTGAGAAGTTTATGCATTATTAAAAGATTTTGATTTCAAAATTACCGATAAAAATTATGAAAAAATTTTACAAAAATTAAAAGATGAATTTTCAGATAATAAATATATAAAATTACCAAGTGATAAAAATTCTCAAATTATATTAAATGCTTTTAAAAGTTTTGATCCAAAATCATTTTTTGATCAATCACAAGAAATTTTAAAAAAACCACTTTTAACAACTTATAAAAAATCTCAAGATAAATATTTACTTATTCCGACAAAATATGCTTGTGATACTTATTTTGAAATTGATAAACAATTAAATATTTCCAATTCTTGGTATGAACCAAAAACTTGTAGTGAAACTGTTTATAAATCTTTAATTACTAATTTTATAAAATCTTGAGATTTGTATTTAACTTTTTGAGAAAATGAAAATATATTTTGATTTAATTCAGATCATAAAATAAGTGACATAATCACGGTTAATCTTAATTTAAATTATAATGATAAAAATATTTCTAAAATTAATTATTCAGTTGTAAATAGTGATAAAATTTATGGTTGATTATTTGTTTTAAATTATATAAGATGAGAATCTTTAAACTCAAATTTTTATGCTGAAAAATGAAAATATAAAATGAGTTTTAGTTCTAAATTAGATGAAAATGATAATTTTTTAAATATTGATTCTAGTTTAAATTTTGATAAAAACTTTGTTTGAACTTTAACTTTAAAAGACAAGAAAATAAATTGATTTTATCAAATTAAACAAAAATGATATGATTATACCTCTTCTAATTGGGATTATATTTTAAAAAATATTTATTGAGTAAAAATAAATTGAAATATGTCATCACAAAACACTCTAAATAATTTAGATGTTAAATTTGCTTGAGTTAATATAAAAAATAAAAAAGCATTTTTAGTTTGAAAAGTTTGATATAATAATTCAAATTTTACTACATATTTAAAACTAGAAGATACATATACTTGAAAATTTGTTATAAATTGAAATTGAAAAGTTGAATTAATTTATTTAAAATATGATTTTAAATATGATTTAAACAGTGAATTTAATTGAAATTTTAATTTAGAAATA
>JAQUKG010000033.1 GCA_028719245.1 Candidatus Altimarinota bacterium | reverse complement strand
TTATTAAAGAAAATAATTGAGAATAATTAAAACAAAAAAACTTTGATAATTCTTCTAAAATCGCAATTATTATATAATAAAAAATGACTAATTTAAAGGAATTAAAAACTATATTTCAAAAACTAAGTCAAAAATCATAAGTTTTATCAAAAATGGCTAACTTATCAAAAATCAATCCAAAAAAATAAAAGGCTAATCAGATAAATATTAAATATATTGTAAAAATTAAATAATTTTTACAATATGTTTTTATTTTTTCACTTCAAAAAGAAAAAGATGAAAATATTAAAAATGGAATTATAGAAACAAAAAATAAAATTGAAAAAAATGAAATAAAGATTTTAAAAACATCTAAAAAATTACTAAGCCCGGCAACAGAAGAAAATACATTCAAATATAAAAAGTTTGTATCATTTATAAAATCTTCTAAATATAAAACTGGTCAAACTGATATAATTCAAGCTATAATTCAAACAATAAATCTTTTTCTATTTTCATTATTATCATCAAAGAAACTAAACAAATAACCCCATAATACAACTGGGATTAATGTAATAAAAAATAAGATTATAATATCAAAAATATTTCAAAGCATAAATTATTCTTTATATATTTTGTAATTTCAAAATTTAACATAATTTTCTCAAGTTTTTTGTTTTTTAGAAAATAAATATTTTGCAAATAAAATATTTAGACCAAAAAATAAAAGTAATCCTCAAATCATATAGGCAATTATTTGTGGATAAACAATTATAATTATTCCAGAAATAACAAGTAAAAGTCAAAATGCTGACATATTTCTAAAGTTAAAAAAATAAATTATTCTTTCACAACCTCAATTTTAGCTCCAAGTTTTTTTAATTTTCCTACAAAATTTTCATATCATCTCTCTATGTACTCTATATTCGTTACTTTAGTTTCTCACTCGGCAATTAATCAAGCAATTACCATCGCAGCTCCAGCCCTTAAATCCCAAGATGTAACAGTTGCTCATTTAAGTTCTGTTTTACCAAAAATCATTGCCTCATGAGGATTTAAAATAGCTGTATGTCATCTCATTTTATCAAGCTCAACTAAAAAATTTAATCTTCATTCAAAAAGTATTTCATGTATTTTTGAAATTCAATCTGCTTGTGTCATCAAAATTGAGAATGGAGATTGTATATCAGTTGGAAATCAAGGAAAAATATTTGTTTGAATATCAACTCTTTTTAAATTATCACATCTATAAACTCTAGCTGTATCATTTCATAAATTTTCAATTTTTATTCAAGCTTGTCTAAGTTTTTCTATAAAAGCATATAAATCGTCAAATCTAGCATTTTTTATATCAATATAATCTTTTGAAGTTAAACTTGCTAAAACCATAAAAGTTCATGATTCTATATAATCTGAAACAATATCACATTCTACTTCTTTTTTTAAATTTTCTACTCAATTTATAATAATTGTATGATTGTATCTAATTTTTATATCTGCTCAAGCAATTCTTAAAAAATCTATCAAATTCATAACATGTGGTTCAATTGCAGAAAGTTCAATAGTTGTAGTTCAATTTCTTAAAACATTAGCAACTATTAAATTTTCAGTTGAAGTAACTCAAAAAAAAGCACATAAAACTACATCTCAAGATAACGGTTTTCAAGTAATATTTATATTTTTTCAGTCAAATTCATAATCATATCAAATAGCTTTTAATCAATTAAGATGAGCATCAATAGGTCTTTTTCAAATACTACAACCTCAAGGAGAAGGAATAGAAATATTTCCAAAATAATGCAAAATTGGACTTAAAAGTAAAATAGAAGCTCTTATTTTTTTAATCATTTCTAAATTCATATTTGATATATCAAGATGACTTGTATCAAGATATAGAGTATTTCAATCAAATTTATAAACTGCTCAAATTGTTGAAATTATTTCTAAAAAAGTCATTACATCTCAAATACGAGGAACATTATTTAATTTTATTTTTCACCTAACAAGCAAAGTTGCAGCTAAAACTGGTAATGCTGCATTTTTACTTCAACTAATTAAAACTTCTCAAACTAAATCTCTAGAATTATTTATCTTATACATTTTTACTAGATTAATAATAAATTTTTAAGATATTAATTATTTTTTGTATTTTTTCAAAGAATAATTATAAAATTAAATTTTACATAAAACAAAAACTAAATATATTTTATAAAAAATAAAGATCTTAGAAAAATTTAAAAATTAAGTAAATTTAATGTTAAAACTAGAATTTCCGAATAAAAGCCATAAACAAGCTTACGAAAAATTGATAAAAGAGTGGTGAAATTGATATAAAGCTCCACAGACATTATTTTACTGAAAAACTTTTGAAGAATTTTTATGAAATGTCATAAAAGAAATTGATGGTTTAGAATGATTTGTTCCAGCTCATTTATTTTTCTTAATTGATGATGAAATTAAAAATGAAATAATTTGAGCAATCCAAATAAGGCATAATATAAATCATCCAAATTTGATTGAAGATTGATGACATATTTGATATGGTATAAATCCAAAATATAGAAAAAAATGATATGGCAAAATAATGCTTTCTTTGGCCTTAGAAAAGATAAAAGAGTTATGATTAGATATAGATAAAATATCAATTACATGTGATATAGCAAATATATGATCAAATAAAATTATACAAAGTAATTGATGAATTTTTGATAAAAAAGTTAAGGATGAAACTAAAAATAGATATTGGATTAATTTATAATTTATGAACAAAAAGCAAACTTTAGAAAAATTAAAAAACTTAAAGATTCTTTTTGAAACTTGAAAAATCCCAGCTTTGCATAATCATGAAGTAAATCCTTGACTTGAAAAGTGAAGTAGAGAAAATTATTTGTATTTTATAATGACTTGTAGTTTAAATTTTCAAAGAATTTCACCAAATACTTGGGCCGCAGCTTTAAAAACATGGAATGACGATGAAACTCAATTTGTATTTTTTCCTGAAAAAGTTATAAATACTGATGATGAGATTTTAAGAAAGGCTTTATTAAAACATAAACTTGCTTTGCAGCCAAATAAACATATTCAAATTTGGAAAACTATTATGCAAACTTGGCATAAATATTTTGAAAATGATCCAAGAAATTTATTTAAAAAGTGAAATTATGAAGTAGAAAATATTTTAAATATCGTTCAAAAAGAATTTAAAAAAGATTTTCCTTATCTTTCTTGATTAAAACTTAGTAATTATTTTTTGTTTATACTTTTGCAATACAGCGATTTAAAACTAAAAGATACTTATAAAATTTCTATAATTCCTGATACACATATAATGCAAGCAACCGAAGTTTTGTGAATTTTACCAAAAAGTGAGATAAATCCAACAAATGTGGAGTTAGCTTGGAAAAAACTTTTAGAAAATACTGAATTTTCTCCAATAGATTTTCATTCAATTTTATGGAATTGGTCAAGAAACAATTTTATTCCTAATGTTTAAATATGATATACAATAAAAATTTCTCTATATTAATAATTTATAATGAAAATTTTGAAATATTTGCTCATAATAGAAAAAGTATTTCAAAGGTTTGAGAAGAATGGTGACTTTTTTGATGATCACTAGAAACTTGAGAAAGTTTTGAAGAAGCTTTGATAAGAGAAACAAAAGAAGAATTGGATATTGATATAACTTGAAAATACAAATATATTTGAAATACTATTTTTGAACTTGAATGACATTGAGTTCAAAAAACTAATATTTATGTCGTTAACTTTTCAAATATTGATATGAGTCAAATAAATGTTTTAGAATGAGATTTTTGAGAATTTATAAGTTTGGAAAATCTTAGTAAAAAAAAGGTGACTTTTTGGGTGCATATATGTTTAGATATTTTAAAAACTTATTTTAAATTATAATATTTTTTATGACATATTTAGAATTTTTAGAGTATATAGCTAAGAAAGCTTGAAGAATTATGAGAAAAAACTTCTGACTTAAAATGCAAAAAGAAATAAAAAGCGATAATACTCCTGTTACTATTACTGACAAGAAAATAAATTCATTAGTTATAAAAGAGCTTAAAAAATACTTTCCAACACACGATTTACTTTGAGAAGAAGAAAGTAATTTTAAAAACAATAGTGATTATTTATGGGTTTGTGATCCTGTTGATGGAACAATTCCTTTTTCTTGCTGATTTCCGATTTCTACATTTTCTTTGGCTTTAGTTTATAAATGAGAACCAATTGCTGGAGTTATTTATGATCCATTTTTTAAAAGATTACTTATTTGAGAAAAATGAAAATGAGCTTTTTTAAATTGAGAAAGAGTTTTTGTAAATAATCACAATAAAATCTGACCAACAACAATTATGTCTTGAGAATTTTTTTCTACTGCAAAATATGACTTTTTACCTGCAATATCAAAACTAAGGGATAAAAGAATTAAATTTTTTAAATTTTCATCTGTTTTATATGGTTGAATTATGCTTTGTGCTTGAGAAATAGATTGAGTTATATTTCCAAATTCTTTTACTCATGATTGAGTAAGTTTGAAAATATTAGTTGAAGAAGCTTGATGAAAAATGACGGATGTTTTTTGAAATGAACAAAGATATGATAGAGATATAAATTGATATATTGCAACAAACTGAAAAATTCATGATGAACTTGTAGAAATAGTAAAAAATAATATTTAGATTATGAAAATAACTTACCATTCACATTCTTTTATAGAAATTGTAATTGATTCTTGAAGTATTTTAATAGACCCTTTTATTACATGAAATCCAACTATTAAGTCAAAAGTTGAAGATTTTTTTGAGAAAACTATTTTAGCTGTAGTTTTAACTCACTGACATAATGATCATATTTGAGATACAGAAATTATTTGTAAAAAAACTTGATGTTTACTTATTTCTACTTTTGAATTATCAAATTATTTTGCAAAAGTTAAGTGATTAATAAATCTTCATCCTATGCACATTGGTTGAGAATTTGATTTCTGAGAATACAAAGTGAAATATACTCCAGCAGTTCATGGTTGATGAGTTGCTGATATGATAAGTTGATACACTACAAATCCAGCTTGAGTAATAATTAGGGCTAAGTGAAAAAATCTTTCTGACAAAGAAATTTGAAGTTATAGAGAAGTTTCAATTTATCATGCTTGAGATACTTGACTTACTTATGATATGAAATTACTTTGAGATTATGATAAAATTGATATAGCCTTTTTACCAATTTGATGAAATTTTACTATGTGAATAGATGATGCAGTTATTGCAACAAGAGATTTTATCAAACCAAAAATAGTTATTCCAATTCACTATAATACTTTTTGACTTATAAAAGCCAATCCAGAAGAATTTGTAAAAAAAGTTTGAAATATTGGAAAAATCATTAACTTTGGTGAAAGTATAATTTTATAGATAACTATTTATGACAAAAAAAACAAACATAACAGTAATTGGTTGATGAGCTTGAACTTTTAATGTTTTATATTGACTTAAAAAAATATTTACAGAAGAAGAAAGAAATCTTTCAGTAATAGTCACTATGACTGACTCAGGTTGAACTACTTGAGAAATAAGAGATAAATATTGAGTATTACCACCAGGTGATATTAGAAGAGCAATTGCAGCATTAGCTCCAGATACTTGATTTGTAAGAAAATTATTTGAATATAAATTTGATAAAGAAGTTTGAGTGATTTGATGAAATAAAATTTGAAACATTCTTTTAACTGCCCTTGCTGATATAAAATGAAACTTTGAAAGCTGATTAGAGGAAGCTTGTAAAATGTTTAATACAGAATGACAAATTATTCCTGTCACTTTGGAAGATGTTCATTTATGAGTTATATTTGATGATTGAACTGAAATTATTTGAGAAAAATATATTGATGTGAGTGATAAAAATGTATTTGAAAGAACTCATAATTTAGATCAAAATGTCAAAGAAGCATTTTTAGTTTGAGATAAATTAAATGCAAATCCAAAAGCTATAAAATCAATACTAGAAGCTGATATTGTTATTATCGGGCCGTGAGATTTTTATACAAGTCTAGTTCCAAATTTACTTTTTAATGGAGTAAAAGAAGCATTAACAAAAACTAAAGCAAAAATAATTTATGTTGCAAATATTATGACAAAAAAATGAGAAACAACTCATTATGAATTAGCTGATTTTATAGATAATATTGAAAAATATGCCTGAAAAAATTTGGATTATGTAATTGTTAATAATTGATATATTTCAGATGAAATTGTAGAAAAATATAAAATTGAAGAATGAAAAAAACCTGTTAAGTTAAAAGAAAATCAAGAATTTATATGAAAAAGTTATATAATAATAGAAGATGATTTAGTAAATGAAAGTGATATTGTCAGACATGATCCAGTAAAACTTGGAAATATAATAAAAAAAATCGTTTAAAAACGATTTTTTTATCTAACTATTATTTTTCAATCTTTGGCTTCAAAATTTATTTTATAAATTCAATTTTCGGTTAAAATATTTATTTCTCAATCTCTAGGTATATAAAATCATTTTATAATTTCATCTTTTCATTCAATTTGTCCTATATATGTTAAACTTTTTGTATCACTATAATTTTTTGTATTTGGTTCAAATATCCAAATCTTATTATTTAAAAATAAATATAAATAATTTAGATTATTTCTAGTAATTAAATTTATTTTTCATCAATCAAATAAATAATTATCAGGTAATTTATTTAAAACAATACTTTCAAGTCTGTATTTAGGGCTAGAAAAGAATTTAAATAATTTTAACTCATTATTTAATATATAAATTCATCAATCAATTCATATAGTTAATATTTTTCATAAATTTTTTGAATCTCATTCATTTAAATATTGAACTCAAGCACTATATGCTCCTAAACTCGGAGTATGTTTATATATTTGTGTTCAATTATTATTTAACATATACAAATTTCAATTATATGACTCAATAATATTGCTTCATTCCCAAGTTTTTTGTCATAAAACATTTAAATATTTAAATGTTCCATTTTTAAAAAAACTTATAACTCTTGATTTTTTTGTCGTAATAATTATTTCATCTCAACTTGAAGTTCCATCAACAAATTCATCATCAATAGCTAATTCATTAAAAGTATTATTTTTAATTTCCTGTCAGGATATTATTGGTCAGTAAATTGAACCTTTTCAAATTGCATAAAGTTTATTATTTAAATCTATTAATTTAAAAGAATCTTTAAAATTTCATTTAAATATTAAATTATTAGTATTTGAATCAAATATTTCAATTCAATTAAATTGTTTTTTAATTATTGATATATCACTTTGGATAGATTCAACATCATTTAAAAATAATTGTTCATCTTTTACTTTCACGATTAAATCCTCAGCCTTTTTAATATTTAAATTAAAGGCTTCTGGATTGGCAATATTTTGATTAGCAATTCTTATATATTCTCTAGCTTGAATTAAATTATTTTTATACTCAGTATTTTTTGATGATTCTATACTTTTACCAATTACTCAAGATATAATTGAATAAAGTAAAAATGTAGATAATATTATTCATCAAAAAAATACAATATTTTTTACTATTTTTCATTTTTGTTCAAGCTTTTCTTTTAAAATCATATAGATTGCAATAGCTTTTTTTGAAAAATTATTATCAAAAGTTCTATAAAATAAATCCTTTGCTCTTTCAAAAGTTTGACTTTTTTCTTGTGTTATTGAATTAGCCTCAAAATTTAAAATAATAATATTTACATTCATTTCAACTTTTTCATCATTTAAGATATGTGTTATATTTTCACTTATCTTTTCACAATCTTCAATTTTTGAAATATCATTTAAATCACTTTGAGTTAAAACTTCATTTAAATTAATATTTGATAATATTATTTTATCATTATTAGTTAATTTTCAACTAGATATAAAGTCAAAAGTGTCTATTTTTAAATTTTTATCACTTATTTCAATTATTTCTTTTTTGTTGTTAATTAAATAACAACTTGATTTTCATATTTTAGCAAAATAAAAATTATTTTTTTCTAAAATTCAAATTATAATATTTAATTCTTCTAAATCATTTTCTTTATTTTTTAAATTTTTTATAAAAAAATTTATACTTTCTAAAGTTACACTAAATTTATTATAAGTATCTTTATAATCTATATTATCTAATATAAAATCAACAATTTTATTTAATAAAGGAGTTAAAATTTTTTTATTTTTACAATCAATTATTATGAAACAACTTAGATTTTCATCTATATCAATTTTTTTACTTAATGTGCCATTTGAAGCAAGATTTGTTTCATTATTTTTTATATAATAACTAAACATTTTTACATATTTTTTAATAAATAATTTACTTTAAAGTAATATATATAAAAAAATATTTTTTGCAATAAACTTTTTATAAAAACAAAAAAGCTTGAAAGTTTTTTGTTTTTTAATATTATAAAAATTAATTATTATTTCTTAAAACAATTTTTATGAAAATTGCAATTGTTTGATATGGAAGAATGTGAAAATTAGTTGAAGAATATTCCATAAAAAGATGACACACAATAACTTCAATTATTGATCCTATTAAAAATACTAAAATAGAGGATTTATTAAAAAATGAATTTGATGTAATTATAGAATTTTCTATTCCAGAAATTGCCTTAGAAAATATGAAATTTTATTCTACTAATAATTTTAAAGTTATTATGGCAACAACTGGTTGGTACAATAAATTACCAGAAGTAAAAAATATGTTTTCTAAATCTTGAACAATTTTATGGAGTTGAAATTTCTCACTTTGAGTTCATCTTTTTTGGAAAATGGTAGAAAATACTTCAAAAATAATGAATAAATTTGAAGATTATGATGTGTTTTGACATGAATTTCACCATAATAAAAAAGCAGATTCTCCTTCTGGAACTGCTATAAAAACTGCAAATATTATTTTAGAAAATATTGATAGAAAAACTAGTATAATAACTGAAGAATTATCTCACAGAGCTATTAAAGCTGAAGAAATTCACTTTTCTTCAACTAGATGATGAAGTATTCCTTGAACTCACCAAGTTTATTTTGATAGTGTTTTTGATACTATAAAAATAGAACATCAAGCAAGAACTAGAGAATGATTTGCTTTGTGAAGTGTTGTCTCAGCTGAGTGGTTAAAAGATAAAATTTGATATTTTGAAATAGATGATTTTATAAGAGAATTAATTTAATTTTTAATTTTTTAAAACCTTGTTTATGAATACTAAATTAATTAATACTGAAATTGATGCTAAACAAACTTCTATTAAAAAATTAACTTTTATAATTAAATTTAAATTTTTTTTAATATTTTTCTTCTCATCATTAATATTAAATATTATATTATTTCTTTTATTTTGATTTTTATTTAGTTTTGAAGAATGAACAATAGTATTTTTGTTTTCTATTCCTTTTGCTTTTATTTTTCTAAGTATAATTATAGAAAAAAGAGTTTTAGGAATAAAAGATTTTAATTTTTTAAAATTATTTAAATTACTATTGATATTCTTTTTAGCACTATTTTTAGGAATTGCAATAATTTTATTTTTAATTTTTATTTGAGGATATATTTTAGAAGGTGAGTTAATTGTATCTTTGTTTACAATACCTTGAATATTCCTTTGAAATACTATTTCATTTTTATCTGAAACAAAAATATTAACTGGTGAAAGAAATATAACATATTATATTTATTGATTACTATTTTGGTTATTTTTACTATTAGAATTATTTTATTATTTGTTATATATTTTCTTCTTATCTAAATTTTTACAAAATAAACAAGATAATGCTAACTAATCAACAACTTAATTTTTAACCAAATTTAATTTTTAATTTTATTTTTATGAATAAAAAACAATTTTCTGGTCTTTGGACTGCCTTAATTACTCCCTTTAAAGAGTGAAACTGAATAGATAATGAGATAGATTATGAGGCACTTGATAAACTTTTACAACTTCAAATTGATGGAAAAGTTGATTGAGTTTTACTTCTTGGAACTACCGCAGAAAATCCGACTTTATCAAAAGAAGAACAAATGCAAATAGTCCAATTTGCTATTCCAAAATTAAAATGAAAAACTAAAATAATGGTAAATGTCTGAACTTATTCAACAGCAAACTCTATTGAAAATATAAAAAATTTTGATAAATTAGATTGAATTGATTGATATTTAATAGTAAATCCTTATTATAATAAACCAACTCAAACAGGACTTTATCTACATTTTACAACTTGTGCCAATATAACTTCTAATCCGATAATTTTATATAATATTAAATGAAGAACTTGAGTAAATCTAGAAACTGAAACTTTATTAAAAATAATTTGAGAATCTCCAAATGTAGTTTGAATCAAAGAAGCAAGTTGAAATATTGAGCAAATGAAAGAAGTTATAAATAAAACTCCAGATTATTTTTCAGTTTTGTCTTGAGATGATGGTATGACTTATGATTTAATTCAAAATTGATGAGATTGAGTGATTTCTGTTGCCTCAAATTTAATTCCTTGAAAAATGAAAGAATTTATAGATGCTTGTTTAGAAAAATCTCCTATTGCAAAAGAACTAAACCAAAAATATAGTGAATTTTTTAATAAAATATTTATTCAAACAAATCCTCTTCCTGCAAAAACTTATCTAGCTTTTAAGTGAATAATAAAAGAAACATTTAGATTTCCAATGTGTGAAATGGATTTAAAAGAAAAAACTGAATTTTTAGAATTTATACAAAAAAATAATTTTTAATTTAAAACTATGCAATTTAAAGACTACTTAGAAACTTTAACCCCTTTACAAGATTATGAAGTTGAAATTATACTAAATAATTGAGAAAAATATTTAATTGAAAATAAACCTGGAAAACAAGGTTCTTTGAGAATTATTCAAAATCATTTATGAGTAAACTCTAAAACAAGTGAAAAAATTGATTTAGAAAAAAACTTTTTAGAATATTTTCAAGAGTGGAAAAGTGATAATATAACTCATCCAACTATTTGATTTTTAGATAGATTTAATAATGAATGATGAGAAATAAGAAAAGTTGTAAAAAAAATACCTTTTGTAAAATCACACTGAACTTGAAATGATTTTATTATTTTAGATTTTTTTGATTGAAAATTATCTGATTTAGATTTAACTCCAGAGTTAATTCAGAAAATGTGTGATAGAAATTTTGGAATTTGAAGTGATTGAATTTTAATAGTTCAAAATTGAGTAAATAATAAATTTGCTTACAGAATGTTTAATCCAGACTGAAGTGAAGCTGAAATGTGTGGAAATGGAATAAGATGTTATATGAAATATTTAGTTTATGCTGGACTTTTAAAAGACACTAAAACTTTTGTAGAAACCAAAAAGTGAGTTTTACATTTATCTTTAGTTGATGACTTGGTAGAAGTTGATATGTGAAAACCAATTTTAGTTGATGAAATAATTCCTATTGCTAAATGAGTTAGAAAAGTGATTTCATCTGGTAGTGAATTTGGATTTACACCTGTTAGTATGTGAAATCCTCATGCAGTAATATTTTTGGATAATAAAAATGTAGAGACACATTGCAATGTGTCTCTACAAGAATTTGATCTAAATAAATATGGAAAACCTATAGAGTCAAATACAGATATCTTTCCAAAAAAAGTGAATGTAGAATTTATAAAAATCAATTCAAAAACTGACATAGATATGAGGGTTTTTGAAAGATGAGCTTGAGAAACTCTTGCTTGTGGAACTTGAGCTTGTGCAAGTGTTGTAGCTTGAGTATTAAATTGATATTTAACTCATTGAGAAAAAGTTACAGTTCATCTAAAATGATGAGATTTAGTAATTTCTTGGGCTGGATGAGCAGATGACAGTGTTATAATGAGATGAACAGCTGAGATTGTTTTTGAGGGAGAATTTATTATTTAATTATTTATTTTTATGCAAAACTTAAGATTTTTAACAAAAGACCAAATTTCTTATATAGAAAAAAACTATAAATTACCTTTTTATGTTTATAGTGAAAGCGAATTACAAAAGAATGTTGAAGATTTTAAAAATTTTCCTTCTGCTTTTTGACACACGACTAGATTTGCAATGAAAGCAAACTCAAATATGAATATATTAAAAATATTTAAAAATTTTTGATTAAAAATAGATGCAAGTTCAGAATACGAAGTATATAGAGCTATTTCTGCTTGATTTTATTGAAAAGATATTCAGATATCTGGTCAAGAATTAAGTGAAGACTTAGAAAAACTTTTAAATACTTGAGTTTATTTTGTAGCTACGAGCCTAAATCAACTTGAATCTATTGGTAAAATAAAACCAGGAAGTGAAATATGAGTTAGAATAAATCCTTGATTAGGTTCTGGAGCATTTACTGCTATATCAACTGGTTGAACTACTTCAAGTTTTGGTATTTGGCATGAATATATTCCACAAATAAAAGAAATTGCTAAAAAATATGGTCTAAAAATTACAAAAATTCATCTTCATATTTGATCTGAAAATACTCCAGAATCTTGGGTAAATACTGCCAATATTTGACTTGAATTTGTAAAAGAATTTGATGAGGTAAAAATATTAAATATGTGAGGTTGATTTAAAATGGCAATTATGCCTTATGAAAAGACTGTTGACTTGCAAGCTGTTTGAAATGCTGTTAAAGAAAAAATACAAGATTTTTATAAAAAAACATGAAGAAAATTACATCTTGAACTTGAACCTTGAAAATATATGGTAATAAATGCTTGTAATGTGCTTTGTCGTGTGGTTGATATAGTTGATACTTGAGAAAAATGATATACTTTTGTTAGAACAAATTCTTGAATGACAGAAATGCCAAGAGTTTCTATGTATGGAGTTCAAGAACCAATTTTTACAATAAATAACTCTAAAAATACTAAAAAATATGTAGTAGTTTGACATTGTTGTGAAAGTGGGGATATAATTACTTGTAAGCTATATGACCAAGAAGTAATTGAAGAAAGAGAATTACCAGAATTATTTATATGAGATATTTTAGTTATTGAAGCAACTTGAGCTTATAATACTTCTATGAGTATGAAAAACTATAATTCTTATCCAGAAGCTGGAGAAATTATGATTTATAAAGATTGAACTATTAAAGAAATAAGAAAAAGAGAAAAACTAGAAGAAATCTGGAGAAATGAAATTTATTAGTATTTTACAATTATGAAAAAAACTATTATTATTATCTTTAATATTATATTTTTATTTTCCTGTTCTTCTTGAAATAAAATTATTGAAAAAGATTTATCAAAAGACAAAAAAGTTATTTATACTTCTTTTTATCCAATTTATTTTGTTGTAAAATCACTAATTTGAAATGAATCTGAAGTTATAAATATAGTTCCAAATTGATGAGAACCTCATGAATATGAACCAAATTTAAGACAAATTTGAGAAATGAAAAAAGCCGATTTAATAATTATGAATTGACTTTGAATAGAAAGTTACGAAAACAAATTAAGAAATTCTTTAACTAATATTAATTTTTTTATTATTTGAAATAATATAAAAAATCTTTTAAAATTAGAAAAAAATCAAGAAGTTTATTGAAATATTGATCCTCATATTTGGCTTTCACCAAAAATGTATCTAGATATGTCTAATTTACTAATAATTGAATTGGAAAAAAATTGATACAAAAATTTAGATAAAAGTATAATCACAAAATTAGAAAATTTGGATAAAGATTATTCTGCTTGACTAAAAAATTGTTTTAGAAAAGAGATTATAACTTCTCATAAAGCTTTTTGATATTTAGCAAGAGATTATTGATTTGTTCAATATGCAATTTTTTGAATTAGTCCAGAAGAAGAACCATCTGTAAAAAGTATTGCAGATACTATAGATTTAATAAAAAAACAAAAATTAAAATATATTTTTTCAGAAAATTATATTTCACCAAAATTTGCAAATACTATAAAAAATGAAACTCAAGTTGAAGTTTTAAATCTAAATCCGGTTGAAACTTTATCAGATAGTGAAAAAAAATCTTGAGAAAATTATATTTCTATAATGCAAAGAAATTTAGAATTACTTAAAAAATGACTTGAATGTAAATAAAAAAATATGATAAAAATAATTCAATTAAAAAATATAAGTTTTTCTTATGATGAAAAGAGTCCAATATTTTCTCTTGTAAATACTGAAATTTATAAATGAGATTTTATTGGTATTTTTTGAGAAAATTGAGCTTGAAAAACTACTTTAGTAAAAATATTATTATGAATTTTAAAACAAAATTCTTGAGAAATAAATTACTTTGATGAAAAGCAAAACAAAGTTTCAAAAAATAAATTTAATATAGAATATATTTCTCAAAAAGCTCAAA
>JAQUKG010000032.1 GCA_028719245.1 Candidatus Altimarinota bacterium | reverse complement strand
TTGAACTATTTGCTAAAACATTTATTATCTTATTTTTATCTCAAATAATATTAGAATTTGTCATATCAAAACCTACTTCAACATCTTTTGAAGAAGAAGTATTATTTACAATCAATGCCGAAATTTCAGCTTTATCTCAAGATATAAAAAATCTTGGAACTTGCAGTAAAATTGAAAGATCTTTTTGAACTTTAAATTTATCCTCAAAATTTCAAACCTTTGAATCAGATGTGTAAGCAAAACCAGAAATTACCCAAGTTGTTAAATTATCTGGCAAAGCTGGAACAATTAAAGTTGCTTTTCAATTAACAACATTTACTTTTGTTTTATAAAAAGCTAAATCACTAAATTCTGTTCTTAGTTTTGAAGCATTTGAATTTTCTGATATAGATTCTTTTTTAACAGCTTCTGATTTTAATTTCGAAATATCATCCATTTCTGGAGCCATTATACTATCACCAAGCATAGAAGAACTTGAGACTCAATAATCTACACTATCAAATTTATCAACTTGTTGTGATGAAATATTATCTTCTATATTAAATTCTATTCTTTTAATTAAATTGGATAAATTTCAAATAGTATTTACTAAAACTCACTTATTATCATAAAAATAATTTACTATATCTGTTTTATTATCTTTTAAAGCTAAAAGTGACTCATCAATAATTGAAATAGTTGTTTCTCAATTAACTAAATTTCAATTATTATCTGTAATATTTAATTCGATGGTTTGAGAATCTCAAGGTAAATAAGTTGTCTTATCAAGTTTGATATTTGAATTAAGTTTTACACTTTCTAAATCAACTGTTAAACTTTTTGTTCAAACAAAATATTGAGGTAGTATTTTATTTAATAAATCTTTTTCTTGTAGTCTTAAAGGTTGTAATTGAGCCAATAAATCTGTATCTAAGTTTTCATTATTTACTAGATTTGAAAATATACTTAAATCATAAATTAAATATGGAATATAATCTGAATTTGTTTCTTTTTGAAGTTTTTGTTCTAAATCAAGCATTTTAATTCTTATAGATTTTAATTCTTCCAAACTACCCGAAGATGAAGAAACATCTTTTATAATATAAACTCAAATATTAAAATTTGGTAAATATTCTTTTTTAATATTTAAACTAAGTTCTTTATTAAAACTATCAATATCAATTATTTGATAATCTAAAACTTCATCTAATTTTTCAATAGTGAATAATGCTTTTACTCAAACTACTGGTGAAGAAATAACAATTTTTGCTTTTTCTCAAATTTTATAACTATCTTTATCAGATAATATTTCTATATTATTTCAAGCATCAATTGGTCTAAGTAAATCTCAACCTGAAACATAAATAGTTTTAGTTGTTTTATAGTTTCAATTAGATATTTCAAATCTATATTCTCAATATTTATCAAAACTAAAATTTTCTCAAGCTAATCAAGAATTATTTGTTTTAATAGATTTTTCTAAAACTAAATTTTCTTTTGTTTCATAATTATAAGTATTTTCGTTATATGTGTAATCAACTTTATAAACTTTAAAATCAAAATCTTCTAAAGATAATTTATTTCAATCAATGTCTGTTGCAACAAATCAAATATTTGCCAAATCTTTATAAGCATAATAATATTTATCAAATTTAATTCCTAAAAATGTCTTACTTCTAATAGCCTTAAAAGTTGTGTTTGAGCTAATAGATTTTTTAGTGTTTGGATCTGTTATTGTAGTAGATAAATTGTAAACTTTATCTATTATATCTGTTTCAAGTGGAATATTTAAAGTTGTCTTTCAATCATTATTTAAAACAAAATTTCAAGTTTTTTCTACATTATTATTTCAATTATTATATCAAATAGATTTTACACCATAATTCCACCAAAAATTTTGTTGTTCTCAAAAATCATATCAAGTAGTTTTACCTCAATCAAAATAAAATTCTGAAGAACTTAAAGAATATTTTCACTCTCAATTTGATAATGGTAATCATATATAATATTCTCACTCAATATCAATTTTTGCATTATTTCAATATAAATAACTATCATTTTGAGATTTTGTGCCAACTTTAAAATCAGGTTTTTGATATTCTTCAACAGCAAAATTTAAATTATTTTGTCAAATCGTAATATTATAATTTCATAAATTAGCATCATTTTTTAAATCAAAATTTACATTAAAAGCTCATAAACTATTTAAATAAACAGATTTTTTAAATACTTCTTTATATTTAGCATCTGTTACATAAACTTGAATTTCTCCAGTATTAACTGAGTATCATTTTGCATTTAGGATTTTTGAAATTCAAGAGATATTAACTTTTTCTCAAGCCTTATAAATTGGTTTATCTGTTGTAATATATGTGTAAATATTTTGTGGATTAGAATAGTAATTATTCAAATCATTTAATAAAATTTTTTCTCAAGATTTAAGTGTAATTAATAAATTTGAAAAATATCAATCCAATAACTCATAAATTCAGTCAGATTTTGAAGTAAAACTAATTTCTTTATCAAAAATAGATTTCTCTCAAATATAAGCTCAAAATATTGAATATTGTGATTGAATATTATAATTTTCTATTTTTAAAATATTATCAGTTAAATTTTCTCAAGAGCTATAATTATGAAGCCATAATATATTACTTTTTGCAGTTTTAATAGTTGCTCAAATATCACTAATTACAAAACTTGCTTTTTGTATATAATAATCATTTTTTGCTTCATATTCGGTTTTATCTTCATCTAATTTTGATATTTCTAAACTTACAATTTTTTTATCAAATGATTTTCAAAATACTTTTTCTAAATCAATAACAGAAATATTTGGTTTAAATCATAAATTGTTTAATTTAATAGTTTTCGTTTCACAAGTTTTATTTGTTATATAATTTGTTTGTAAAATATCTAAATCTCAATTACAAACTTTTGCTGAAATTTGTGATATATTTATTGATTGAACTGAAATAGAAAGTGGTTTTACATCAGTAGGAACCAAAATAAAATTTCTAGCATCAATTATTGAAACCTGTTTATCTTCATTCAATGCTTTTGAAGTTGAAAAGTTAAAAATATAATCTTTATCTAAAGGATAATTATTATTATCAAGTAATGATTTTTTTATAGTTAATTTATAATCACTTTCTGGATTTAATTTAGTATTTAGAATATATTTAATTTTTCATTTTTCATATTCACAATCTTTATCTTTTGTCCATTCATTAATTTCATAAAAATAATCAACTTTTCCATATTTATCAAATTCAAAAGATTTATAATTTTTTGCATAATTTCAAATACTCTTATCAACTATTAAACAAGCCTTTTTATAATTAATTTGCTTATAATCTATTATTTTATTATTATCTTGAGTTGAAAAAGAAAGTGTTTCATCTTGAGTTGAACTAATTTGTGAAATTAATACTTTTAAAGAAAAGTCATTAAATACACTTCAAGAAAAAGTAATTAGAATTTGTTTTTTATTTTCTACCAAACTTCATTTATTTTGTATATAATCGGTTATTTTTACATAATTTAATTCAAAAGGAAGCGAAGATTTAAATAAATTTTTATCCAAATTCACATTTTCATAAAAATTTAATAAAATTGAAGGATTATCTTTAGTTATAGTATTAGCATTTTGAGATTGTTTTAAATTTGATAAATCATATTTTTCTTTTGCATTTTCATCTAAAAATACAACTGGAGAATAACTAGTTAAAAAACTATTTGTAATTATAGATTTTGAAATATCATTTTTTAATCAAATATTTCACCTAGAAGAAGTTAAATTCTTTGAAATAGTATAATTATAATCTTTACTATATCACCAATCTCAAGTTTTTGGAAAAATTGAAATAATATTTTTTTGTTCTTCTAAATCTCATTCTCATTTAAAATAACTAAAATCTAGTTTATCATTTGAAATTCAATTTAATTTAAAATTAATTTTAAATTTATCCAAATCAACTTCATCATTAAAAACAAAATTTAATTTTTCATCAATTCTTAATGAATCTATATCAGAGACTAAAGCAAAATCCGGAGTCGTTATTTCAAAAGATTTAGAATTTATAGTTTTATCTCAAGAAATTGTTTGTATTCAAGCAGGAATATTCACACTATATTTTCATCACATAGGAAAACCTTCTTCCGGTCTAAATTGAAATGTAGAAGTTGTAATCCAAACACATTTTCAATGAATATTTGGAGTTATTTCTATAGGACATTTTGATTGATTTTGAAGGTTTGTTAAAGAAACCATTGGCTTTGAAAATCTAACCGTAATATTTTGATTCAAGTCAGTTATATTTCAATCTGGTGTTGTAAAGTCAATTAATGGTTCTCAAGATATTTTAAATTGTTTAACAAAAGTATTTTCTAATTTTTCTCAAGAAGATGTTGTTGCATTATCTGAAACATTAACCAAGATATCTGTATCTTCTTTAACTAAATCCTCAACTACCAATTCTAAATTTTTATCATCAACCCAATTTGAGCTATATTTTATTTCTGGATAAACTTTTATATTTGATAAAACAGAAAGTTTATTCATATTAGAAGCAAAAGTCAAAAGAATTTTTGGTTTTTGATAAGCTGAAATTTGTTCTTTTACATTTGAAACTTTTATATTTGATAATTTTGAAGAAACAACTTTTGCTCAAATTCAAAATACAAAACTTCTTAAAGATTTATTATCATAATCTTTGAAATTTTCAGTATATCAAAGCTCAACAGCTTTTTGTACATATCAAACTCTCCAATCTGTAGTTTTTGAAACTTCAATATTTTTTGCTTTAAAAATCATTTTCAAACTTTCTGTTTTTGAAACACTATCATTTGGTCTAAAATTTTTATTTGCTGCAATATAACCAAGTTTTAAAGCAGTTTCTGCATATTTACATCACCAATCTGATGCTGGTAAATCGGCAAATTTTCACTTACAAATATTATCTGGTTTTATTCAAGCAATATTTAACATAATTTTTAACATTTCTCTTCTAGAAATATTATCTGATAATTTATATGCTTTTGGAGTTTTTGAATTATCAACAATAATTCCAGCATCAGCTAAAATTTGTGCATTTTTAATATTTTCAGGATCTAAATCTGCTTTTAAATTTGGAAAAACAATTATAAAAAGCATAATAAATGACAAAATTGTCATAATGATTTTATTTTTTGATTTCATAAAAATATAGTTAAATTATAAATGTTTAAATTCTATTGTTATTTTTCAAAAAATCAATTAAAAAGTTTAATATATTTTGATATTTTTAGTTATAATAAAAAGATACTTTTAGTATCTTTCAATAAATATTTATTTTATTTTTTAAGTTTCTTATAAGCAAGTATTCACAATCATAAACTAATTATTACAAATCAAAATTTTTTATATAATTTATGTGATGCTTTTCTTTCATTTCTACTAACTAAAAAAGTATAATCAGAATCTTCTTTTTTAATTTTTTCAACAGCTGTTGAAAAAATTTTTTCTCACAATCATTTTCATCTAGCTTTTTTGTGAACTATAAAATCATCAATATATCATATCTTTTTTCAAAAAATTACTCAAACTGTAATTGATATTATAGCTAATGTTTTTTTCTTTGTAATTAAAAATTTTTTTCTAAAAGAAAATATATAATAAATAAAACTTGATGTATATTTATATATTTTCCAAGTTTGTAATTTGTTTATTAATTTTCTCCCCTGTCTATGTAATTTATCTTTTTCTAAAAACATATTATTTTATAATATTTTTACGAATATATAAAACAAATAAAATTATTAGAATATTCATATAAAAATAATAATTAAAAATATTAAAATTATACAAATTCTAATTCTTCTTCAATTCATAAAACATTCATAGCATAATCTTTTAATTCTTCTACAGTCATCCCAGATAAGTTTGATTTAAAACTTGAAGTTTTAAAAATAATTCTTCTCATTAATCATAGAATAAGAGTGTCTATTGGAAAATTAGTAGGAACTATATAACAAGCTTCTCATTCTGGATAATCTTCTTCTCATTGAGTAAAAAATTTATATTCATCATCAATTATTTTATTTTTTGATGCTTCTGAAAGTCTTTTCATTATAGAAGTAGCAGATTCCCATTTTTTTACATTATTTTCTTTAATACTAGGTTGCATGTGGTCCCAAACAGGTAAACATATATTTCACATATAACAATAATTAAAAAATAAATTTGCTTATAAAACTAGTAATTTTTAGCAAGAGATATTTATAATAAAATTTATAATCTTGTCAAATTTTTTATTTTTTTATATTCTCTCCACTCTACTTCCACTTCTATCATCAATTATTTTGTATCAAAATGATAACAATTCATCTCTTAATGAGTCAGCTAAAGTAAAATTTTTATCTTTTTTTGCTTCATTTCTTGCTTCAAATTTTTCTAAAATATCTTCTGGAATTTCTTCTGATTTTAAAATATTAAAATCCAAAATAGATAAAACACTATCAAAAGTTTTAAACATTTCCATTAAACTATTTGCTTCTGAAATAGATAATTTGGAGCTATCTATTTGTGTATTTACAAAAGTCGTAAATGCAAAAAATATACTTAAAGCTTCTGGCATATTAAAATCATCTTCAATTTTTTCAACATATTCTCAAATAAAATCTTGTAATTCTTCTCTAAAATCTCTTCTAACTTTTACTTCTCCTAAAATTCAAGATTTAATTACTCTATTAAGTTTTTTTAAAGTCTCATCAATTTTTTTAATTGTATTAAAATTTTGTTCTAATTTTTCAAAAGAAAAATCAACACTTTCTCTATATTTTGCATTCATAAAAGAAAGACGAATGCTTCTATAAAGAAAAGATTTTGAAATATTACTAAATTTTTCTTCTAAATCTTTTAAAGTATAAAAATTATTTGCTGATTTACTCATTTTTTTTCAATCAACAGTAATATGTCATCCATGAATCCAATATTTTGAAAAAGTTTTTCAACTATAAGCTTCACTTTGAGCAATTTCATTTTCATGATGAGGAAAAATATTATCAACTCATCACATATGAATATCAATCTGAGCTCAAAAATACTTCATATTACAAGCACTACATTCTATATGCCAACCTGGTCTTCATTTTAAAATAACCTTTTTTTCTCAAAAAATAAATTCTTTTTCCCAAAAATTTTCTCAATCTTCACTTTTCCATGCTTTCCATAAAACAAAATCAGCTGCATTTTCTTTATCATATTCATCGTTATTTATTCTAACACTTTCTTTCATTCAAGAAAAATCAAGATGAGCTAAATTTCAATATTTTTTAAATTTTTTAATTTCATAATAAATACTTCCATCATCTCCAAAATAAGCATATCATCTTAAAATAAGTTTATTTATCATTTCAACCATTTCATCAATCAAAGTTGAAATAGGAACTACATTATCTGCTAATGTTATATTTAACTTTTTTAAATCTTCTAAGAATATTTGAGAATATTTTTGTGTAAAATTAAGCAAAGTCATACCATTTTTTTGGCTGTCTCTAATAGTTTTATCATCTATATCAGTAATATTCATGGTAGTTTTTATCTTGTATCACAAAAACTTCAAAGATTTAATTACATAATCTTCATAAATATATGTTTTTAGATTTCAAATATGAGCATAATTATATGGAGTTGGTCCACAATAATAAACCTTTACTTCTTCTTGTCTTAATGGTTTAAATTTTTCTAATTTTCTTGTTAAAGTATTGTATATTTGCATAAATTTTTTATTAAAAATTAATTTGTTTCTTTATCTCCTAAATCTTCTTGTTTGTGTTTTCTTCCATTAATTTTATCAAATATCATTTTTGAAATTTTTATAGGATC
This sequence comes from Candidatus Altimarinota bacterium, assembly GCA_028719245.1. Taxonomy (GTDB): domain Bacteria; phylum Patescibacteriota; class Gracilibacteria; order BD1-5; family UBA6164; genus UBA7396. The sequence continues at coordinate 6,715 of JAQUKG010000032.1, read as the reverse complement.
ACTATAAATCTCAGCTTTTCAATCAACTAAAACTATTGGTCATTCTTTACATCTTCATTGACAAGGACAAGTTTCTAAAGTTATATTATGTAGATTAAATTTTTCTTTATCTTGAGAAATTCTTTTAATTATATATTCGCTAAATTTTAATTTACAAGATTTTCATGTGCAAACTTGAATTTTCATTTTTTTTATTTAAGTAATAAATGTGAAAGCATTATATAAAAATAACAAAAAATGCAAAAAATTTGAATACTTAGAAAAATAGTATATAATAAATGAAAATTATTTTTAATAATAAAAAAATGAATTATACAATAAATGACTCTACTAATCCAACAAAAGCTGTAAATACCGCAATAATATGAGATATTTCAGTAGATCAAATTAAGGAAACTAGAGGTAAAATTTCACAAGTGCTTTTTAAAGGTTCTGTAATATGGGATGTATCAAATATTTTAAATCTATGAAAAAGGATTAATCCAGCCGATATGATTGAATGATTATGAGAAGTAAGAAGAATACAACCCTCAAAAGAATTAGAAGCTGCAAATGATGAAAGATTTGATTTAGCAGCTTAAACATAATTTTAACCAAAAATAAACAAAACCTTAACGGTTTCTTAACAGATGAGTTATATAATACACTCATCTTTTATTTTTTAGTTTTTAAATTATGAATAGAAAAATTATAAAATTATTTATATTTTTGGTTTGAATATCTCTATTTATTAATACATTTGCATTTTCTACAAATTTACAAATTGATAAAGAAAAAGCAAATATTAATGACCAAATAAATTTAAAATTAACCATTAGTTCAGAAAAATGATGACAAATTCAAATTGATGAAATAAAATGAATTGAAAAATTTGACATAATAAGCAAATCCCAATCAAGTAATTTTTCTAGTATAAATTGAAATGTAACTTCAAATATAAATATGAATTTTGTTTTAGTTCCAAAACAAAAATGAACTTTTGAAATATGACCAGTAGTTATAAATGATACAAAACAAAAAGTTGAGACAAATAAGGTAAAAATAGAAATTTCTTGAGATAAAATATTTCTAAACTGAAATCAAAATAATATTATAAATCTACCAAAAATAAATAATAATTCTCAAAACTTTGATAATAACGATTTAAATAGTATTTTATCTAGCCAAAACAATGAAAATCAAAATAGTAATTTTAATGTATATTTACTATTATGAATAATAAGTATTTTGATTCTGATAGTTTATTTTGCATTAAAAAAAACCAATACTTTACCAAATAATAATTTGGAAAAAGAAGTAGATATAATTCCTAAAAAAGATTTAATTTACCCAGAATTAACTGATGAAAATTTTGCTATAAAAGTTGATGAAATATTTAAAGAAAAGATTTCAAGTGAATTTAATATAAATATAAAAACAAAAGATTATTCTCAAATACTTGAATTAATAAAAGATTTTGATAAAAGAGTAAAAATAAAAGAACTTATAGATTTACTTTCTAAACTAAAATATTCTAATTTAATAACTGATAATTCTAAAATTATAGAATTATTAAAAGAAATTTAATTTTTAAAAATATATTATGAAAAAAAGACAATTATTATTAATAAATTTCATACTTTTAGTTTCAATATTAAATGTAAATGATTTTGTTAAAGCTGATACTAGATTACCAGAATTAAGTTCTACGAAAATAGAACAAAGTATAAATGATATTGAAACAAAGGATGAAACAAAAGATAAAGATAAACTTATAAAAGATAACAAAAAGACTTTAAAAAAAGAGTTGCAAAACAGAAAAAAATATCACAAAAATTTAGTAAGTTTTTATAATTTAAACTTTGATAATAATTACTTAGAACTTATAAAAGATAATTCTTTAAAAATACAATATTTAGAAAATTTAATTTAATTTTTAACTTTTTAATTATGACACAAGAACAATTGCAAGAAGAAGTTATTGCTTCTCAAGAAAAAATTAATTTAGTGATAGCAGAAATTCACAAGAAAGTTATTGGGCAAGATAATCTCATAAAAAGCCTTTTAATATGACTTTTAACTAAGTGACACATATTGCTTGAATGAGTTCCAGGTTTAGCAAAAACTTTAACAGTTGATAGTTTATCTAAAACTTTAGATTTATGATTTAATAGAATTCAATTTACTCCAGATTTATTACCAAGTGATCTTGTTTGAACTGAAATATTTAATACAAAAACCTGAGAGTTTTCCATAAAACTTTGACCTGTATTTAACAATTTTATTTTGGCTGACGAAATAAATAGAGCTCCAAGCAAAGTTCAATCTGCATTACTTGAAGCTATGGCTGAAAAACAAATAACTATTTGAAATAATACTTATAAAATAGAAGAACCTTTTATAGTTTTAGCAACTCAAAATCCCGTTGAACAATCTGGAACTTATAAATTACCAGAAGCTCAACTTGATAGATTTTTATTAAAAACAAAAGTTTACTATCCAAGCAAAGAAGAAGAAATTGAAATGTATAAAAAAATTAGTTTAAATAATTTTAAAAAAATAAACAAAGTTTTAAATAAAAAAGATATTTTAGAAATACAAAAAATTGTTGGGCAAATATTTGTAAGTGATAGTATTTATAAGTATGTTTTTGATATAATTGATGCTTCAAGAAACCCAAAAAATTATAATTTAGAAGAATTAAAAGATTTAATACTTTATTGAATTTCTCCAAGATGATGACTTGCTTTAATTTCTTCAGCAAAAGTTATTGCAATTTTAAGCGGAAGAACTTTTGTAATTCCAGAAGATATAAAAGAAATTGCAAAACAATCTTTATCTCACAGAATAGTTTTAAGTTATGAGGCAATATCAAAAGATTTAACTACAGATGATATTGTTGAAAAAATAATTGATAGTGTTGAGGTTGTGTAGTTTTATAATTTAAATTTCTATTATTAAACAATAGCTTCTGCAAAACTACTACAAAATTTATTATATAGTATATACTTCTGGATCAATTATTTCAGGAATTTCTTTTCATAAAAATCTTATTTTTAAAATCTACTCAGATTTTAAAACAAGAAAGTCTAATAAATACTTAACAAAGGCAAAAGACTTAAAATAGAAGTGATTTATTATTAAATTCCCATGTATCTAAATATCAATTACTTTTGTATATTCTGTAGTGTCTAAAAATTTTAGAACTTGACAATTTCTTATTGCCTACAAAAGCTATACAAAATTCCTAAAAATAAACTCAAAATAATATCATTAAAAATAACTAAGTTTTAGCTCATTTATCTTTATTTATACATATTAATTTATAAAAATCTATGGAGATTTAAGAAAACTAAACTTGCATTTTTAAAAATTACTATAAAATTTATAGTAATTTTATATTTTAATTTTCAAAATATGTCTAAAATAAAATCCATAAATCCTTACACTGAAGAAATTAATGCAGAATTTGAAACATTAACTGAAAGTGAAGTTCAAGAAAAGATACAAATTGCTCACAATACCTATTTATCTTGGAGGGAAACTTCAAGTTCTTATAAAAAAGAATTATTTTTCAAATTAGCTTGAGAATTAGAAAAAGATGTTGATGAATGTGCAAGACTTGAAACTATAGAAATGTGAATGTTAAATCATATTGCAAAAGCTTGATTATTAAAAACTGCTGATTTAATAAGATGGTTTGCAAATAACTTTGAAGAAGTTTTAGCTGAAACCAACTATGAAGCTCAGTGATTTAAAGTTAAACAAGTTTATGATAGTATTTGAGTAATATTTTGAATTGCCCCTTGGAATTTTCCTTTTAATCAATTATTAAGAGCTGCTGTTCCAAATATTTTAGCTTGAAATACTCAAGTTTATAAACATTCTTCAAATGTGCCTTTGGTTGCACTAAAAATAGAAGAATTATTTAAAAAAGCTTGATTTCCAAACTGAGTTTATACAAATTTATTTGTTTCATCTAGCATGAGTGAATTTATTATTTCAAATAAATATATTGCCTGAGTAAACTTAACTTGATCAGAGTGAGCTTGAAGTGCTATATGAGCCCTAGCTTGAAAATATTTAAAAAGATCTGTTTTAGAATTATGATGAAATGATGCTTTTATAGTAACTGAAACTAAAAATTTAGATTGAGTTATAGAACAAGCTGTTAATTGAAGAATAAGAAATTGATGACAAGCATGTAATTCTTCAAAAAGATTTTTGATTACTGAAAAATATTATGATGAATTTTTAGAAAAATATACGAGTAAAATGTCAAAACTTGTTGTTTGAGATCCAATGGATTCAAATACTCAAATTCAACCTCTTTCTAGTAAGAAAGCAATTTTAGATATAGAAAGTCAAGTTTTAAAAGCTGTTAATTCTTGAGCTAGAATAACAACTTGATGAAAAAAACTAGATAGAAAATGATACTTTTTTGCACCAACAGTTTTGGCAGATGTAACACCTGAGACAAGCTCTTTTAATGAAGAAATATTTTGACCTGTTGCTTCTATTATAAAAGTTAAAGATATCAAAGATGCTATAAAACTAGCAAATGCAACTGATTTTTGATTATCAGCTTGTGTATTTTGAGACGATATAGAAGAACTTACAAATATAGCAAAAGAATTAGAATGATGAATGATTTTTATAAATTCAACTGCAGCATCAAAAGCAAGTCTACCATTTGGATGAGTAAAAAAATCGGGTTATTGAAAAGAAAACTGACCTGACGGGATTTTAGCTTTTACAAATAAAAAAGTAATTATAATTTAAAAAATCTCCAAAAATTTTTGGAGATTTTTTAAATTATTTCTCAAAGCAAAACCCAAGTATCAACTTCTAAAATCCTTACTTTTACTATATCTCAAATCTTAATACCATCAATTTTATCAAAAAATACTTCTTTAAAATTTCTGGTTCTACCAAAGAATTGTCAATCTTTTTCTCAAGAAATTAAAATCTCTCCTACTTTTCAAATCATTTTTTCTCACCTTTTTTTTACATTTTCTTCTAATTGAGTATTTAAAATATGCCATCTTTTAGCTTTTATATTATCTGGTATATCATCTGGATAAATCTTTGATGCTAAAGTTCAAGACCTAACAGAATATCTTGCAATATAAATAAAATCAATTTCTAATTCTTTTATAGCCTTTAAAGTATCTTTAAACATTTCATCAGTTTCTCCTGAAAATCAAACAATTATATCTGTTGAAATAGAAAAATATGAATCTTTTTTTCTCAAATATTCAACCATTTTTTTAAAGTCATTATAAGTGTGTTTTCTATTCATCTTTTTTAACATTTCATCATTTCAAGATTGCAATGCAAAATGCAAATAATTACAGGTTTTTTCTAGCTCAAAATGAGCATCTAAAATATCAAAAGTCATATCATGAGGATTTGATGAAGTAAATCTAATTCTATCAATTCATTCAATTTTATTTATATTGTTTAGTAATTTTCTAAAAGGTGAAATTCAAATTCATTCATTCCAAGCTGATTTTTCTTGATTCCAAAGTCCTAAATTTTTTTGTTTTCAATAACTATTTACATTTTGTCAGACAAGAGATATCTCTTTTGTTCAGTTTTGAGCTAGATTTGTTATTTCTGCAATTATTTCATTATGTTCTCTTGAAATTTCTTTTCATCTTGTATAAGGAACTATACAAAAACTACAATAATTATCGCATCAAGTTTGCACTACTACCGAAGCTTGAAATTTATTTTCCCTTAATTGTGTTTGTTTTAAATAATCATCAAATTTATCATCATTTCAAATCTTTTCTGAATAAATATGAGTTAAAATCATATTTAAATATTTAATTTCCTCTATTCTTAAAGTAAAATCAAGATTTAACATACGAGGAAAAAGCTTATCGTCATTATTAAAAATTCAATATTTATTTTCTAGATATTCTATATTTTTTGCTTTATTTCTTTCTAAATCTTCTTTCAAATATTTTTTATTCAGTCAAGTTTTTCTGACCATACAACCAGTAATTCAAGTTATTATTTTATTTTTTCTATCTTTATTTAACTCTTCAATTTCTCTTAATAATCAAAAAACTCTATCTTCTCATTTTTTTCTAACACTACAAGTGTTCAATATAATTAAATCAGCATTTTTATAATCAGAAGTTTTTTGTAATCAAGATTGAAGTAATATCATATTTATTTTTTCACTATCAGCTTTATTCATTTCACAACCAAATGTTTGTATAAAGTATTTTCTCATCTTTTATATTTAAAAATTAATTTTTCCAGATTATATAAAAAAAAAATAACCAAGCAAATTTTTTTGATTTGCTATTCATATAGATAGTAAGCAATAAAGATACTTATAAAAGAACCCAATGATAAAAGAGCCCAATAGATTTGACATTAAAAAATAAAGCATTACCATTACAACATAAATCTTTTTAAAATTGAGAAAGATTTATATTTATTTTTTATAATTTTATAAGTATGAAAACATTAAATAAAAGAATTATTTTGATTTTTTCTTTAATTTTATCTATATTGGCTATAAATATATGATTAGCTTTTGATATTTGAACTGAGTCTGATGAAATTATTTCTAAAAAAATATCTGATATTAGTATTAATTATAATACTTGATTTATAATTAAAGCTAAAATAGGAAAAACTAGTGAAGATATAACAAATCTTCAATGATTGTCAGCTAGAATATTACCTTTAAATTCTAAAAATAGTCGTGCTTCTG
>JAQUKG010000031.1 GCA_028719245.1 Candidatus Altimarinota bacterium | reverse complement strand
CTACTTAAAAAATCTAAAACATATCAATTATTAAATCAAAATTTTTCTTCCCTACTTAGAAAAAACTCAAAATGAAAATTACTATATTTATCTTTTAAATCGTTTAATTCATCTATATAATATAAGTCATTAAAAACTCTGTTTCAAATGATTATCTTTAAATCTTTTTTAAAACCATTTTCAAGTAGATTTTTTATCATAAAATAAAGCGGAACTATTCAAGTTCATGTTCATATATAAAGTTTACTTACTTCTTTTTTGCTATTAATAAAGTGTCAAGCTGGTCAAACTCATCTCAAAATACTTCAAATTTCTATGTCGCAAATTTCACGACTTCATCATCTTCAATTTTCAAGTCTTTTTATGATAAAATAAATATTCTTTCAATCTTTATTTAAAACTGAATAAGCTCTCCCAAATCAAGTTTTTGGTAACAAAAAAGTTATAAATTGTCAGGCAATTATTTCAAAATCATCTAAGACTTCAAAAACAAGCTCAAAAACATCTTGTGTTAAGTTCTTTTTAGATATTAATTTAAAGTTTTTAAATCACATATTTTTTATTTTAAAATTTAGAATTTTTATTTTTTATTTTTAATTTTTTTTATATAATAATAAAAATTAAAACTAATCAAATAAAAATGAAAAAAATATTATTATTTTTACTTTTATTTTTCATAAATTTCCAAATTATTTTTGCCCAAGAATTAAGTGTCAAATCAAATATTATTTCTTGAGAATATAGTTTTCCAATTGAAATAAATCTTATCGCCAATGATAAAAATGCAAAAATTTTTTATTATACTGATTGAATTTGAAGAATGGATAATATTAAAGAATTTAAAAATCCCATTTTGATAAAACAAGATACAACTATTGACTTTTATGCTACAAGTTTTGATTACAAAGATACTTTAATACAAACATCAACTTATACTTTTAATTATTCAAATAATATAAATATTTCTTGAGAAAACAATGAAATAATTATAAAAAATAATTCAAATGAAATTCAAAATATTTGATATTGGAGCATAGAAGCTGATGATTTAAATTATGAAATAAATCCAAATACTTTTTTAGATATATGAAAAACTTTCAAAATAAATTATGATTTAAAAAATAATCAAAAAATTAATTTAATTTCACCAGATAAGAAAATTATTAGAAATTTTATTTTTAAGAAAGAAATATTTAAACAAAAAATAGCAATTGAAGAAAATAATACTGAAACTTGAGAATTAAATAATTTTTGAGAAACTTTAGATAATTCTTGAAAAATATTAAATTTTAACGAAATTGAAACTTGAAGTAATCAAGAAAAATCAAATATTAAAACTTTAGAAAATAAAGATGATTTTGATTTAAATAAAAATTTAAAAACATCTGTTATAGATAATAATTCAAAAATAAATACAAAAAATAATAATTTATATGTAATATTATGAATTTTAATTTTATTTACTTTTTATAATATATGATTATTTTTTATAAAATCTGAGAAATTTAAAGATTTTAAAAATAAAAAACAAAAAAAACAAAAATAATTTTTCATATTTTAAATATAATATTTAAACATAATTTTATGAACACACATTTAATATCTATTTTTAGTTTTTCTTTAGCTACATTTTTTGTTTGAATAATTATAATTCCTTATTTTATAGAATTTCTTGTTAAACATAAAATCTGAAAACAAATAAGAGAAGAAGCAACTATCGGTAAAGCAACGGAATTTGCGAAATTACATAAAACAAAAACTTGAACTCCAACTATGTGATGAGCAATAATAATTTTAATAGTTTTTTTTATGATTTTGGTAAGTATCTTATTACAAAAATCTTGATTTATTAATAATTCTTTATTTAATCAAAAAGAAACTTATTTAACAATTTTTACACTTGCAACAGTTTGAGTTTTATGAGCAATTGATGATTTTATGAATATTAGATGAATATGAAGAACTAAATGATTATCTGCCAGATTTAAAATGTTTTGGCTTATAATTTTTGCTTGAATTTGAGCCTTATGGTTTTATTATAAACTTGGTTGGAATATAGTTGATGATATGTGAAATTTCATCAGAATATTAAAAATTCCTTTTAGTGAATGAATTCAAGTTTGAATTTATTTTATTCCAATATTTATTTTTATAATTATTGCTTGAGCAAATAGTGTAAATATAACTGACTGACTTGATTGACTTGCTTGATGATTACTCTTATTTTCATATTGAGTTTATGGTTATATAACTTATGATCAAGGACTTTATTTACTTTCAACTTTATGTGTAAGTATAATTTGAGCTTTGATAGCTTTTTTATGGTTTAATATAAAACCTGCAAAATTTTATATGTGAGATGTATGAAGTTTAGCTTTATGAGCAAATTTATGAATTATGGCAATGCTTACAAATACTATTCCTGTTTTAATGATAGTTTGAGCTATTTTTATATTTGAAACTTTATCAGTAATGATTCAATTAACTAGTAAAAAACTAAGAAATTGAAAAAAAATATTTAAAATTGCACCTTTTCATCATCATCTTGAAGCAATAGGTTGGAGTGAAGAAACTGTTGTTTTTAGACTTTGGCTTTTATGAATTGTTTTAAGTGCTATTTGATTAATAGTTTATAAATTATAAATCTATTTATTATCATGAAAGAATATGATACTATTATTATAGGTTCAGGACTTGGGTGACTTAGTGCTTGAGCTTTGTTATCTAAAAAATGACAAAGAATTTTAGTACTTGAAAAACATTATATAGCTTGAGGATATGCAACAAATTTCAAAAGAAAGGACTATGAATTTGATGTGGCACTTCACCAAATTTGAGCTTGAAGTTATTGATTTAAAAATATTCTAAAAAAGGCTTGAGTTTACGATAAATTAGAATTTATTAAACATAAATATTTATACGAATCAATTTATCCTGATTTCACAATTAAAGTAGAAAACTGAAACTGGAGAAAGTTTAGAGATGATTTAATAACACTTTTTCCAGAAGAAAAATCTTGAATTAAAAAATGGTTTTTTATTTTGAGATATACTTGAATGCAAATTAAACTTTGGGATTTTACAAATAAATACAAAATATTTTTTCCTTTTGTAATGATTTTTGCTCCAATTTTAATACCATTTTTAGCATTTGGATGACAAATAAAAATTCAAGATTTGTTGAAATATTGCACAAAAAATAAAAAACTACAAAAAGCTTTTATGGAACTTTTAGGTTATTATTGAGATGATTATAATTTATCAGCTTCAACATATTTAATTCCAAGTTATTGATTTTATTTTGATTGATGATACTGAGTAAAATGATGATGACAAGCTGTTTCAAATGCTTTTATAGAGGTAATTAAGCAAAACTCTTGAGAAGTTTTAATAAACTATGAAGTGGAAGAAATAATTATAGAAAATGATTTAGCTATTTGAGTAAAAACAAAAAAATGAGAATTTTATGCTAAAAATATTATTTGCAATGCTTCACCATTTATACTTTATGAAAAACTTTTAGCAAATTGGTCTTGAAGTAAAAATGAACTTGAAAAACTAAATAAATTTGAAATTTGAATGAGTTTAAGTTCAGCTTATATTTGAATAAACACTTTAGTTGAGAATCTAAATAAAAATTTTGAAAAGTCATATATTGTTAATTTTAATAAAGATGAATCAAAAGAAAACTTATTTTGATTTACAATTACAACTTATGAAGATAATTCCTGAATTCCAATCTGAAAATCAGTTATAACAGTAGTATTTTTTGATAAATATGAAACTCGGGAAAATTTATCAAAAGAAGAATACAAAGCTAAAAAACTAGAAAAAATTGAAGAATTAACTTATAAACTTGAAAATATTTTTCCAGAAATTAGAAAACATATAGAAGTTTTTGAACTTGGAACTCCAAAAACTATGGAAAGATACACATCTAACAAATATTGAGCAATTTATGGGTTTAGTCAAAAAGCTAGTAAATTGTGAAATTATGGGAATGAAACATCAATTAAAAATTTATTTTTATCTTCAGCTTGGTGTTTTTGATGAGGTTTTGAGTGAGTCATAAGAGCTTGAAACGAAGTTGTGAAAAATATAAAAAAATAGTTTAAAACATAATAATTGTTGATGAAAAAATTATTTTTATTTTAATGGCAAAAGTTTGCAATAATCAAAAATTATATAAAATGAAATTAAATATAATATAATAATTTTCTATAAAAATGAAAAAACATGAGATTATATTCTCTATTATAAAACTTCCAATTGATTTTTTGATTATATTTTTTAGTTTCTTTTTAGCAAAAAATATAAGAGAATACAATGATTTTATTCCTTGAATTCAATTACCAGTCCAAATTATTAATGATATTAGTTTAATAAAATTTGCTCTTTTTTGAAGTATTTTATATTTAATAATTTTTTCAATTCATTGACTTTATTCTCTTAAAATAACTTCTTCAAAAATAAAGGAATTTTTTGATATAATTTTATATAGTTTGTATTGGTTTATGTTTTTTTCATTAATTGTATATTTTTGAAAATGATTTTTTTTCTTAACCGATATTCCAAGACTTGTAATTTTGTTTACACTTATTATTTGAATAATTTGAGTTTTACTTGAAAGAATTATTTTAAATAAAGTTCAAAATATTTTGCTTGAAAAATGAATTATATCAAAAAGAAAAGTAGTTTTAATAAATAACAAAGATGATGAAAAAATAATAGATATTTTAAAAGATATTAAACAAGCAAGTATTTATAAGATTATTTGATATATTAATTTAAGTGAAATAGAAAATACTAGTCTAAAATATCTTTGAAATGATAAGGATATTTTAAATATTATAGTAAATAGAAATATAGATGAAATTTTGTATATTGACAGTGATTTTAACTCAAAAGATTTATATAATATTTGGGATTATTCTAGAATTTATGGTATTAGATACAGATACATTACAAATACTTTTGATGTTACAAAAACTAATACAACTATTTCTCTTTTAAATAAAATTCCAGTTATAGAAATAAAAAATACTTCTCTAGATGCTTGGTGAAGAGTAATAAAAAGACTTTTAGATATAATTTTTAGTTTTTTATTAATTATAATATTTCTACCTTTTTTTATAATTATTTGAATATTAATAAAACTAGAAGATAAAGATTGACCGGTAATTTATAAAAATTTAAGAATATGACAAAATTGAGAAAAATTTAATTTATACAAATTTAGATATTTAAAATGGGAATATTGTATAAAAGATAGTTATTGAGTAAAAAGTGAAGATGATGAAGCACTAAAATATGAGCAAAAATTAATAAAAGAAAGATCTACAAGAAATTGACCATTGTATAAGATAAAAGATGATCCTAGAAAAACCAATATTTGAAAATTTATAGAAAAATATTCAATTGATGAATTACCTCAACTTTTTAATGTTTTTTTATGAAATATGAGTTTAGTTTGACCTCGTCCACATCAACCAAGAGAAGTAGAAAAATATTTAATTCATCAAAAAAGAGTTTTAACAATAAAACCTTGAATTACTGGGTTAGCTCAGGTAAATTGAAGAGAAAATAATAAATTTGATGATGAAATAAATTTAGATATTTTTTATATAGAAAATTGGAATTTTTTACTTGATATAAAGATTTTTCTAAAAACATTTACTATAGTTTTAAACAGAAAGTAAATTTAGAAGGTAATTTTTGCAAAAAACATTAATTTATGATAAGATTTATTTGATAGTTATTTTTAAATAAATTTTATGTTAGAATGAGTAAATAAGTATACTCTTGAATTAGCTATAGATCAAGAAAAAATAAAAAGATGAGAAGATATTGAACTTTATTGAGATACTTTTTCAGGTTATCAATATTGAACTCAGACTTTTTCTAATAGAGAACAGGCTTATTATTGGATAAAACAACAAAAGATATCAAAGGATAAGATATTTAAGCAAATAACTCAAGAAAGGAAATCATATTTAGATAATTGACAAAGATCTCCTTTGGAAGATTTATTTTTGGTGTTTGAAAAATATTCAGAAGAATTTAAAAGACAAAGAGAGTTAACTAAAGAGAATCTTGGTTGGTTAGCAAATAATTATGCACAGAATAATCCAGTAGTATATCATAGAGAGGATGCTTGATTATTTTGATACTTTCAGCCTGAAACTCAAAAATATAAACCAACTGAGAGAATTTTGCCGTTAACTGATATATTAAATGATGATAAGGTAGAGAGATTTTCTATTGAAGATTTGTGAAAATTTATAAAGCTATCTATAAAACAACTATCTTGAGAAGATATTACACTAGAACAAGCAAAAGATATAGCTTCAAGAATTGTTATCATTACTTACAAAGATGAAGAATGAAAAGTAAAAATGCTTTGAAATGGATTCATATTCAACTGATCTATTTGGACTAATCAACACATAACAGAATGACGTGAATGAAAACTAGAGGTAGTTGATTTAAGAGGAAATAAATTCTCAGATTTACAAATTCATCAAATTCGTAATCCTAAAACAAGGAAGGATGAAGTAGCTACAAAATGAAAAAGAGATATAGCATATATATCTTCAAGCGATTTAGGTAAGAAAGATATTAAAGCTGATTTTTCTTTACCATTGAATTGAAGTTATATAATTTGAGTAAAATCTATTGAAACAGAAATATCTTTATGAAGTAAAAATGATGAGCCTATAGCATTGTATATAAATAAAGTTACTCTTGCTGATAATCCTAATGATTCCTGAGAATGAGTAATTTATACTAGTTGAGATACAACGATTCCCTGAACTAGTTGAAGTATGATAATTAATAATTGAAAAATTATATGAGTTAACTCATATTGAAAAGAGGATAGTTTTTATATTCCATTTATAAATATATTTTTATCTTCGAAAAAAGCTGAAATTTCGTGATGAGGTGAATTATTTGAATGAAAAAGCTTAAAAGTTTCTTAAAACTTGATATTAATTATAAACTATCCCAATCTCTCTTTCTAATTCATTTTTAGTTTTCCTCAAATAAATTTCAATATTTGGTTTAAAATAAGGCTTAATTATTTCCGGCCATTCAATAATTGATATATTTTCGCTATTATCAAGAATTTCTTCTCAACCAATAGCAAAAAATTCATCATAATTATTTAACCTATATAAATCAAAATGATAAATATTTTTTCAGTATTTATTATAGTAAGTGTAGGTTGGACTAATTACATCTTGTTTAATTCAAAGTAAATTATTTATAATATGTTTTGAAAAAGTAGTTTTTCAACTAGCTAAATCTCAATATATAAATATTATATCTCAAGGTTTTATTTCTAAAGATAGATTAAAAATATCATTTAAAAAATATTTTTTAAACATAAAAATAATATAAGTAAATAAAAATATAGTTAAAAATTTGATTTTTTATAAATTATAAGGTATACTACGAGTGTAAATATTATTTTATAATTAAATTTATTTTATGGAAACTTTAATAGAAGTAAATAAAAAAGAACAAAATTGAGTGTTAATATTTGAATTTTCTTGAGAACTTGATGAAACAAATGCAGATAAAACATTTACATCAGTTAATGCTGAAATATGAGATTTCTCTGATAAAAAAATTATATTCAACTTATCAAATCTAAAATACCTTAATTCTAAATCTATTTGATATATTGCTGATATTTATTCAAATATTGAAGAAAATAGTTGAGAAATGTATATAAGTAATTGTGATGAATGAGTGAAAGATGTTTTAGAACTTGTTTGAATAACAACAATTATTCCAACTGTTGATACTGTAGAGGAAGCATTAACAGCTTTAAGTTAGAATTTATTCTTAAGACTAAGATAAAATAAAAAACAAAAATAAAAATATTAAAAAATAAAATAGGTTTATAAAACTATTTTATTTTTTTTATAAATTCTTTTAAGATTTTAAATTCTAAAAAATAAAAATGGTGCTAATTTGAATAATAGTTTCTATAATAATTTTTTCTATAATTATTTTAGCTCATGAATTTTGACACTTTAAAACTGCTAGAATTTTTTGAGTAAAAGTTGAAGAATTTTGACTTTGAATTCCCCCAAAAGTTCGTGAGATTTTTATAGATAAACACTGAACTAAATATACTTTAAATTGGCTACCACTTTGAGGTTTTGTTAGATTAAAATGAGAAAATATAAATACTTTTAATTTATATAATAAAGATAAAAAAATATTTGATAATTATTCTTTAGAAAAAGCCATTAAAGAAAATAGCGAAATATTTGATTATAATTGAAATATTATTTTACAAGAAGATAAAATTAAAATTCTTGAAAAATTAAAAGATAATTATGCCAAAGATTCACTTTTAACTAAATCATATTGGAAACAAGCAATAATAATTTTAGCTTGAATATTTATGAATTTTTTACTTGCTGGAATAATATTTTCGGTTTTATTTTTTATATGAGTTAGTCCAGTTTGAATAAATGATAAAATACAAATAGATGCTGATATAAAACTAATTCCAACTCCAGTTAAGGCATCAGAAATATGATTAATAAAAGATAATTCTTGAGTTTATTTATTACCAATTAAAGATTCTATAGCAAAAATATCTTGAATAAAAGATTATGATTTAGTTTTAAAAGTTAATAATTTAGAAATAAAAAATTACATAGAATTAAAAAATACTATTTCGTTAAACCCAAATAAAAAATTAAATCTTGAAATAAAAAGATCAAAAAATAATTGTGATATATCAAAAACTGATAAATGTAATTTTGAAAATATTATTTTGCAAATTATACCAAACAATGAATGAAAAATATGATCTTACTTAATACCAAATTCACAGATTAATAAGGACTTTAAATATAAATATGGATTTTTAGATTCAATTAAATATGGGTTTAAGGAAACTTATGGTCAAATAATTTTAACATTTAAATGATTGAAATTATTGGCAAAAAATATATTTAATCCAGAAACCCCAAAACAAAGAGATGAAGCTATTTCTCAAATTTCAGGTCCAATTTGAATGGTTGATTTTATGACAAAATCTATTTGAAATTGAATTATTTTTATTATAATCTTTTGAGCAATAATTAGTATAAATTTATGAGTATTTAACTTACTTCCAATTCCAGCTTTAGATTGATGAAGATTTTTGTTTATTTTAATAAATTGAATTATCAAAAAAGTCTTTGGTAAGAAAGCTATAAACGAAAATATTGAATGATTAATACATATACTTTTTTTTATTTTTCTTATTGCTTTAAGTGTAATTATTGCTTATAATGATGTCCATAAAATTATTACAAATTAAAATAAAAATAAATATAATTTAATTTAAAAAAATATGAACCAAAAAATTATAGCCTGAGTAAAGGATTATGTAAATGTTATGATGTGACCTTTAGAAAGCCATTATTATCATCAATTTGAACATGCTTTAGAAGTTAGTCAAAGATGTTTAGAATTATGAGAAAAAGAATGATTAAGTGATGATGAACTGGAAGTATTAGTTATAGCTTGATTATTTCATGATGTTTGATTTATTATTCAATATGATAATAATGAATATATTTGAGCAAAAATTGCAAAAAATTATTTAAAATCTATTTTGTATCCAAATGAAAAAATAGAATTAGTTGAACAATTAATAATTGCTACTATATATGATAGGGAGCCAAGAAATATTTTAGAAAACATAATTAGAGATGCAGATACGGATAATTTATGAAGAGATGATTTTTTTGATAAATGAGAAAGATTGAAAACTGAAATTGAAAGTATAAAAAAGATTAAAATATTAAGTCCTGATTGGTTGCATTATTCTATAAAATTTTTATTACAACATAAATTTTTTACAAGATTTGAAATATTAGAAAGGCAAGAAAAAAAAGAAGAAAATTTAAAAGAATTACAAAAAAGAGTAAATAATTAATTTAAAAGATAATTAAAATTTAATGTTTGAATTTTACTTAAAAAATAAAGATAAAAGTGCAAGAGCTGGAGTATTTATAACACCACACGGGAGTATAGAAACTCCTGTTTTTATGCCAGTTTGAACTAAATCAAGTGTGAAATGAATTCATAACGAAGAACTTGATGAAATGTGAGCACAAATTATTTTAAACAATACTTATCATCTTTATTTAAGACCAGGAGATAAAGTTATAAAACACTTCGGGTGAATTCATAAATTTTCTGCTTATTCTAAACCAATGTTAACAGATAGTTGATGATTTCAAGTATTTTCTTTATGACAAACTTGAGCAAATTGATTTAAAAATAAAGAAAGTCTTGTTAAAATCACTGAAGACTGAGTTCATTTTAGAAGTTTTATTGATTGATCTAAACATTTTTTTAATGCTGAAAATGTTATGAATATTCAAAGTAATCTTGGAGCTGATATTATAATGGCTTTTGATGAATGTGCTCCTTGAACTTCTGATCATAATTATGCAAAAAGTGCGATGGAAAGAACTCATCGTTGGGCTATAAGAAGTTTAGAACAAGTAGAAAACAATAATAAAATAAGACTAGAAAATTGAAGTTATCCTCAAGCAATTTTTCCTATTATTCAATGAGTTACTTATGATGATTTAAGGATTGAGTCAACTAAATTTATTAATTCTCTAAATACTCCATGAATAGCAATTGGATGACTTTCAGTTTGAGAAGCAAAACCAGAAATGTATAGAATACTTGAAATTATAAATCCACATTTACCACAAAATAAACCAAGATATTTGATGTGAATTTGAACTCCAGAAGATTTAGTTGAATGTATAGCTAGGTGAATGGATATGTTTGATTGTGTATTACCAACTCGTATTTGAAGACATGGGACAGGTTTTTCAAGTAATTGATATATAAAAATTACAAATGAAAAATATAAATTATCTGATGAAAAATTTGATTTAGAATGTGATTGTAAAGTTTGTAGAAATTACTCTAGATGATATTTAAGACACTTAGTGCAAGAAGATGAAATGCTTGGACTTCAACTTTTAAGTTATCATAATTTAGCTTTCTTAATAAATATGACGAAAAAAGCTAGAATTGCAATTTTAAAAAACAAATTTGAAGAATTTAGAAGTGAATTTTGGAGTAAGTATGATATGAAATATAAAAAATAGATTTTTCAAATTTTGAAAAATCTATTTTTTATATTTCAAAACATTTTTAGTAAAGTCAAATCAATTTGTTTTATTTTTTAAAATATATATGCTAAAATTCTCTTGTATTTAATTATTAACAAAAACAAATATGACTGATAATATATTTATTGAAAAAAAGAAATATTCAAAGATGTTAAAAGATTTTTTCAAATTTAAAACAAAAAATAAACCAACTGGTTTGATAATTGTTAAAGATGAAGCTGAAATTGATTTTTTACTTGATTGACTTGAGATATTATCGTGTGATTTTATTATAAAAACTCAAAAAGAAATTCAAGAAAAATTAAATGTAGTTAAAGCTAGTAGTCTAAATAAAGATTTACTTTTATGAGTTGATTTTATTATTACAGATAATGAATCAGAATGATTAAATGATTTTTTCACTTCTTGAATTACACCAATAGTTCCAAAAAATAATCATTTATCTTGAATATTAAAAGAATTTGATCCATTATCAAGCGAGTGAAATAGTTTTTTATATGAAGATAAAAATAAGTGGTCAATGTATTATGCAATTGTTAGATATTTGGAAAATTATAAATTTCCGTATGATAACAGAAATTTGGTAAAAAATGTGGTTAGTTTATAATAAAGTAAATATAAAAATTCCTTTAATTTTTATATTTTTTATAAATGAAATATTCATAAAAAAATAATATATATGAGAAAAGGAATAATATTAAATAAATAATAAAATACATACTAAATCATAAAAAGAATAATTCCCAGAATATTATAAAGAAAACAAAAGTATTTAATAAAAATATTGAAAACCAAAATCTTTTATATCTTAAAATGTCAGGTAATATTGTTTTTACGATATACTTGATAACAAGAAGCATAAATAACATAAAAAAGCTTGTTCAAAATAAAGTAAATTCTAAAAATATAGTTTTTTCATATTTTGTAAAATCAAACAAATCAATAAAAATTACAATTGATGATAATAAGAATAAAATTAAAAAATAAATTCAATAATATAATTTTAATCTTAATGGAAATATCCTAATTACATTTAAAATATTTGGAACTCTTTTTAGCTCTAATAATAATTCATTTAATGTTGAATTGGAATCAATATCAAAAGTTAAAAGTATATATATATGATTTTCTTTATATATTATTTCTTTTATTGAAAGATTTAATTCATAAAAAAGTTTTGTAATATTATTTATAGTATTACAATCCTTTGTTTTTAAATTTATTTTTAAACTAACTTTTTTATCAAGTTCATTTTTTGTATAAAGGGAAATAATTTTTTTCACTACATTTTCTAGTTCTATACTTCATAATGCTATAAATAAATACAAATCATTTTCGTTTTTTAATCAAAAAGATTTAATAGTTTGGTTTTTAACTTTAATTGAATTTGCTTGAAAATGTCTATAAGAATATGTTTCTAGACTAGAATCTAGTATAAATTTTCAAAGTTCAATTAATTTATCTTTTGAATATTTTATAAAAATCTTTTTAATTTCCTCTCTTGAATTATAAGTTTTTAGAGAAAAATAATTTTCTATTTTATAATTTGTAAATATTTTATTTCATTTTTCTAATTTTATATTATCTCAACTTTTTAGTATTAAAAATGGATTTTGTGTATAAATTCAGTTTACATAAGCTCATAAAAAATATATTCAATATTCTTTATTGTAAGTAAAGGCATAATCAATCAAAACAGAATCTTTTGGAATAAAAATAATTTTTCAATTTTCATCATAACATTTTATTTCACTTATTATAACCTCGCTTTGAAATTTTTCTAAAAATAATTTTTGGTCAAAACTATTTTTTTGTTTATCTATAAATCATCTCATCCATTCTGGCAGATTTTTATAATCAATTCAAAATCATTTGTAAATGAAATGGGCTGCAATTCATAATTTATTCAATTTAGACATTTCTAAAGTTTGTATTTGAAATTCTAAGAAATTTCAGTTTTCATCTATGACAGTTGTATGAATTGATTGATATCAATTAGATTTTGGCTCTGAAATATAATCTTTAAAACGATCAGATTTTGCTTTATATAATTTATGAATTATTCAAAGTGCAATATAGGCATCTTTTACATCTTTTGTAATAATTCTTAAAGCTAAAACATCATAAATTTCATTTATATCAAAATCTTTTATTTTTAGTTTTTTATATATTGAATATAAGCTTTTTACTCTTCATTCAACATTTATGATTTTTAATCATGATTTATTAAATTCAGATAATATTAAGTCATGAGAATTCATAATTATTTTTTCATATTCAGTTTGTTTTTTCCCAAAAATATTATTTAACTTTTTATATTCTGATTCATTCGTATATTTAAAACATAAATCATGCATTTGAGTTAAAAATTCTCAAATAGATAAAAAGTCAATTATTGGTAAATAAATTTCTTGAGTTTCCATAGCTATTCTGTACCTTTTTTGTTTTGGTAAGAAATCAAGAGTTTCTAAGTTGTGGAATCTTCCAGCAATTTTTACTAAAAACACTCTTATATCATTTCAAGCTGAAACTAAGGCTTTTTTAAGATTCTCTATGTCTTTTTTATTCATATCAACAGTGAAATACAAAGCTCATAACTTATTTATTCAATCAATAATATTTCATATTTCTTCTCAAAATTCTAGAAAAATATCTTTTAATTTATAATCTTGATTATCTAAAACATCATGAAGTAATGCACAAACTATTGAAACATCATCTGCTTCTAATTGTGTAAGGTGTAAAGCAGTATAAATCGGATGAGTAATATATAATTGTTTATTTTCTCTAAAAAATTTTTTATGTGCTTTATATGCATATAAAAAAGCCTTATCAATAAGTTTTTTGTTGTATTTAGGATTGTATTTTGAAATTTCATTTTTTAATTTCTCATATAAATCATTTACATATTTTTCCATAAAAAAATTTAAAAGCTATTTTTTGGGAATTTTAGCATTGTTTTTAAAAATATCAATTTAAATTTTGAATTAAATATATTTTGATATAATTAAATAAATATTTACTAAACTAAACTTTTATTTACTAAACTAAACTTTATGACAATTCTAATTTACATATATATTTTTATTATTTGAACTTTATTTTGAAGTTTTTCATCAGTAATAATTGATAGATTAAAAAATAAAAAATCTTGAATTATTTCTTGAAGAAGCGAATGTCCAAAATGTAAACATAAACTTTGAGCTATAGATTTAATTCCTTTTTTTTCATTTTTTTTAACTTGATGAAGATGTAGGTATTGCAAAGAGAAAATTAGTTATATTTATCCAATTTTAGAATTTTGTATGTGAATAATATTTACAATTACAACTTATCTTTTAATTGATATAAATTTAGTCTTTTCTTGAAATATAGTAGAATTTTATAAGTTATG
>JAQUKG010000030.1 GCA_028719245.1 Candidatus Altimarinota bacterium | reverse complement strand
TTCTTTTAATAAATCAAAATAAGAATCTATAAAATCTATATTTTCATCATAATTTTTAAAAATTTTGTCAAATCATTCTTCTTTATCCCATTCTAAATAACTCCATATTTTTTTATCTAATTCTTGAGAGTAAATTGAAAGTATTTTTTCACCTGATTTATCACTATTTCTCCAATAAAGATTTCTTTCATTTCTAAAAGCTAGTAAATTTCTAAATCTACATTCAAGGCATAAATCACTTACTGGTAGATTATTTTGAGTTAAATAATTTTGTTCCTTTTGAAAAACCGGATAAGAACTATCACACCAACTACAAGTTTTCCAGCCTAATATTTGTTCTTTTGTTTGTTTTGACACAAATTCAAAAACTTTTTTGTTCATAAATACATAAATAATAAATTAACAAAAATATTATATAAAACAATAATAAAAAGCAAAAATGTTATTATTTTTTATTTTACTTTTTTTTTATTTTAACTAAATTGATTATTATAAATAATTTAACTAAAAATTATATGAATAAAAAAACAATCGTATTTCTATTATCTTTTTTATTATTTTCTTGTTCTAAAAATCAAGTAATAGAAAAAAATATTCAGCAAACAAATATTTCAAATTCTTGAATTTTATTAGAAAAAAGTATTTCCTCAAATACTTGAAATATTATTAAAGAAAATAAATTAAATAATGATGTTAGTATAACAAAATACATAAACAATAAAATACATTTCACAAAAATAAACTATATTCCTTCTGATTTAGTTTCTATTAAATCAGAATTTATAATTGATGCAAAATGAAATCAGATTTTAAGACAAGAATCAAATAATCATTTACAAAAATTAGCTAAAGATTTTTTTAAAGAATTTAAAGTAAAATTAAAAATAGTTAGTGCTTATAGAAGTTATAATTATCAATTATGAATAAAACAAAGGTGATGTGGGGATTTATTTTGTGCAAAAGCTTGATATTCAGAACATCAAAGTTGACTCGCATTTGATATGTTTGAAACTACAACAAAAGAAGATTTTTTATCAAAACCTGATTTGAAAAAATATTTTGAATGGTTTAGTCAAAATGCTTATAAATATTGATTTAATAATTCTTACAAAAATTGAGAAAAAATAGACTGATATGCTATTGAACCTTGGCATTGGAGATATTTGTGAATTGATTTTGCAAAAGAACTATGGGAAAAAAATATGACTTACTGAGAATATTTTAATAAATTTTGAGAAAGATAATTATTTTACAAAATAAGATAATCTTATTATACTAATACCAGTCATATCGCATCATCATTGTTTATATCAATATCCTCAAAAATTATATTCATAAATATAATGATTAACACATCAAGAATTTAACATATAATAATTTATTGAATGATGATCAAACCCAGAAGTAGTTATTCAAAAATATTGTTGATATCATACGAATGCTATTGTTGTTATTACTACTACTAATTCTACTAAAGTAAATGCTTTTGTATTTTTTAAGGATTTGAGAAAGTTAGTTATTGATTTTTTCATAGGTTTACAGTTAATAATTTAATTTGTAGGATTAAATTATTTATTCATTATTTACTTTTATAGTTTTCATCTTATTCTTATTTTTTCAATATTTATACATTTAAAATCTTCTATTTCAATAAAAGCTCAGTTTACAACATATCTATTATCAAGAGACTGCTCTATTTTTCATTTATTTATTCAAGTAAAAAATCTTGATTTTACACTTGATAAATCAGCTCAAATGACACTAAAAAGACTTCAACTCATTCAAATATCATTTATTACTCAAGTTCAGTTATCTAAAATTAACTCATCATTTGATTGAATATGAGTATGAGTTCAATATCAAAATGAAATTTTTCAATCAAAACTTAATGCCATTCAGTACATTTCTGATGTAAATTCTTTATGAAAATCAACTATTATTCAATCAAGTTTTTCATTTTCAAAATCTTTTAATATTTCTTGTAGTTTTAGAAATGGATTATAAACCAAATCTCTAAGTCAATTTGCTGACAAAAGATGAACAACTAAAAGTCTTTTAGAATTTTTTTCTAAAATTTTATATCATTTTCAAGGAACTTTAAATTCATCATTTTCATAATAATTACAAGCTCTAATCAACTTAGAATTTGGATTATTTAGATAATCTTTTATTTTTTCTATATTATCAAAAATATGATCTCAAGAAGTCATTAAATCAACTCAAGACCTTTGTAATTCTAAAATATGATTCTCAATTGCTCATCTTCAAGAAGACAAATTATCAACATTTACAATTATAAAGTCAGGATTATATTTTTGTTTTAATATTGGCAATTCTTTTAAAAAAGCATTTCTTCAAATTCTTCAATAAATATCTCAAAATATTAATATTTTCATAAATTTTTTAAATTATAAGATTTCTTCATTTTGAATTTCTTTTGTAGAGGTTTTTAACTTGATAGAGCTTTTAGATACCTTTTCAACTTCCGTTTCTAAAACATCGTTTTCTTTAGTTTCATCTACAATACTTTTACTATTTACAAGCATTATTTTTTTATAAATACTTACAATATACATTTCAAATAATCAAGAAAAAACTAAAAACATTACAATTCAATATGAATTAATAATACCCCAAGAATTAGTTTGTGAAATATAATCTCATAAATAATCAAAAGGAATCATAATAATTGTAAAAACAATCAAAAAGAATATAAACTTTAACAATTTAATAAATCAGTTAGAAATTTTAAATGATTCTTTTATATAAAATAATGCTTTTTTCTCATAATTATTAACTTCACCATCAATTAAAATAATATATGTAAAACTGATTCTATAGGCTAAATAAACAAATATTAAAATACAAATTAATGCTATAATTCATAAAACTATTGAAAAAGTTTGACCTTGTCAGGCATTTGATAAAATATAAATATTATCAATTCATCAAAATATAAAAACTAGAATAAAAAATGAAATAATAAAAATAATTATAGGAATTAATAAAATTAAAATCACAAAAAAAGTAATCCTTAAATATCTAAATATAATTGCAAAATTGAAATAAATATTTTTAAAATATGGAGTTTTTTCTCATTTTAAATAATCCAGAGATAATTTATAAAAAGAAATTGATTTATAAGAATATCATAAGATAAAAAATAAAATTCAAAAAAAAGTTATAATTCATTCAAATAATAATATAAAAATATTATTATAAAATTCAGATAGTATATTTAATCAAAGTGTTCAACTAGATATATAATTTAAAACAATATCTTTCCAATTTATTGGATCAAAAAATATAAATAGTATTAAAATAATCAAAAATGGAAGTCAAAGTAAAACTCACAAAAGAATTCAAAAAATATGAATTAAAACTTTTGAAATAATCCAATGAATAAAATTCTTATACAATAAAATTAAGTCTAAAAACACACTTTTAAAAAGTAAAATTAAATTTAAAAAATTTCTTTTTATTTTATCAATCATATACTAAAATTATGGTTTAAAATAAGTGTTTTGATATTATTATTTAATATTTATTTGTCAAATTTACTCTTCTACTTTTCTGCTCATTCTTATATCTTTCTTAATATTATTCTTTGTATTATTTTCAAGTTCATTCATTTCATCAAGTGCTATTTTTGATTTTGTAATTATTTTATCTGTATCTTTTAATAACTCTATAATAAGGTAAAAACTGCTTATTCAAATTACAAGTCAAGCAAATCACATAAGATGTTCTGAGACAATTAAAACCAAAAATGTTACACTAATAGGTAAATTTATAAAAGACGAAATTATTTTAGGATTTAAATAATATGCTTCTAGTGCATGAACAAAGGAAACCAAAAATACTATTTCAATAATTATTCACCGAGATTGAAATGTTGCATAACCAATAATTAAAATAGGAATTGAAGAAATAAAAGTTCCTAAAACTGGAATAAACGAACTAATAAAAACCACAATTGCTAAAGTATAAATAAACGGAAAAGCACTATGATGAATTAAACCTATAATAAAAAGTCAAATAATTGTAAGAATTGCATTTGTTAATGCAATTATACTTTGAGCTTTAAAAATTAAACCAAAAGTTTTTACAATTTTTTCAATTATTGTTTTATATTCAAAATATAAAAAAGCAAAATTTGATGATTTAATTCACATTAAATATTTAGATAATTTTTCTCTATCTGAAATAAAAATATAACTTAAAATAAGTGACAATATTATTTGAATAAATACAGCTCAAAATGCTTTTACTTTCTCAAATACTTGCATAAATATATCCATATTTTGTTTATTTAAAACTTCGTAAATACTTCAACCAATTTCTGAATTAATATTTTTTATTTCATTTAATTTTTCAGCAACAAGCGAAACTGGTTCTTTTAAAGCAGGAATATATTTTGGTAAATCCTGCAACTCAGAAGTTAATTTTGGAAGTAAATCTGAAAGTGCGAAAAATACAGCTGAGATAAATAATAAATATAAAAATACTATAATAATACTTAGAGAAATAAATTTTTTAAAAAATCTAATTTGTTTTTCACTTCTAATTATTTTTAAAATAAAATTATCAAATTTAACTTTCAAAAAAGTTCAAAAAGTTAAAAATAAATATGCAAATAAAAATGTTAAAAAGAAAATAAGTAAGAAATCTTTTAGTGTATAAAAAATTATAACAAGTAAAATATAAGCTGTTATTTTTTGTAAAAAGATTTTACTAAAAAGTAATTTTAAAAGTTTTTTAAATGTTTTCATATTTGAAAGTTAATTTATAATTAAAGTTTATTTTATAATTTTTTCTAAAAAATCAAAATTTAATCTTCTTTTGTCTAGTTCTATATTTGAAATTTTTATTTTTATATTATCTCAAACTTGAAGAGAAAAATCTTTTGTAATTTCAAACTTCATATTTTCTTCTTGAAAATTTGCTTTTCTATGTTTTGTTATAGCAAAAACTTGTTCTATTGAAACAAATCATTCAGCAGTATTTTCAAGTTCCACAAAAAATCAAGCTGAAATTACTCAAGATATTATTCACTCAAATTCTTCTCAAATTTTATTTTCATAGTATTTACAAATCATTAAATCTTTAACAGCATATTCTAATTTTTCAGATTTTCTTTCAGTATCAGAAGTTTTTTTACAAACATCTTTCAAAATATTTTTATAATGTTCTATTCTAATTTTTGAAAGATTATTATGTAATTTTTCCTTTATAATTCTATGAATTTGTAAATCTGGATATCTACGAATTGGTGAAGTAAAATGAGAATAAAATTCTAAATTTAATCAAAAATGTCAAACATTTTCATGAGAATAAATAGCTTTTTCTAAACTTCTCAAAACAAGTTTTGATAATAATTTTTCTTTTGGATTTAGTGAAATTTCATGCAAAATATTTCAAATAATTTTTGGAGTAATAGTTTTAAATGGTAAATCTATACCAAAAATATGAAGTGTATTTCTAAGCTTTTCTATATCATCATAATTTGGAATAGGATGAATTCTGTAAACAAATGGCATTTTAGAAAACATTTCTCAAATGCTTTCGTTTGCCAAAATCATAAATTCTTCAATTATTTTCATACTTTCATATCTTTCGTATTTTTTTATATCTATTGGATTTTTATTTTCATCAAGAATAATTTTTGTTTCTGGAAAATCAAAATCAAGTATTCAAGATTTTTGTTTTCTTGTTGTAATTATGGTTTTTAGTTCAAGTGAAATTTTTATAGCTTCAAATAATTCGTTTGAAATAATTCAACCAAAAAATAATTTATCTCAAATATTTAGCTTTCAGTCAAGGATTTCCTGCACTTCTCTATAAGTTAACCTAAACTTTGAAGAAATAACACTTTCATAAACTTTTTTTGAAATAACATTTCATTTATTATCAATTATCATTTCGCAAGATAAAGCTAGTTTTTTTGTGTTTGGATTTAAACTACAAAGGTCATTTGATAATTTCTCAGGCAACATTGGAATAACTCTATCAACTAAATAAGTTGAATTTCATCTTTTTAAAGCTTCTTTATCTAAAAGACTTCATTCTTTTACATACTCGGCAACATCAGCTATTGAAACTATTAGTTTATAATCATTTCAAATTTTTTCAACAAAAATAGCATCATCTAAATCACGAGCATCTTCTGAGTCAATTGTAAAAATTAAAGTTTTTGTTAAATCAGTTCTATATTTTTGTTCTTCAAACTTCAGTTCTTTTGCTTCTTGTAAAATTCATTCTCAGAACTTAACTCTTATTCATCATTCAAGTAAAATTGATTCTATTTCAATTCAAGGTTTATTTTTATCTCAAAGTATTTCAATAATGCTTCATTCTGGATTTTTACCTTCCCAAAGAGTTATTTTTATAGCAACTTTATCTCAATTTTTCACAAGTCATTTAAATTTAGAAAGTTTTTTATTTGATATATGCACATCATTTTTAAAAGCTGGATTATCCAAAATCACAAAAGCAAAATCTTTTACTAACTCAATAGTTCAAACTAAAACTCTATCAGCTCTCGTGATAATTTTTGTAATAACTGCTTCTTTTCTACGATTAAAAATCTTTAAAACAGCTTCAACCTGATCTCAATCTAAAGCAGAGTTAAGGTTTCTTGGATAAACAAAATATCATTTTTCTTGACCATCTACATCTACAAATCAATAATCATTATTTTTTGATTGAGAATAGACTCAAATAATTTTTTCAAGATTTGAATAATCTTCATCTTTTTTTGAATAATTTTTATATCTATCAGATTTTGGTTTTAGAAAAGGCTTTTTCTCTTCTTTTTGAAAACTACTTTTCTTGATATTTTTTTTGAAATCTTTTTTTTGAAAAACATCTTTTTTCACTTTTATTTATGTTATTAATTATTTACTTGATTTTAAAAGAAAAACAAAAAATAGCAAAAATTAATTTTTGCTATTTTGATTTTTAAGAAGTTATTGATGTGATACACAAAATTATTTAAAGAGATACAAAAAAAAAAAAAGAAATATTAATAATAATATTTCTTTTTTTTAAAAAAGTGATACTTCTTTTTGAATAACACTTTTTTGTTTTTATTTAAACTCCTCCAGCCATAATATTATAGTTACAAAATAAAGTAACTATATTAAACTATATATCTTTTAGATTGTCAAAATAAAATATTATTTATTTTTTTCTAATTTTCTTGTTAACTCTTCTTCACTTATAGGATGTCAATTATCATAATATCATTGAAAAAAATCTATTGAAAGTTCTTGAGATTCTGTATCTTGTTTATTTTTTCATAATTCAGTAAGAATATTAAATAATCTAGTATCACTAACATACTCAACAATAACTTTTACTCACCGAATACCACATATTTTAATTGTGCTTAAAATCATTTCTTTAGCTGTTGCAATATCTTTTCCATCTTCACTTAAAAGATAAGTAATAATCTTTCAATCTATTTTAACATAATTTAATAATTTTCTCCTTAATAAATTTTTTAATCTAACATGACTTGATTCTCAAGTTCAATAATCATCTAAAGCTATTTTAAATCAGGCTTTCTTGAGTCTTATAATATTAGCAATGGCAAGTTCTTCATTTTCCCATTTTCATTCTTCTATTAATTCTATTGTAATTTTAGAAGAGATATCTGTACTTATTGATTCTAATAAAGATATAACTTCTTCATCAATTAAATTTATATATTCTAAATTTATAGACAAATTCAATGATCATCCAGATTCATTTATAAGATCTTTAGATATATTAATTGTAAATTCTATTAATCTATTTAATAAATATAATCTATCTAATTTAATAATAGCATCTATATATTCTCTAATATTATATTGTGTTCAATTTTCTTTTTTTATAGGATTTTTAATTCTCGACAAGATTTCATATTTAACAATATTTCAATTACTATTTCTTATAGGTTGAAAAACTAAGTCTATTCTACCCTCATTAAATGCTTCTTCAAAATCATTAGTTAATTCTATTTCATTTTTATTTACTTCATTTGAAGCGATTATAAATGCTTTTAATTTTTCAAAAACAATTCAAATAACTCACTCAGGATAATTTTTAAAAATTTCTTCAGTTTTAGTAGTTTCTGGGACCTCAGCAAATTCTCTATATAGTTTTTCAAAATCTTTAGCAAATGTATTAGGATAAGTTACTTTAACTCCATATCAATTAAATAAACTAATAAATTGTTGAGTATTATGTTTAGAAGATATATTTTTTTCTTTAAAAGAATATATATCTAATACTTCAATTTCAGCTATTCAATAAAATAAACTTGATAATAATTTTGATAATTGAGAACTTAATAAAGCTAAATCTAAATCCTTTTCTTTTTGATCTGATATAAAATTATCTAAATTTCATAGTAAAATACTATTTCTTTGTTTTTTATAAGTTTTAACTGATTTTTCTAATGTTCTTTTTCAAGTATTTGAATAATTTTCTTCTGTTAAATTTGAATTTCCACTAAGTTTTTCTTCTGCTTTTCAAATATTTAAATAAAATTTTTTAATATCTATTCAATATCTTTTAAAATCAAAGTCTCAATAAATAATTTGTTTAAATTTTATATAATTCTCAATAGCTAATTCCTGACTATCTTCATCATCAAAAAAAGAATAACAATATCATATTGAGATATACATAAGTGAATAAACAAAAAGTAACTCTGAAGAAACTTTATTTTTATCTATATAATCAGTTAAATTTTTTAAAAGATTTTTTAAATTTCCATTATTAGATTTTACTAACCTAGTTAGTATTAAATTAAATATTTTTAACTTAATAGCTTCAAAATTTATATTTTTTGAACTTTCTTTTAAATATAAATTACAAATATCAAAAAGAATATTTTCTGGTAATTCTTTGTTTGATAAAATCAAATTATGTATTATTTCTAAATTTTCAACATCATCTGTAGGATTATCTAAAATTCTCTTTAAAAATTCTGAAACTATTTCTTCTGAAGTTTTACTAAAATCAATAGTGTTAGCAGGAAATCATTCGTAATTTTTAATAAAAACAATACTACAAATTTTTCTTAAATCATTTACAGAAGAATATTCTAATCTTTCATTTGGAGAATATTTAAAAATAAATTCTAAATATTCTCTTACAATGGATTTAAAATGTTCATTTTGTAATAATTCACTTTCATTAACTTCTCAATCAAGTTTTAAAATAATTAAAGAAATAATATGTGTTAAATTTATAAATGTAACTCTTTTTATAGATTTCTCTCTATTCATATCATTTCAAAAATTAGATTTCTCACATACTTCATATCAGTCTATGGTATTTGATATTATATTTTGATAAGATAATAAAAAATTATTTAATCAATTTTCTTTATTTTTATCGAACTTTATATAAAAAATATATGAAAAGTTTAATGGTAAAAGTCACAAAATATAATTAACTGAATTTAAAAATATTTCATTATTTTTAAATCATTTTTCTTCTAATTTTTCTAATAAACAATATATTTTCTCAAATATAAGAGATGCTAAAGATAAAATTGACTCCCTTTTAAAATTATCATTTTGACTCAAAACACAAATTAAATTTAAAACTCAACAAAGACGAGAAAAAGAATTTAGATATTCATAAGCTTCTGGTGAATCTAAATTTTCTAAAGAAGATATTTTATTTATATAAGAATCAAACAGTTGTTTAAAATTTTCTACACTGTAAATATCTCAATTATCAAAAGATTTTTCTCAAATTCTAATTGACAAAAGATAAATTAAAAAATAAATCTCATTGTAAGAATTAAGCGAACTATCTTCTGAGATTTCTCTAAATTTAGAAAAAATATATTTATTTAATTCAGATACAAAATTAGGATTATTTAATAATTCTTGTAATTCTTTAGAATTATCTTTATTTGATAAATAATTTGTTTTAAATTCTTCTATTTTATTTTCAAATGCTTCTTGACTTAATGCTTCTGAAACACCTGAAACTGTTTCTCAACTTAGTTGAGAAATTCTTCAACTTAGTTGAGGGTTTTCTATTCAAGACATTTCTTTTCTTGGTATAATTATGTCTGGTTGTTTAGTAATTATCATTTTAATTTACATTATTTCTAATTTAAATCTTTATTAATTCTTGATGTTTCTGGTAAAATCTGGTTCATATATTTACTTCAAGGTCTTTTATCATAAGTTATTTCACAAATTCAAGATAAAGTTTCAAAAGCAAATTGTCAAATTCTCATTCACGGCCAGAGTGCGACAGGAACTTCATTTATATTTGTTATTTCTAAAGTGATAGTTCATTCAAATCACGGATCAATATATCAAGCTGTTGAATGAATTACAACTCAAAGTCTTCAAATAGAACTTCTTCATTCGCATCTTGCAACTAAATCATATGGAATTCTAATTTTTTCTACAGTAACTCATAAAACGAATTGTCATGGATGAAGAATAAAAGGTTTATCTTTATCTAAAACAAGAGTTTCAATATGTTGTTGTTCAACTCAAATATTTGGGTCAATTAAAGTTAGACTATCTCTTTTATAAAATCTAAAAGTATTTCATAATCTAAAATCTACACTAGCTGGTCAAATTTGAGAAAAAATATCATATTCTTTTGAAGTTTGAATTTTTAATTCTCAAGATTTTAAATATCTTTTTATTTCACTATCTGATAATATCATAATTCTATTTTAATAATTAATTTCAACTTCAAGTTGATGAAATAACATTACTAACACTATTTGTTAAATCATTTAAAGAATTAACAGTTTGGTTTACAGCTTTTGTAGTGTTATCAATAGATTTTTCAACATTATCAACTTTAGTTTGTATAGTTTCTATTTTTTGTTTTGTTTCTTGAACTTGTGTTTCCATTTTTTGCTTAATTTCAATTGCTTGCTGTTTGGTTTGATTTACCTTTCAAACTGGGTCATAGTCTGTAATAGATTTTTCAATATCTGTTTTAAAATTAATTACTGATTGGTTAAATGATGAAAGTCATAGTTTTTCTCAAATTTGATTTATATAATCTGGAAAAATAAATATTCAAACAATATATAACACAAGTATAATTAGAATAAAACTAACTATTTTTTTCATAAATTTAGTAAATTAAAAAGTATATTATTTTTTTTTTAATATACTTTTATTGCTTTATTTGTCAATCTTTATTATGAGAAATTTTTGTTATTTATTTGCTAAATTTTAAACATAATTTTATTATATTTTAAACTTTTCTGCTTAACATTTTTCTAAACCATAATTTATCTCAAAATAAATAAGTTAAGTCATAATGGGCTCTTTCTAAACTAATTCATCTATCAAGTAAATTTTCATCAACTTTTTTGTTTTCAATAGTTTGCTCAATTACTTTTAATTTTTCATTATAATTTCTTCATCTTGTTGGAAATTTAACTGTTTCAATATTTGGAAATTTTGAAAAAAACAAATAACTATAGAGATTTAAATTATCTGATTTTGCATAAAAACTTCAAATTTCTAAGGCTTTTAGCTTTGGTTCTCAGCCAATTTCTTTTATTTTATTTATATTAAATTTTACATAACTTTTAAAAGAATTATTTAATTCTTCTTGCAAAATATTAAGTTCATTTAAAATATTCTCTTCAATATCTATATTATTATTTAGTAAAGATTTAACTGCTTTAAAAAAAGTTAAAGTATTTAAATTTGATTTTTCATTTAATGGTTTTAAAGAGTCAAAAAATAAATCAATTCTTTTAGAATTTTGTAAAACAATATTTAGTAATTCTTTAAATAAAGATTTTGATTCTAAAAATCATAATTCTATTTTTCATAAAATATTTTGTATTTTTTCAAAAATATCTTCAAATTTATCGTCAAAATAAGTGACTTTTTCTATATCACTTAAAGAACTATCTAAAACAATTTTCTTAAAATCTACTCTAAATTTCTTTTTAAAAATTAAATCATTAACAACAACAGTGCAAATATCACGAGTGGAATATTTATGTTCAGCAAAACAAAGTCAGTTATTATATCTGCAAAAATCTCATTCTCAAAATACTTCAAATTTTGTTTCTGGAAAACTAGAAACTAGTTTTTCTATCTCTTTAAGTGTAATCTCACGAGATAAAATTATTTTGTTTACTTTATAATTATCTAAAAAAAATCTTATACTTTCACTATTATATAAGGCCAAAATTGTAGAAATATTTATTTTACCAGAATAATTTATAGATTTTAAATATTCTAATATACTTATATTTCCACAAATTATTCAATCAATTCAAATTTCTATAAACTCTCACACCATTTGTTTGATAAATGGAAAAGTTACATCTGTGTAATACCAAGCATTTAGATTTACAAATATTTCAAGATTATGTTTATGAACTTCCTGAGTTATAGCTTTTAGGCTTTCAAAATCTGTAATTTGTTCATGTTCAGCAAATCTACCATTTGGACTAACTTCAAAACCAAATTTTTCATGCCAATATGACGGATTATATCAGGTAAAAAACTCGTTAGCTCAACCTTCAACCAAACTAGAAATATATTTTTCAATATCTTTATGATTTTTTCATTTGATAGAAAATCAAAGTCAAACTATTTTTTTAAACATATTTAATTTTTAGAAATTATTTTTTTACATTATATAAAAATAAAAGGACTTATCAAATTTTGATAAATCCTTTAAAATTACTTCACTTCAAATTTTCATCAACTACTTCTTCACCAAATCTCTGGTTTATCAAGTAATTCGGCTACTGCTGGTTTTAAATTATATTCTCAAATATGACTTGCTTGTAATACATAAGTATATTTATAAGTTCAAGCATTTAAATGTTTTGCAAATAAATATACTCTATCATCTTTTTGTTCAACATAATCAAATCAACCTTGCCACCAAGAATTATTATTTTGTCCAGAAATATCTTTTACTTCGCTAGAAGTTGTATTAAAATTTGTATTTAATATTTCAGCTCAAGCTGGTAGATAATCTTGAATTACTACATTTGTTCTTTCTTTATCTAAAACAATTTCTATTTCTCAAATTATATATTCTCACTTTTTTGCTTTTAAAATACTATCAATATTTTTAGTTTTTGTAATTATGCAATAACCTCAAAAACCTGAAAAATCATAATACCACCAAGGATTTATACAATTCTTTTTATAAGCTCATTTATAATCATCATAATTATAATAATTTCTAACAACTGTAATTCATTCCTCTCTTGATGACATTTCACTAACTGGTAAATAATATCTAACTCAAATATCATAATATAACTTTCAACTTCAAGTCTTTTCAAATCATAAACTATTTTCTCAAGATATTAAATAATCTCAAAAATTGAATGTTTTTTTATCAATCTCAAATTTGTTTGATTCTTTAAAAGTTGAAGTCATAATTTCTTTAGAATTTAAATATGTTTTTGCTTCAAAATTAACTCAATTTAGTTCTCAACTAAATTCAACATATTTATTTATTGCTGAAATTACCTCAGAGAAATTATATGTATAGTAATTCCCTATTTCATCTCTATTTGAAATTAAAAATCTAACTAAATTTTCAGTCAATAATTTTTCACTTACTCAAGAATCAATTAAAACTCAAATCATTTTTGCTGTTGAAACACTATCATTGGAAAAATAATAATATAAATTATCAGATGGTAAAACCGAACCTCTTGCTTCAACTAAAACAGAATTTTTTAAATCTTTTATATACTGATTTATATTTGTAGAGATAATTCATAAATTGTCCCTACCTAGTAAATTATATAATTTTATGTAATCTAGCTTTTCTAAATTTGTTAAATCTTTTCTTGGGTTAAAATATTTATTTACAAAATCATTATCTTTATAAAGTGCGATTGGTAAAAAATCAACTATTTCAGTATTTATAATATTATATTTTTTATTATCTTCTATTTTGTTTATTAAAGTATTTTCATAATAACTTAAAATTTCTTCATTATCAACTCAATCAACTGTAATATTTAAATTTAAATAATCTCAAGTAAGATTTAAATCTGAACAATTATCATATAACCACCAACTACTACAATCTTTAAAATAAGAAAGTCAGTTATCTGATTGAACATAATTTTTTATATCATTTTTTACTAAATCAATAACTTCTAAAACTTTGTGATAATTTCAATTATAATCAATCAAAGAAATATCTTCAAAATCTGAAGTTTTATCCAAATTTTTGTAAATCTCCTGCAAAGCTAAAGCATTTTTTAAAAATGTTATTTTTGAAGATAAATCATCTCGCGGAAAATACAAAACTTTATCTAAATTTTTAGTTAAATTAGTTAAAATAGTTGCTCCGAGTGAAACTTCTAAATATCATCAATTTTGGGAAACTTTAGAAAAATCAACTTTTTCTTCATAACTTAAATTATTTGTGCTTCAATTTGTAAATACATATTCACTAGTTTTTCAAGGATAAATTGGTTTTGATAGCTTTATACTATCAACTAAATTTCATGAAGTTGCTTTAAATGAAATATCTGAAGAAATATTTTTTTCTAACTCTCAAGTTCAAATTTCTACATCAAAAGTTGCTAAATTTGAACTATTTGCTAAAACATTTATTATCTTATTTTTATCTCAAATAATATTAGAATTTGTCATATCAAAACCTACTTCAACATCTTTTGAAGAAGAAGTATTATTTACAATCAATGCCGAAATTTGAGCTTTATCTCAAGATATAAATAATCTTGGAACTTGAGGTAAAATTGAAAGATCTTTTTGAACTTT
>JAQUKG010000029.1:14566-15016 GCA_028719245.1 Candidatus Altimarinota bacterium | reverse complement strand
ATTTGTAGATCAACTATTATTAGTTATAGTAATTGGTTCACTAGCTCAAGTTAAAGTTGCAATAACATCTTGATTTGTAGCTCATGTAGAAGAATATATTATACTAGCTGTTGGAGAAGTTGTATCAATTACCGTAACAGTTCTAATAATTTGAGTAGCGACATTTAATGAAGTATCTGTATAATCATAAGTTACAATATATATTCAAGTTGATGTTGTATTTACTGTATCTCATCATACAATAGCTATTCATGTTCAATCTACATTATCTGTCCAATCTGCTCATAATTCTATATATGGTGATAATCTTTCAATTGTAACAGTTCAAGAACCATTTAATGTTAATATTGGTGATGTTGTATCTACTATATTTACTGTTCTTGTTACTATATTTGATACATTTGTAGAAGAATCTATATATTTATATTCTAATACATACACTCACACTGT
>JAQUKG010000029.1:0-14466 GCA_028719245.1 Candidatus Altimarinota bacterium | reverse complement strand
CTGTAGTTACTGTTCATGTTCAATCTACATTATCTGTCCAATCTGCTCATAATTCTACATATGGTGATCAAACTTCTTGTGTTAAATTTCAAGAACCATTTAATGTTAATATTGGTGATGTTGTATCTACTATATTTACTGTTCTTGTTACTATATTTGATACATTTGTAGAAGAATCTATATATTTATATTCTAATACATACACTCACACTGTGTTAGTATCAACAGTTCATGAAAATGCTGTAGTTACTGTTCATGTTCAATCTACATTATCTGTCCAATCTGCTCATAATTCTACATATGGTGATCAAACTTCTTGTGTTAAATTTCAAGAACCATTTAATGTTAATATTGGTGATGTTGTATCAATTGTAAAAGTACTTACATTTAATGTATTACTTATATTATTTGCAAAATCTGTAACTATAATACTACAATCAGAATAAGTTCACTCTGGAAGTGTATTAAAAGTTACTGTATTTGGTCAAATAATTGCAGAACTAGTCACACTTGAACAACTTCAAGAATAAGTAATTAATCAAGCTTCGTCTGAAGTAAATATATAATTTGGAGTAATATCATTTGAATAAGTTGGTACAGGAGTTAATTCTGCAATAGTTGGTGCAGTAGTATCTGATGTAACATTTAAAGTATTTGAAATATTATTATTATTTCAAGCTAAGTCTTGAGTAATAGATGTAGGAATGTCAATTGAAACAATTCAATCAACAATTGGAGTTACATCAAATGTATAAACTATATTATCACTAGTTAAAAGATTTGAAATATTACCATTTGAAATATTAATAACTCAAGTTAAAAAAGGATTAACTATTTCATTAAATGTTGCAGTTACTGAAAATGGAACATTTTTAGTTGGACTTGTTTCAGTAGTTGATAATACAACATCTGGAGAAGTTACATCTATGTTTAATGAGTTAGTAGTTCATTGATAAGTTATATTTCAAGCCATATCAACAGCTTTAAAACAAACATATTTTCAATTATTACTTTCGTTATTTATAATTAAATCATTTCAAGAAATATAAGGATTTCAATAAGTATCTATTCAATCACAAACTGCATCTGTGGAATAACCATATTCTAGTGTATTTGGATTTGTTTCTGTAAGACTTGCATTTATTGTATCACTTTGAACTGGTCAAACTGAAGAATCACTATTAATAGTAATTACTGGAACAGTTGTATCAACTGTTATATTTACAGTTGGACTAATAAATCAAGTTATTGCATTTCCAGCTTCATCAAGAAAAGTAAGTCAACTAACATTAACAACTCAATCTTGTCAAGCTAAAATAGTATAATCAACAGCATTAGTTGTTATTTTAGCACTAGAAGATGAAAAATTATTAGTTGTTAAAGGTGTAGCTCATATGGTGAAATCTACACTATTAGTAGCTCATACTGTATCAGCTGGATTTGTATTTAAAGTAAAAGTAAGATTATCTCACTCTTTTGCAAATAATGAATTAACATTATTTGAAGCTACAGTCATACTATCAAATATTGGTGCAGTTATATCAACTATATTTGCTCCAAAATTAAAATGAGTTCAAGCTACATCAGCAGAACAAGTAATTTTTGTTGCATTATCCAAACAAGTTGTATTTGTTTCTGTGGACATTAATAATTGTAAAGCTGTAACAACTTCAGCAACTGTTTTTGTTCAAACAACAGTATAATCATAATTATTTCAATTTATACTTGCTCTGAATGTTTCTCAATCAGTTGGGTTTGTTGGAATAAAATCAACTATTTGTTGTATATCAACAGCATTAGTTGCATCGGATGTTTGAGTAAATCAAGTTCAGGCAACTTTTGCATCTAAAGTCACTACATTATTTAAAACACTGGATGTGAAATCTTGACTAGCATATCAAGCAGAATCTAAAATTGCTTGATTTAATCAAGTTGCTACATCATTAGCACTTGTAGTTGTAGCAGTAAAACTCGCATCTACTGATCATGGAAGATGAGCGATGAAAGTATCTCCTGCTTCTATAACTCAACCTATTGTAATTGTATTTTGTTGTGCAACAGGTTGAATTCATACTGTATTATTTGTAGAACCAACTGAAATCGTTCATGGATCAGTAGATTGTGTAGGATTTCAGTTTATAGGAGTTCAGATATGAGTTAAAACAAAATTATCTGTTCATCAATCTCAACTCGTATAATTTGTAAAAATAAATCAAGCCAAAGCTAGTGCTTGTTGTGTAGTAGTACTATTTATTAAAGTATCAATTACTCCTACTCAATCACTACAATCACTATCAGGAGTTCATCCATCAGAAAATGAAATTATGCATCAATCAAGATATAATTTATCTAAATCAACTCAAGCAGTCAAAACCGTAAAAGTTGTAACAGATTGTGTTCAAACATCATTAGCAATAGGAGTTGCTGTAGTTGCTATTTGAGTATTATCAACTCAAGCAGTTTGATTTGCTTGTGTTTCATTTGTAGTGAAACCAGAATCTAAGGCAAAAGTAATATTCCATAATGGATTTATTATGGAAAAAATCATAAAAAACAGGACTGTTCAGGCTGTTTTTTGTCTTAATTTTTTCAAAAAAATATTTTTCATAAATTAAATTTAAATAATAAAATAAGTTTATTTTTTATTTTTTATAAATGAATAAGGTTAAGAAATAAAATTAACAAAAATAACTTTTGCTGCTTTCTATTATAATCATTTACTATTAATATCAAGTGGCAAACATTAAAAAAATCAAATTTTGATTGACTTTATTTATTTAAAATTTTATATAAAAAAACCTTATTTATATAAATAAGGTTTTTTTATAGTATATAATCTTTATTAAACTTCCATAATCATTGGAACAACCATTGGAGATCTATCAATTTTTTGAAGTAAAAAACTTTCAATATCAGTCTTAATAATTTTCACTAAATCTTTTTCTTCAATTTCTGGAACATCCTTAATAGTGTTTTCATAAATTGATTTAGCTTTTTTAATAATTATTTTATGAACTATTCTAACTTCATCAAGATAAACAAGTCATCTTGATTCAACTTTTAAATGTCAAAGTATAGCTTTTGTTTTTGCATCAACCTTGAAAAGTAAAATCAAAACTCAAGAATTCATCATTTTTTCTCTTGCTTGAATTACATGACTTGTAGTAGTTCAAATACCATGTCAATCAATAATTAAATCTTGAATGGGAGCTTTAATTTTTGATTTAAATACTTTTTGATCTGGTCAAAAATCAACTATATTTCAATTATCTAAAAGTAAAATATCCTCTTCATTCATTCAAACACTCATAGCAGTTAATTTATGAGCATGTCTAAAATATAAATCTCAATAAATTGGCATAAAATATTTTGGCCTAACAAGGTTTAACATAATTTTTTGTTCTTCTTGAAAAGCATGTCAACCAGTATGAACTTCTCTATCATCTTTTGTAACAACATTAGCTCAAAGTCTAATCAATTTATTTATTACTCAAACAACACTTCTTTCATTTCATGGAACAACTGAAGAAGAAAATATTATTGTATCTCAAGCCATTATTTCAACTGAAGAGTGTCTTCATTCAGCCATTCTTGAAAGTGCAGAAAATTCTTCTCATTGGCTTCAAGTTGTAATTATTACTTGTTTTTCTAAAGGAATTCACTCAGTAGTTTTTGGTGACATTTTTTTAAGAGTTCAAGGTTTTGAATTTAAATATCAAAGTTCTTTTGAAATAGTAACATTTTCCACCATACTTCTTCAGCTTAAAAATATATATTTATCATAAGCCTCACAAGCATTTATAATTTGTTGAACTCTTGAAATCCAAGAAGAAAATATTGTAATAATAAGCCTTCATTTATTATGATGAGCTATAATTTTATCTAGAGTTTCTCAAATTTCTCTTTCTGATGTTGAAAATCATTTTCTAGTTGCTCATGTTGAATCTGATAAAAGTAAAGTTATTCATTTTGTTCCGTATTCTCAAATACGAGATAAATCAGCTGGTTTATCAATTTCTGGAGCAAAATCAATTTTAAAATCTCATGTGTGAATTGCTTTAAATCAACCTGGAGTTGTAATATAAACTCAGGCACAATCGGGAACAGAATGATTTACTCTAAAAAACTCACATTTAAAATTTTCTCAAATATTTACAAATTCTTTAGAATCTGTATTTACCTCAACAAATGTTTGAAGATGAAGAATTTTATTTTCTTCAAGTCATTTTTTAATAATTCAAATAGTTAATTTAGTTCAATAAATAGTTGGAAAGTCTAAAGCTGGAAGTATGTGTTTTAAAGCTCAAATATGATCTAAATGTGCATGAGTAATAATAAGTCCTTTAATATCTTTTTTATAAGGAATTAAAAATGAAATATCTGGAATAGAACAACTAGCACCAAGCATATCTGGTTCAGCAAATTGTATTCAACAATCAACTAAAAGTATATCATCTCAATATTGAAACATATTCATATTTTTGGCTCCAGTTTCGTTATTTCATCAAATCGGAATAAATCTAGTATATCAAGGACGAATAGTTGGAAGATAAAATTTTACTTCAGGGAAATTACTCATCATAGTTTGTTTTAAACTAAGAAATTGATTATTATCATCATTTGAAGAATCATCTTGAGTATCCTTTTTTGTAGTCGTGTATCAAGTTTTTTTCTCTAAAATAGCTGATTCTTCATTATTTAAAGATATTATTTCTTCATCTTCATTAGAATTAGAAATATTTTCTTCTACAACTCATGATAACTCATTATCAAGTTCTTCTAAAAAGTCTTTTTGCATAAAAATAAATTAAAAAATAAATTTGAGATTATAATAATCTCGTTTGAAAAAAATAAATAATTATTTATGAAGCTAAAAAATTATTAAAACAATTTACAAAGAAAAATGAAAATCTTTATTTATTGTAATGTATGATTTAAAACAATAGAATTATTCTATTATTATTGAAAATCAATAAAACTTTAGTTTTTAGTAATTATCTAAATAACTTTATAAGCTTCATAAATTTTGAAAAATGATATATTTATTATTTTACATTTTTATTATATCTATTTTTTAAAATAATCCAAAAAGTTTTTTACTCAAAAATTAATTTTTGTAGTATCCCGACTGTAATCAGATAAACTTTTTCATTCTTTAAAATTAGTATTTAAAAAATCATCATTCTTAAAGATATATTTTGAAAAAAAATTATATTTTTCTTTAATTTTATTATTATTTTCAGATTTTGTTCTAAAGTCTTCATTAGATAAAATATAATAAGTGAAGCTTTCAGCAAAATCTTCATATTTATTTGTCATTGCATAACCAGAAACAAAGTCATCTTTCTCACTTCAAGGTTTTAGAGTTTTTAAATCATTCCAAGAAATATAATAAAATTTATCACTTACATCAAAAAACACTTGTTTTTTTAAATATTCAATATCAAAATAATGTCATAATTCATGAATAAAAACTCATAACATTTCTTGCATAGAAAGATTTACTACATCATAAATAATTATTGTTCAGTTTTTGTAGGTTCATCTAATATTTGATTTTTTATTTGTTAAAATGATTTTTATATTGATATTTTTATTTTTAAATATTTTGGAATAAATTATATTTGAAATATTTAGATATTTATCAGATTTGATTAAATATTTTTCAATATATTCTGGAGTAAAAACATAATTAATAATTGTTTTATTCTCATCTTCTAGCTGTTTTTGTTTTATCTTTTGCTTTAAATTCTTTATAATTAAATCATATTTTTCTTTTTGAGAGTTTAAAACATTTAAATCTTCAAAATTATCTAATACTCAAGTATTTATTTTTATAACTTCCTCAGATGAATATAGTTTTTCATATTCTAAATTATCATTTCTTTGGAAAGTAGAAACTAAAAATAATGCAATAAAAAAACTAATAAAAGATAAAACAAATAAGTTTAAATTATATCTAAATTTCATTAATTACTATAATTAGCAGAACAAGGGGTAATTCCACAATTCCGAGAATAATTATTTCATGAATTATTGAAATTAATAGCAGATCAATTAGTGCAAAGACTACTATTTGAACTAATAGAAATTGTTGTATTACCAGAAATCGCACATGAATTTGAACTTCATCATCAACCGGTAGTTGTTCATCATCAAGATAATGCTCAACTTCATCATAATCAAAAAATTAAATTAACCACTATATATATTACACCTGAAGCTCAAGTAAGTGCTATAATTCAAACAACAGTCCAAGTGATTATATCTTTTGATTTTTTAATTTTTTCATCTGCTCAACCAGATAATTGCATTAAAAATCAAGCATAAACTAAAGCTCAAACTGCTAATACTCATAAAATTAAAGATATATTTACTACCCATTTATTTATAGCTGTTTTAAATCAAGATTCTATTTTCATATCACTTGCTCATACAACAGTTTTTGGCTTACATCAGTTTAAAAAAGAAGAAATACTTCCTCATTCACTATAAACACAACTAGCATTTGTTACTGAAAAAAAAGAAATAAAAAGAAATAATATTAAAATCAATTTTTTTATCATAAATTTTAATTAAAAATTTAAAGTAGTTGCTATTTTCACAACTCACCAAGCAAGAGGAATAATTGCAAGTCAAACAATTGCATAAATAAGTCACATTACAGTTTTTTTAAATTCTTCTTCATTTCATTTTGCTAAAATTAATTTAAATCAAAAATATAAAAAAACTCAAATTGCTATAAATCATAATATATAAAAAATAAAATCTTTAAAATATAATATGACTTGATTTAAAGGGTCTACTCAAACTCAAGATATTCAAATTGTATTTCAATTTGGAAGTATATCGTTTTTCATATCAGCATTTACACTACAAATATAAAAATAAGAAATTATTACAAAAATTATTCTTTTCATAAATTTTAGTTAATTTTTAAACTATTTGCTAAATTTACTATGGTCCAAGCAGTTGTAGAAATAATTACTCAAACAATTGCCCAAGTAATCCATTTTCTAGCTTTTTTAACTTTCTCATCTTCTCAAGCTGAAATTAAATACATTATTCAAGCAATTATCAAAGATATTACAGAAATTACTGCAACAAATTGAATTCAAACAGTTATTATATTTCATAAAAATCAGAAAAAATTCTTTCAAGTGACACTTACAGTAGTATTATCCTCAGGACATCAAGGTAATCAATGACAAACTACTGCTGGTGAAGATGCAAATATTTTTGTTGTAAGTATAAAATATACTAAAGTTAATTTTAAAATTAAGTTTTTCATAATTAATTATTTATACAATATATATCAAATTATATTTACTATATAGTAAGAACTTAAAGCTACAATTAAAGCAGTAATTCAACCTATAAATATATTTTTTCATTTTGATAAATATTCATCTTCTCCATGATATAATATCATATATCAAGCTCAAATAGTCATAACAAGTAATGCTATAACTCATAGAGCAATCATTAATTTTTGAATTATAGTTCACAAAGTATTATTTATAGTTGTTTTTGCATCAGATCATTTTAATCCTTGTCATCAAATTGAAAACAACTCTGTATCTATAGTGAAATCAGGTGATCAAATATCTCATATTCAATTTCAATTGGAATTTCATACTATTCAATTTGCAGCACTTATTGCTGCGATAGTTGAAGGTCATGTGATTCAATCTGTAAGATATCAATTATTTAAAGCATCTCCCACAGATATAGTTCAATTTCAATTTGGAGTTGAGATTTGTGTACCCATTAATTGAGTTTGTTGTGCAGGTGTCATTGATCAAATTGTTTGTAATAATTGTGTCTGTGTATCATTAATTCAATTAGCTCAAAAGGTAATAAATTCACAAAACCAGAATAGTAAAAATAAAATTGATATTAGAAGTATTTTTTTTAGCATAATTAACTTTTATATTATAATTTTTGGATATTTTATGAAAAATTTTAAAAAACACAATTTAATTTTTACTTTACAAAATTAAAAAAAAATTTAAAGTAGCGAAAATTAAACATTATTTACTAAACTAAATTATTTATGAAAATTGCAATTGTTCATGATTTACTTGTAAAGCTTGGTTGAGCTGAAAAGGTTGTTGAAAAATTACTTAGTATTTATCCAGAAGCTGATTTATTCACTCTTATATA
Organism: Candidatus Altimarinota bacterium; assembly: GCA_028719245.1. GTDB lineage: Bacteria > Patescibacteriota > Gracilibacteria > BD1-5 > UBA6164 > UBA7396. Next base: position 6,300 of record JAQUKG010000029.1, on the reverse strand, counting down.
TGATGAAAAGAAAGTTGGAAAAGTTTTTGAAAGAACAAAAATTAAAAAAATTCCAGCAATAACTCAAAATATTTATGATTTATTTAAAAATCAAAGATTTTGTTTACCATTTATGTCAAGAGCTGTTGAAAGTTTAGATTTGTCAGAATATGATGTAGTAATAGCTTCAAATAGTGCTTTTATTCATGGTTGTATAACAAAACCAGAAACAAAATTTATAGTTTATTACCATACTCCAGCCAGATATATGTGGGATCGGACAAATGAATATAAAAGAGAAATATGATGGAATAAATGAATTAGATTATTTACATTAAATTGGATGTTAAAATGACTTAGAATGTGGGATTTTCAGGCAAGTCAAAGACATGATATAACTTTAGCTAATTCTACAAATGTAGCTAAAAGACTTAAAAAGTATTATAAATTAGATGCAAAAGTTATTTATCCAAATGTTGAAGTTGATAGATTTAACAAAGAAATAGAATTAGATACAGTTGTAATTGAAGAAGAAAATGAAAATATTCCAAAAAATTATTATATAATAATTTCTGCTTTGACTGAATTTAAAAGAGTTGATGTTAGTATAAAAGCTTTTAACAAAATGCCTGATAAAAATTTAGTTATTGTTTGAGCTTGAAATTTTGCAGAAAGTTTAAAAAAAATAGCTGAAAAAAATATAATTTTTGTTTGACCAAAATATTGAGATAGACTTGTAAATTTATTACAAAATGCAAAATGATTAATATTTAGTTGAGAAGAAGATTTTTGAATCGTTCCAATTGAAGCAAATTGAGCTTGAAAACCAGTTTTTGCATACAGATGATGATGACTAACTGAAACTATGATTGAGTGAAGTACTGCAGAATTTTTTGATAATAAAGATTGAGAAGATTTTGTGGAAAAATTTGAAAGATTTGATAAAAATATTGATAATTGAAAATATAATAGAGAAACTATTATAAATAATGCCAAAAAATTTAGTGAAGATATATTTGAAGAAAAAATTAGAGAAGTTGTAGGGTTTTAAAAATTAATATTTATTTTATGAAATACATAATTCAATTATTTGTTTTTTTACTTCCATTTCATGCAATATTTGTTACATATATGAAATGCAAAATTTGATATGATACAAATATTTTGAGATTTTGGAAAGAAATAGTTTTAATTACTTTACTTTTTATAGTTGGAACTAAATTACTTTTAAAAAATAAGTTTAATATAAAAGAAATTTACAAAAATAATTATTTACTCTGATTAACAACCGCTTTTACGATAAGCTCATTTATCTATATTTATTTTCCATATTTTGACCCAAGAATAAATGCTTATTTATGATTTAAATATGATGTTATATTTTTATTTGCATTAATTGTTTGACTTTATTTAAGTAGTATTAAAAATCACTTTGATAAAATTCTAATGTCTGTTTTTACAAGTGTTTGAGTAATTTTAATTATATTTTTACCTTGGTATTTATCAGGTGATATTTCCTCAACTTCTACTTTAATTTGATTTAGTGATAAACCTTCAACTTATGAAGCAAATAGTTGTATATCTTTTTCTCAAAATGTAACTGGATGACACAATAGATTTCAATGAAGTTTTTGAGATCCAATAAGATGGAGTGTTTTTATGGTAATTTTTTATTTTATGTATATTTGATTTATTTTACATGAAAATTTATATAAAAAATCTCTTAGAAATGCTTTACTTATAATTCCTTCTATCTTTGTATTTGTAGCAATATTTTTTTCATATACAAAAACAAGTATACTCTGAATTCTCTTTTGATGAATTTTATTTTGGTATTTAGTTGGAAAATTTAAACATTGAAAAAAAATAAGTAAAAAATTTATAATAAATTCTAGCATAATTATTTGAATATTTTTAGTATTTATTTTATATATAAAAAGAGCTTTATTCTTACATCCAGAAGCTTTGCTTTGAAGAATTGAAAATTTGATAGAATCTTATCATATGTTTATGTTTAATCCTTTTGGTTATTGACTTTGAATTGCTTGACCAGCAACACAACTTGCTACAAGTTCGGATTTATCTTTAGCTTCTGGAGTTCATAAATTTTTACCAGAAAATTGGTATATTCAAATCTTACTTGAACAATCTCTAATTTGACTTTGACTTTTTGTAGCTTTACTTTCAGTTATTTGAGTTTACCTTTATAGAATTGTAAAATTGAAAAAAGATTATTTGAGTATTGGAATATTTACTTCGTATATCACTATTTTATTTATGGCAAATTTCACACATATTTTTGAAGAATCAGCAACAAGTTTTATACTATTTTTAATAGTTTGAGCTTATATTGCAAAAGAGAGTAGAGATTTTAGATATTTAAAGTAGATAAACTCTCCAACCAATTTAATTATTTATTCTCACTTAATCAAATCTTCATGAACTGAATTTGAAGCTAAACATCATTCTGCTGCTGACATAATTGTTTGTCTAAATTTATTTGAATTTGTTGTAACATCTCAAGCTGCATAAAGTCATTTTATTGAAGTTTCTTGTCTCTTATCAACTATCAAACATCATTCTTCATCTTCTGCTGGATTTAAATTATCAACTAATGAGGTATTTGGAGTATTTCAAATTGCTATAAATATTCAATCTGCTTGAATTTCTTTTCAAGATTTTAATATAATCTTTTCCATATAAAAATTTCAAGAAATTTCTTTAATTTCTTCATTCAAAACAAATTCAATATTTTCTTTTTTTTGAGCTTGTTCAACCCAAATATTTTCTGCTCTAAAACTTTCTCTTCTATGAACTATATAAACTTTTTTACAAATATCAGCTAAATAAAGACTTTCTGTTAATGCTGTATTTCATCAACCAGCTACAACTACTGTTAAATTTTTAAAAAAATTTCAATCACAAGTAGCACAATAACTAACTCATTTTCATAAAAATTCTGTTTCTCAAGGAATTCAAAGTTTTTTATAATTATTTCATGTAGCAAGTATTAAAAATTTTGAAGAAAATTCTTTTCAAGAACTAGTTTTTATATTAAAAATATCTCAAACTTTTTCTAAAGAAATAACCATTTCATTTAATATTTCACTTCAAGAAGAAATTGCATGTTCTCTAAAATTATCCATAATTTCTTTTCAAGAAGCTGATAAAGTTCAAGGATAATTTTCTACTTTATGACTTGTCGCTAGTGCTCAACCTGGCTGAGCTCAGATAATTATATTTTTTATTTTATATCTTGAAGCATACATTCAAGCAGGATAACCCGCACTTCAAGCTCAAATTATTATTAATTCATGTGTCATATTTTTATAAGATTAAAAAATAAAAATTTATTTCTTTAATAAATTAACAAAAGCTTCGCTTGGTAAACTAACTTTTCAAAATTGTTTCATTTTTTTCTTTCACTCTTTTTGTTTATCTAGTAATTTTCTTTTTCTTGTAATATCTCAACCATAAAGTTTGGCTGTAACATCTTTTCTCATAGCTGAAAGATCTTCTCTTGCTACTACTTTTCATCAAACTGCTGCTTGCAAAGCAATTGTAAAAAGTGCTCTTGGAACTACTTCTTTTAATTTTTTTGTTATTTTTCATCATAAATAAGCAGCTTGACTTCTATGACAAATCAATCATAAAGCCTCAACTTTTTCTCAAGCAATTAATACATCAAGTTTTACTAAATCATCTTCACTATATTTTATAAATTCATAATTCATTGAAGCATATCAACTTGATAAACTTTTTAATTCATCATAAAAATCTCAAATTAATTCGTTCATTGGTAATTCATAGGTCAGCATTATTCTAGTTCATTCAATATAAGTTTGATTTTTTAATATTCATCTTCTTTCTTGAGATAATTTCATTAAAGGTCAAATATATTCACTTGGTGTAATTATTTCACATTTTGCAATTGGTTCTTCTATACTTTCATAAAGTTCTCTTGCTGGTAAATCTTCTGGATTTGAAATACTTATTTCAGTATAAACTTTTCATCAAATATTAAGCAATTTTGGAGAAAATCTTGAATACTCAGAAACCTTATTTCAAGGTCTTTTTATTTTGTAAGTTACTTGTGGAGCAGTAATAATTACATCCATATCAAACTCTCTAAAAAGTCTTTCTTTTACTATATCAAGATGTAAAAGTCATAAAAATCAACATCTATATCAATGTCATAAAGCTCAAGAAGATTCTGGCTCTATTACTAAAGCACTATCATTTAACATTAATTTTTCAAAAGAATCTTTAAATAATGGATATTCAGCAGTATCCATTGGAAAAACTCAAGCATATATAAATGGAACAACTTTTTTAAATCAATCTATAGCTTTGGCATCTTCTGGTTTTTCTTTTGGTCATAATACATTAGCTGGTTTCCAAACTGTATCTCAAACTTGTGCATCACGAATTGATTTTAATCAAGTAACAATATATCAAATTGATCAATTTTCTATTTTATTATCAGAAATATATTTTGGTGAAAAATAACCTACATCAAGAGCTTCAATTTTTTTATGTGTATTTAAAAAATATAGTATATCTCCTTTTTTTATTTCTCAAGCAAATACTTTTACATAACTAACAACTCATCTATAACTGTCATATTGACTATCAAATACAAGTGCTTTGAGTTCAGAGTCAGAAACCCCTCCTAGCCTCCCCTTATCAATGGAGGAATTTGAAGTTATTTCCCCCTGACAATGGGGATTAAGGGGGTTAATAATTTGTGGAATTCTAACTCTTTCTATCACAGCTTTTAAAACACTTTCTACATTTAATCAAGTTTTTGCTGAAACTGGAATGATTTCTTCTGGTTTACATCATAATAAACTAACTATTTCATTTGTTACTTTTTCTACATCTGCTGCTGGTAAATCAATTTTATTTACAACTGGAATAATATCTAAATTATTTTCAATTGCCATATAAACATTTGATAAAGTTTGAGCTTCTATTCATTGAGTTGCATCAACTATTAAAAGACATCACTCAACTGATGCCAAACTTCTTGAAACTTCATATTGAAAATCAACATGCCCAGGAGTGTCTATCATATTTAATTCATATCACATATATCTCATTCTAACAGGAGTTAATTTAATAGTTATTCACCTTTCCTGTTCCAATTCCATAGTATCAAGAGTTTGAGCTTTTATATCTCTTTTATCAATCGTTCAAGTAATTTCTAAAAGTCTATCTGCTAAAGTTGATTTACCATGATCAATATGAGCTATAATACAAAAATTTCTAATATGATTTAATTCCATAATAATTGTTAAGAATTTAAATTTAGAGATAGTATATAAAAAAGTTTTGAAAATCAAAAAGAATGATTTTAATTTATATAAGCACAGCGGAAGCCAACACCAACAGTAGAAGACGTCGCAACCCAAAGCAAGTAAAGAGCGAAAACCCCAGCATAAACACCATCACCAACACCAGCATTAGCTCCACGAAGTAATATATTACTTCCTACTCACTGACTGTAATATATTTGTCATATTCATTGATTTGAATTATAACTTCAGTTTATTGATGAGTTTGTTTTGTCACTACAACTACTCCATTCTGACCATCAAGTAGGAGTAGAACATCAAGCTACAATTGTTTGTCATAATGAGTTATTACTTCAATCAATTGTATTTGCTTTATTTACATGTTCCCAAACATTTCAAGCAAAATCCCATATCTGATTTCAATTTGAAAGTGTTAATATTCTCCTAGAACAACTTAAGTTAGTTGATGGAACTCACCATTCTCAATCAGGATTTCAATCACATCAAGCTGTAAGATCATTACTTATTCAGTTATATATTTTTCAATTTCAAACAGCTCAACCTGACCAGTTACTTCAAATAATTTCTATATTTCTTGCTATTGTCATCCGTTCATTATTTGTGATTAGATGATATCAAGCTCCTAGGCTTTGACAAGCATTTATTGCTTGTGTCTGATTTAGGCTTGCTATTGGATAACCTGGTTGACTTGCTATATTTGTTGAAGTTGTATATGGATAAGTATTCCATCATCAGTTAGATGGATTAGTTGAAAGATTACTATATGTCATATCATATTTTGCTACACAAAAATCGGTTGTGGAAAAAGTTGAGTTTCAAGAAACTGCTATAAATCAATTAGGACAATTTATAGTTATTAAATTTAATATTATACTATTTAATGATTGATATATAATATTTCAGGAAGCTGTTAAGCTTCCACTACTTAATAATAATTTATAAACAGTTCAACTATTTGTTGTAAGTAAATCTATTCAAGTTGATGTTATACTTTGAATTGGAT
>JAQUKG010000028.1 GCA_028719245.1 Candidatus Altimarinota bacterium | reverse complement strand
AAAAGAAGTGAACTTGTTTGAGATAATATTAAACCAGAACTATATTTAAATAATATAGAATCTGCAACAAACTCTTTAATATCTGAAAATAATATTGATTCACTATTTGATGAACTAAAATTATCTAAAATTTTAGAAAAAGAAATAGTAACTCATCAAATAATTATTGATAAAATAAACATTGAAATCATTATTTCTAATAAAGTAAAAGCATTATTATATTTTTTATTCATAATTGTAAAGTTATATTTTCCCAAGTATAATAAAAAACAAAAACTTTCAAGTATAAAGAAAATTATTTTTTAAATAGGTTTATATTTGAAAGAAGTAATTAATTAAATATAATGAATAAAATATTAAATTTAATTAATTATTCTATGAAAAGAAATTTAAAATGAGAAACATTATTAACAGTAATAATATCTATAATGATAATATCAATAGCTTTCGTTGTAATAATGAAACTTGTTGAATACGACAACTCCATCAGTTTTGAATACAATAAATCAAATTATATTTCTATTTTAGAGCAAAATTCTTCAAACTTAATAAAAAATATCAATACAAATTCTTTAAATGAAGGTGATATAATATATCTATATAAAACTTGAAGTAATGTATTAGCTTTTACTTGAATAAATAATCAAGATTATAAATATATAAATTATTTATGAGAACATATAAATACATGAAGTTATAACTGAGTAGTTTACTCTAGGTTTTATTTTTTAGAAAAAAAATCAATTGAGTGACAAATAATAAAGTGTTCTATAAAGGAATTAATTAAAAATTAATTTCAAAACTAGTTTCTTTTTCATCAGATTGAACATTAATTTTCCGATTATAAATATCACAAATTTTTTTTACAAGTGAAAGTCATATACCAAAACCTTCTGTACTTCTTCCCTTTTCTCATTTAAAAAATCTATCAAAAATATTTGGTAAATCTTCTTTTGAGATTCAATCTCAAGAATTTGAAATAATTAATTTATTTTTAGATAAAGTTATATTTATTTCTCATTTTTGAAAATTATATTTAATAGCATTTCTAAGCAAATTAGAAAAAACTATATAAAAATATTGTTTATTTGCTTTTAATTTAAAATTACTAAGTATATTTTGTTTTAAAATAATTTCTTTTTTCTCAATTTCTCACTTTAATTCTTGTATAATTTCTGTAATTTCTTTTGAAATATTTAATTCTATAACTCAAGTAATTGGATTTATATCAGATAAACTTGATAATCATTCTATTAATTGATTTATCCTATTTAATTCTTTTATAGAAAGTAAAATTAAATCTTCTTCATAACTCTTTGTTGTTTTAATCAACTGTAAATTTGAACTAATAACTGAAATCGGTGTTTTTAATTCATGATTTGCATTATGAATAAAATCATTCATATCTGACAAAGTTTGCTCTATTGGTTTTAGATTTTTACCAACAAAAAATAGTCAAATAAAATAAAAAAGTATTGAAAAAATTATGTTTAAAAGCAAGCTAAAAAATAAATCTTCTAAATAATTCTCAGTAGCATATCATTGTTTTTTAAATAAAATTAAATCCCCAAAATTATCTCAAAAATTTGATATATCAATCTTTTTTATAAAGGTTCAATTAGAAAGTTTTGGTTGAGAATTATATTTTAAACCAGAATAATTATTTATATTAATTTCTAAATCATCTCAGATATTTTGTGCTAAAATATTTCAAGAGTTATCTAAAACTAAAAAATTTAAAAATCTAAAATCTCATCACCTTCATCTTTGAAAATCTCCATTAATTGGTGGTTTAAATTTTATTCACTCTGTTATAAATATATTAAAAAAATTTGGATCTTTTTGAATTTGTGAAAATATTTGATTGGTAATATTATTAAAATTTCTTTTGTCATTATAAGTAAAATTATAATATCTAAAAGAAAAATAAGTTAATTCTAAAAAAAATGCAATAAAAAAAACTATTAATGTAAAAATTATAGCAAGTCTATTTTTTGTGTATTTTAAAGTAATATCATTCATAAATATTAGTTAATTTTATATCAAACTCATTTTACAGTTTGAATCATATCAAATCAGACTTTTTTTCTTAAATATCAAATATAAACATCAACTGTTTTTGAAAACATAATATCTCAATCAAATTCTCCCCAAACTTTTTGGTATAATTCTTGACGAGAAATAGTTTTTGAAGTATTTTGAATTAAATATTTTAATAAATTAAATTCTAAATTTGATAATTTAATTAAGTCATTATTTTTTCTAACTTCAGTTTTTTCTATATCCATAATAAAATCTTTTCAAAAATTTATTATATTTGATTTATTTTTTAAATTTCTTCTATTTAATGTATGAAGTCTTGCTAAAAGTTCTTCAAAATCAAATGGTTTTGTCATATAATCATCAGCTCATAAATTTAGTCAATTTATTATATCTTGCTTTAGTGAATTTGATGTTAACATAATTATTTGACTATCTTTTTGTCTTTCTCTTAAAGATTTTAAAACTTCAAGTCAATTTAAAAGTGGTAGATTTATATCAAGAATAATTACATCATAATGATTTACAAGTGCTTTATGGAGTCAATCTTTTCAATCTAAAGCCATATCACAAGAAATATCTTTTAAAGCTAAAAATCTAACTATATTTTTTGATATTTGAATATTATCCTCAATTAGTAATACTTTCATTATAATATTTTAGTTTTAAATTTAAAATGATTATATATTTTTTTTTAAGAAACAAGTAAGAAAAAACAAATAAATAAGAAAATCTTTAAAATTGAATAATTACCTTTTATTTAAATAATCACTTAAGAATATTTGTATAATAGATACAATAGGAACTGAAATAATAATTCAAATTATTCAAAACAAACTTGCTCAAATAGTCATTGCAATTAAAACTGAAAATGGAGACAAAGAAAGAGTTTTTCACATAATATATGGAACTAAAATATTATTTTCAATTTGTTGAATAGCTACATATAAAATTAAAATAATTACACTTGCTTTAAATGAAATTCATAAAGCAATTGCTAAAGCTGGAAGTAATGCTATAAAAGGTCAAACATAAGGCACAAATTCCATCATTCATGCAATAAATGCTAAAGTTAAAACTTCATCAATTTTAACTCAAAATATTCTTACAATATATAGTCAAATAAAAGTTATTATAAATATACTAAATCAAAGTATTGCTTGACTTTTAAACCAATTTGATAAGGTATGAACTACAGTTTTTTCCTTTGATAAAATATATTTTGATAAATTTTCTGGAATTATTTTATAAAAAAAACTTCTAATATCTTTTCTCTCCAAAGCTATAAAAAATGTAAATATGAAAACTAAAACAAAATTTAATAAAACATTTGTAATTGAAAATATTATTCAAGCTCAAGAAGTTAAGAAATTTTTTAAATTATCGCTTACAAAAGAAGAAATATGTCAAATATTGTTTTTTATAGAAGTCAGAATTTGACTCAAATCAATATTTATAAATAAATTTTTTATAAAATATGGTAAATTAAGTCAATCAATTCATTTATAATTATATGTATTTATAATATTATTAACAAAATCATAAGTTATGTTTATTAATGCTGATATCTGATTTACAAATATTGGAACAATAGAAAAAAATGTAATAAAAATAAAAATTAAACCAAATATATAAATTAAAATTATTCATATTCCATCTCAAATCTTATATTTATTTAATTTATTTAAAATTGGAGAAAATAATATATTCAAAAATAGTGAAATAAGAAGTAATACCAAAATATCCATTATTTGGTAAACAAAAAATAATATTCAGACAAAACAAAAAATAATAATTAATTTTGTTATAAAATCTTTATTTTCACTCCTTTCTAAAACTCATTTTTTAGGAAACATATGTTTAAAATTAATAAATAATTATTTGAAATATAATAAAAAACTTACTAATTGCAAAAAAATTGCTTTTTGAAATAAAATCTTATAATCCGTAGGTAAAAATTATTAATTAATCCAAAAGATAAATGTTAGCAAAAATAACAATAATTTGAAGACCAAATGTTTGAAAATCTAGTTTTTTTAATATGTTCACTTGACATAAAATAGCAATAGTAGCTGATGAAGCTGGAACAACTAGAGATATAAGTGAGTATGAATTTACGGATGGCGAAAACGAAATTACCTATATTTTAGCTGATAGTTGATGACTTGATTTTTCTAGTAAAAATGATGAAATTTCAACTGATATAATTGAAAGAACTCGCGATGCAATTAAAGAAAGTGATCTTTTAATATGGCTTTTAGAATATGATAAATTTACTGATTTAGATGAAAGAATTTTAAAAATTCTAAGAGATAAAAATATTCCACCAGTAGTTGTTGTTGCCAATAAAGCTGATAATGAAAACTTTAGACTTGAAGCATTTAATTTACCAGTTGTAAACATATTTGATGCCTTTTTCCCAGTTTCAGTTAGTCATAATTTTTGATTTCTAGAAGTTAGAAAATTTGTTGCAAAAAACCTAAAAGAAAAATGACTAAATTATTTAGTTGAAGAAACTGATGATAGTTTCATAAAATTAGCTTTAGTTGGAAGACCAAATGTTTGAAAATCTTCTCTCATAAATGCAATTGTTTGAAAAAATAGAGTAATGGTTAAAGATTTAGCTTGAACTACAAGAGATAGTATTGATACTAAATTTCATTATAACGAAAAAGATTTTGTTTTAATTGATACTGCTTGAATTAGAAGATTAAGTAAAATTGGGACAAGAAATATAGAAAATTGGTCAGTTATGAGAACAGAAAGAAGTATTACTAGATCAGATATAATTGCAGTAATTATTGACTGAGTTGATGGAATTCATCAACAAGATTTATCAGTTATTTCAAGAGTTTTGGAAGAAAAAAAATGACTTATAATTGTAATAAATAAATGGGATGCAGTTTTGAATAAGCAAAATATTGATAAAGAAAAGATTATGTGAAAATATTTATCATATTTAAGTGAAAAGTTTGATTTCCTACCTTGGGTTTCAGTAATTTTTACTTCAGCAGTTGAGAAAAAAAGAGTTGAAGAAATACTTGATACTGCAATTTTAATTAATGAAGAAAGAAAAAATAAAAGAGTTAAAACTTCTATATTTAATGGTTTTATAGAACAAGCAGTTATAAAACATCCACCAACTTGAAATAGAGTAGCACATAAACCAAAAATCTATTACGGAAGTCAAGTTGATGTAAATCCCCCAAAATTTGTGCTAACAGTAAACAATCCTGAACATTTTCATTTTTCTTATAAAAGATATTTAGAAAATAAAATTAGAGATAATTTCTGATTTGCTTGAACTCCAATAATTATTGAGTTTAAATGAAGAGGAAAAACTAAGGATATAGTTAAATAAAAAAATCATCTTAAAAAGATGATTTTTTTTGCTTTTATTTTCTTTACATGTTATTATTAGAGCAAGTTTTTATACATTATTTTTATACTATGTGAATGGATCTTAAAAGATTCAAACAAGATTATGATAAATATAGTTTTCAACAAAAAAAAGAAACTGTATTGAAGATGCTTGAATCATTACTCTGAAAATGAGATAATTTTGATAATATTTATCATTTTATTCTTGAATATCCTAATGAAGTTCTTCAAAATGAACTTGATGAAGTTTTTTGAATTTTAATATTATCAATATATAAAGATTCTCAATGAAAGATTAAAAGTGCGGATCAAAAATTAGAAAATATAAGAAATAAAATGTTACAAGTAAAAAAACAAGAATATAAAGAAAGGCAAGAAAATGATGCAGATGTTTTTTTAGAAGAAGCATTTGCTATGATTTAAATTATTTTATAAAAACATATTTTTATGACAGAAAGCATGAATCAAAGGGAGTATGAAACTCCTACTCCTGAGCAAAAAGCAAATGAAGTTGGAAAAGCTTTACAAAATCTTTCTCCAAAACAAACAAAAAATGCCAATAATGCACTTCAAGAGACAAGTTTAGCTCAAAAGTCACAAGAAAAATCACAAGATACTGCTCCACAATTATCAGAACAAAATCTTACAAATGAGCTTTCAGGTGAGAAAAGAAATCAATTAAATCAGTTGTCGAAAACTATTACTCAGAATGTCATAAGCCAACTTCAAGCAAATTTTGATGTAACCAATACAGATCCAAATGAAAGTTTCTCAATAATTAATCAAAGATATAATGTAGTAGAGGCAATTGTAAATAATCCACAAATACAAGCACAATATCCACAAATGGTTGAAGCTTTACAAGAAGTTGTATGGATTAATTATAATGAATCTACCACTGAGGAGCAATTTGCAAGGGTAACTCGTTTAGAAGAGAAAATGGAAAAAGTTTGAGTATATCTTAATTTGGATTTTGCTGCGACTCATGGTGAATTTTGTATGGAAATTAAATGAGAACAATCTCCAGACATAAATACACTTTGACAATTATTCGATAAAAAAATGATTGATGGGAAACTTCAACCATGTATTATTTTATGAAGTGATAAAGAATTTAATAAAAAATGATATGCATTTGATGGAAAAACATATTTAAATCCATGAGCTATTGAAAATGCTATTGATATTCAAGTAAAAAATTGACGTTTTACTCCACAAGAACAAGCAAACTTTAATTTAGATAATATTAATCTTGCTACCATTAATCATGAAGAATCTCATAGATTACTTGCCGAATTATATGATTTTCCACAATCATGAGAAGATATTCCAGCAGATCAAATCAATGATTGGGTTATTTCATGATTATCATTTCAACCACAAAATTATACTCAAATTGATGAATTTATTGCTCATAGTGTTTGACAATCAACGGATAATTATGAAACCATTGAAAATATTGCAAGATGAATTGCAGAGTTAAATATTGATGCAAATGGACAAATTGAATATAATCAAAATCCAAATTCAGCTTGATGAAAAGAATATGGTTTAGTGAGAGCATTTATTATGGAGGAAGTAGCACATATAGCTCAAGAAAAATGAGTTGAAAACTTTAAAGGTAGTTTGGTAAATAAATGTCAAAATTCTGATACACACAAATATAGAAATGATTATATAAATACACAAAAACAACTCGAGAATGCAAAACAACTTCCGTGAAATGTAGAAGAAGTAATGCATTTAGCAAATGATTTTACTGATTTAAAACTCAAAAGACCTCAAATTGTGGAAAAAAGTGGGCAAGAATGGAATAAAACGACTAGAGATGTTATTCAGTTACTTTGAAAAGATGGACTTGAAAGAATTAATCAAAGATGTATGGATCAAGCAAAAGTATATTTAGAAGTAATTAAAAATAAATTTCCAAAACAAACTCAAAATACTTCATAAAAAAGGGATTATGCAAAAATTTGTGTAAGTAGGATTTTTAAATTTATGAATTTAGAAATTTTTATTTCAAATATTTGTAATTATTTATATGTTCTTCATTTGTTTTCGCATAATGAATTTGTCCAGATTTATCATGTAAATAATACCAATACGGAGTATTTTTTGAATTTATAACAGCATTTACACTTTCAAAACTTGGATTACAAATAGGAGTTTTTGGAAGTCATACCATAGTTCTAGTATTATATTCATTTTTTTCTAAAATATATTTTGATAAGTTCATTTTACATTCTTCACTTGTAAGACTATAAGCATAACAAGCTGTAATATCTGCCCCAATCATCCAATTATTTAAATATCTTTTTTTAAGTATTCAAGCAACTGTTGGTTTTTCTAAAATATTTCTTTCTTCTTTTTCCAATATAGAAGCCAATATAATTATTTCATTTATTTGAGTAGAATTTAGAGTTGAAAGTAAATTGTCATAAACTTTTTTTCTAAAGTTTTCAAGCATTGAATTATTTAAGTTTTCAATTTTAAAATTATTTGGATTTACAAAATAAGTATCTGGATAAAGATATCATTCCAAAGTTAAAGCATTTTGTAAAAAAGAGAATTTTTCTTTATATTTAGATGTATTTTTACTTTCTGAAATGAATTCTCAAGCTTGAGTTAATCAATTTTTTGTTAAATATTCATCAATATCAAAAATATTCCATCATTCTAAAATGGTTATTTTTTTATCAATTGCTTTAGGTGAATATTTTAAAGTTTCAATTATTGTTTGAATGTTTTCTCATTCTCAAATCCTATATTCTCATACCTGAACTTTTATTTTTTGTTTTGGATTTAAATTTAAATATATTTTTAGATAAAAATTATCCAAATTTAGTTCTCTTGTTAAAGTTGTATTTAATGTATCTCAAGATTTTACATATATTGTTTTACTCTCAGGTATAGTATAATTTATAAAACTTTTATAATTTACTAAAAGAAATATTCAAAACATTACAAAAATCCAAATAATTAATTTAATTATTCTAATCATTTTAATCTTGAATTAAAATATAAAGTTCTTTAATTTCCCTTTTTGTTTCTTCATCAGCATTCTCGTAAAGTTCATGTAATTTTGTTTCGTTATTTAAAACATATTCTTTTAATAATCTTTTATTTTCTGGAGTTGAAATGTTTGTAATTCAAATATGTGTCTCTAATTTTCTTAATAATATATTTACCTCATTTTCTATAGCTTTTATATCATTTGAAATAACTTTTTGGACTTCTTTTACTGTTTTAGTTGGATTTCAAATATAGTCCATCATCATTTCTCAATTACTTTCTTTATCTCATTCCGTTAAAATTATTATATTTCAATAATTAAAAAATGATCAAAAAAGTCATGAATATTTTGTATTCATAGTTTTTATTTTCTCTGCATTCATACTTTGACTAGTTCAAAGCAGTCAATTTTGGTTATAAAAAAGAATCTTTCAAGGAATTATAATATTAAAATCCATTTCTAGATTCATCATATTTTGTAAATATCAAAAGAATAATCCTAATTGAACTATTAATAAAACTATATTTATTACTCAAATTCAAAATCAATCAACTCATCATCATAATACCAAACTAGAAACTGCACTAAATCCAGTAAAAATAGTTATTAAAATTAATGTTAATAGTAAAAATATAGTTTGATTGAAAAATTTTGTAAATATTATATCACTATTTTTAGATTTTTTTAAACAAGAATAAATATCTTCAATGTGTGGCTCATTTCATTGAATTTTATAAAATCTAATCAAATAAATACATATTATTAAAACCCAATAAAATACATTTAAAAGCAAGAATACTCAAATTATAATTGAAATAATTGTATTTCATTTATCTGAAAATAATATATAAGCATTTATGAATGCTATTATTACAACAGCAATTACTCTCCAAGATTTTAAAACTCAAAAAATCCAATGTCTTTTTATTAACATTAAAAATCTAATTCATTCTGTTTCAAGTTTTTCAATTAATTTTGTATCTCAAGATATATCAAAAGATTTAAATAAAAATTCAAAAGTTTTTCTAAAATTTATCATAAATTGTTTATTATTTTTAAAATTTGGTTTATTATATTTATTTAGGTTTTTATTCAAATATTTTTGAAAAATAAGAGAAAGTGTGATAAGATTTTACAGGAGATTATAACAATTATTTGTATGTATTTTAGACAAGAACCACCAGAAGCTGTAAATAATCCAGCTGATATAAAGGAAATATCAGATTTTTTACTGTCTTTAGAAAATATTGTTTTAAGTTTGCAATGAAAAGAAAATGAAGTTTGAAGTTGAGTTGAATGAGTAAGGAGATCTGTTGATAGTTTGGTATTATGAATGGATTTATGAATTGAAAGAAGATATAGAGAAAGTAGCTTAAAATGGAGAATATTTGATTTAAACTTGGAAGTAGCTAGGAAAAAAACTAATCTTTGAGATGAAAGAAGATATAGAGAAAGTGACTTAAAATGAAGAATATTTGATTTAAACTTGGAAATAGCTAGGAAAAAAACTAATCTTTGAGATGAAAAAAGACTTAGAGAAAGTGACTTAAAATGAAGAATATTTGATTTAAACTTGGAAGTAGCTAGGAAAAAAACTAATCTTTGAGATGAAAAAAGACTTAGAGAAAGTAGATTATTATGATTGAGTGAAGATGAATTAACAAAGCAAAAAAGACAATTAGGTAATTGGTTTGAAAAAGAAAGTCAACAAATTCAATATTGGTATGATGAAGAATTAAGAAAATTAAATGAAGAAGAACAAAGAATTCAAGATTGGTATGATGAGGATTTAAGAAAAGCGAATGAAGAAGAACTAAGAAATCAAGATTGGTATAATCAAAAAATGGAAGAATTAAACCAAGAAATTGAATTAAGACAAAAAGAAAATGATAGATACTTTAATGGAGTTAAAAATAGTAATGAAAAAACTCTTTGATTAATGGAAATAGAAAATTTTCTAAATCTTGCTAGAAATTGATTATATATTCAGGAATCGAATTATTTATGAAAGCCAAAGAACAAGTGAACTTTATTATGAAAACTACAAATAGTAAAAAGATTTCAACCTGTTTTAAGTATTTTATCACAAGAGTGACAAAATTCAAGACTTCTAGAATATGCAGATAGATATTGACTTGACTATGAAGAATTTTTAAAGATGGTAGCTATTAGACTTTTAGGTTCTTTTAAAAGGATTTGGGAAGATTATGAAAGAACTTGAAGTTTAGATTTAAGTAAGATTGATTTAGAAGCTGGTATAATATCATCGCTTTTCAAAGAATTAAAATCTTGAGAAACAGAAATAGATTTATTAAATAATAATTTTTTTACTTATATTGATTGACCAAACTTTCCAGATGACGAAAATCATACACAAATTGAAGCATTTTTTAGTAGAATTGAAGAGTTATATGATATAAACTATGAGTGACAAACAGATTTTTTAAATGCACTTAAACCAAGAATTAGAGAAAAAGCAAAAATGAAATGTAGTTTTAAAACTTTATATTGGAATAGAGATTGAAATCCTGACTTTGCAAAAGATCCAAGAAATATTATAGGGTGTTTATATTTTATAGATGCTGAAGATGATAAATGAAAAAAGATACCTAATGTCAGATATCTTTGATGAGTAAATATTGATCCTAACTTTCAAAATTCTTGAGTCGCTATGTTTATATCAAGGGCAATTAGAGAAGAATTTGCAAAACCGTGAGTTGAGGCTATTTATTTAGTTGCATCTTCTGATGATTCGGCAAAATTCTGGGAATCTTTGTGATTTGATAGGCATTACTATATAGATGAAAAAATACCAAAAAATGATTGATGGTATATAACTCTTCCTTGATACAAAATGACTAAAGAAAAGTTTAATCAACTCTCTTCCAAGTCTCAATAAAAATCTCTTTAAAAGCATTTATAATTTCTTTATGTGTAATCATAATAGCAACAGGATGAGGATCTTCTACACAAGTTATAGTCATTTTATCATCTACTATCTGTATATCTACTTTTAGTTCTTCAATATGTTTAAAATATTTTGTATTTAAAACTCTATCATCATCTTTATGTATTTCAGCATATTTAGGAGAACGAAATATCATAATTTCCTTAAAAATCTTATATGCTTTGTTTCTAAAATTCTTAATCATACCTTCATATTTTTGTTTAATATAATCTCAAGCTCAAAATGTATAAAGTATACCTGGAGAATCAGCAAGTGTATCAAACATCTTTTCTATTTGTTCTACTCATTCATAAACTGTTATTTTTGGAAGTTTAGCATTTGGATTATAGGATTTTTGAAGTTCGGAAACTAGTTCATTTACTTTGTTTTTTTTTCTTTTTAATTTTTCTTCTTCATTATAAATTATAGAAAAAAGTTTTGTTGGGTTTTCACATTTGAAATATTTAGTATTTCACTTTAAAGTCTGAGTCATAAATCATTTTTTTACTAAACTTTCACAAGTATATCTAGCTGTTGATCTAGGTATTTTTAATTTATTTGCAATATTAGATGATGCGAAAAGTCATAATGATACTGATTTTTCATAAATACTAGCTTCTAACTCTGATAATCAAAATTCTAAAAGATGTTTTGTAATATTTTCC
This sequence comes from Candidatus Altimarinota bacterium, assembly GCA_028719245.1. Classification (GTDB taxonomy): domain Bacteria; phylum Patescibacteriota; class Gracilibacteria; order BD1-5; family UBA6164; genus UBA7396. The sequence goes on along the minus strand of JAQUKG010000028.1, from coordinate 3,627 downwards.
ATAACATTTTATTAGTAATAAATTTTTATAATTATAACATTTTTTATTAAAAGTCAAATTAGATGACAGTATATATTGCCATTTTTTATTATTGATTTTATATTTTAAATAAGCCAAGTATAAAAATACGATTTTTGTAATTATTGCTAGTTTAATAAAAATATGATAATTAGATTTTGACAGTTAGTCAATTTTATTTTTTAATTATTTTTATATGAGAGAAAATTTTGATGATCAACCAAAAGGTTGAGAAAGAACTTTATTACAGAAATTAGAATGAACTATTGAATCTCAAATTTCTGAAAATGTTGCAAGAATGATAAAAGCAATAGATGAAGAATCTGTAAAAGATAAACATATTCCAAGATTTGCTAGATTGTGAATTATTTATTTTAAACTAAGAGATATTTTGCCAAGTTTTGTAGATCAAGAAAATGGTGAAGAACAAGAAAATAAATGAAAAGTATGGGATGTTATAAAACAAAAATTAGAAGATCATTATAGAAAACAATGATTTAATATAATCTTTCAATATGATAAATTTTATCTTGATGAGTCTGAGGATAAGAGAGAAAGTAGTTCAAGTAACATTATTGTACTTGATAAATTAAAAGAAAAAGATTTAAAACCAAAAACTAATTGATTAATGGCTAGAGTTAAAGATTTATTACAAAAAGCTTTATGAAATAAATCTTAATTAATTTTATTTAATAATTTAAATATATGACTAAAAAACCAACATTTTTACCAACTGAAGAGGTAAAAAAATTTGAACAACCTAATTCTTGAGATTATGATAAATTAATAGTTATCTTAGAAAAACAGATTGCACAATTAATAGAAAGACTAGAACAATTAGAAGCTAGTAAGAAGCAATTAGAACAAGATTTGATAATTTTTAAATCTCAAAGACTTGTAGAATGAAAAAGAATAAAACCTGAACTAGATGAGTTAAATGCTAAATTAAAATCTTTATGAAATACAAAAGAAGATAAAGCTAAAAAGAAAGAAATTAAAGCTAAAAAAGATGAAATTAAGCAAGATTATACAAAAATAGATGTAGAAATAAAATATAATATTCCTCAAAAATTACAAAGTATTCAAGATGAAATAAAGAAAATTCAGCAAAAAATATCAGATGAAAAATGGAGTTTAGAAAAAGTAAAATCAAATCCTATAGCATTTTGTGAGGAAATGAAAAGAAAAGTTAATGAATTAGTTTTATCTTTACCAATAGGTTCAACTTGAGAAGTTAATAATAATTTAAAAGTTCAACTTTGACATTATAATTCAGCTTTATTAAAAGCTCTAAGTATAGCAGATTTGCCAGTAGATGAATCAAAATTTGATGTTCGTTGAACCTGACATAGTTGATGAAAAGTTGCATCAAGTTGAATTCCATATTGGAAAGATGAAGGTTGAACTCATAATGATTAATTTATTTTAAACATGTTGATGAATATTTATATAAAGCTAAAAATACTTGAAGGAATATAGTTTGTTATTAAACAATATTAAAAAAAATAAAACTAAAATTTTCTTTTAGTTTTATTTTTTGACTAAAATTCAAAACTTCATAAAATCTTTTTAAATTACTTTTAACTAAAAAATATGGTAAAAATTGATAATGAAAATATAATACATTTATTTAAAAAATATTCTATTGAGTGATATATAAATATCAATATTTCTAATGCAAAAAATTTAGAATATTCTCCTCTTCATGATGAAGTAAGTCTTGATAGTAATGAAAATATAAATACTTCAATAACAATTATTAAAGAAAATAAAAAATCAGTATTTTGAATTGATTCTTATAGCTTAGAAAAAATAGAATTCGCTATAAAAGATATGTTAAAAGTTATAGACTTTGGAGAATGTGATAAAGATATAATTTTACCAAATATTACAGATAAAATAAAAAAAGATTTTTCAAATCCTGAGTTAGAAAATATTAGTTTTGAAGATTTAGAAGCTGAATTTTTGAAATTTAAAAATTTTGATTTTGCAAAAAATATTTTTATAGAAACTTTTTCTATTTGAGTTAATTATGCAACTCATCATTATATAAATTCTCTTTGAGCTTTTAAAACTCAAATTGATAATTCTAGTTTTTATTATATAGAAATTTTTTGAGAAAATGAAGATAAAAAAGAAAATCATTACAAATATTGTTCTTCAAAAGATAAACCAAACATCAATTTAGAAGATATTAAAAAATTACAAGATGAATTAATTTTCAAATTATCTGACTCAAAAATAGATTTTAAATCTTGAATTTATGATATAACTCTTGATAGAGAAGTTGTAATAGAATTTCTAGATATTATTTTGTGAAATATGTGAGCTGAATCAATTAGAGAATGAACAAGTTTATTCTCTAAAAATAAGATTTGAGATAAAATATTTTGAGAAAATTTTACTTTAATAAATAATCCAGAATTAAAAGATTATACTTGAACAATGCTTTTTGATAAAGAATGAATTACAGCAAAAAAAACTATTTTATTTGAAAAATGAGTTTTTAAATCAAAGTTTTATGATTATAAAAATGCTTTAAAAGAATGACTAGAAAATTTATGAAATTCAACTATTTCAAATATAGAACTTGTTTGAGAAAGTGATAAAAATTATTTAGTTTGAAGCAAAATCTTGTTTACTAATTTAATGGCTTTTCATACAGTTGATGAGTCAACTTGAAAGTTTAGTTTAAATTGAGAATGATATTTATTAGAAAATTGAGAGAAAAAAGATTATATAAAAAATATTTCATTATCTTGAAATATAATAAATTTATTTTCAAATATAAAATCTATTTGAGATGATTTTAAAACTGATTGAAATTTTAAAGTTCCAAGTATTAGCTTTAGTAAACAAAAAGTTATTTAATAATTTTTGTAAAATTTAGAAAAAGTTTATATTTTTGAAAAAGATTTATTTAAAGAAAAATTAAATTTATTATTGAAATATGGATTTGATTATCTCTCTTTAAAGATTCATAAACTAAACTGAAAATTAAGTTTTGTTTTTTTCTTTAAGTTTAAATATGAATTTCAGAGCTTTATTTTATAAAAGTAAAAAAAATAATGAAATTATTATAGATTTTTTTCAATTTGAAATCATGATATTTATAAAAAATAAATTAAAATCTATGTAATTATTTAAAAGCCTACCAAAAGTAGGCTTTATTAAAAAGTTTTACAAAAAAAAAGAAAATGATTTAAAAACTAAACTTGAAAAATTATATAAAAAAATATTAAAGTAAAAATATTGCAAAAAGAAAGAAAAGTTTTATACTCAAAGTGAAATTAGTTTTTAATTTTAAAATATGGTAACTATAATAGATGATAATATTTGTGTAAATAAAAATACTTTGGAAGAATATTCAATTTTTATAGATGTAGTTTCTCATGAAAGAGATAAAATATTTTGAAATTATATTGAATCAAATAATTATAATGATTTAGTAAATTATCTTGATAATTAAAAAATATGAAAATAATTTTAACTGAATCATTTAAGAAAAAATATAAAAGTTTATCTATTTTAGAGCAAAATTTATTTAAAGAAAAATTAAATTTATTATTGAAATATTGATTTGATTATTCATCTTTAAGAATTTATAAA
>JAQUKG010000027.1 GCA_028719245.1 Candidatus Altimarinota bacterium | reverse complement strand
AAAGAAGATGATATATTAAAAACAGAAGATGAAAAATTTCAAAAATTAGCAAATGCCGGAATTGATGTCACAAAAAATAAAATTACATACAATATGATTGTTGATGTAGAAGTTGAAAACTTTGATCATTTCTTTGAAGAATTAAAAGCAAAATGAACTGATATTGAGGCGAGTATTTCAAAATGAGATTTAGAAAGATTGTTTGACTTAAATATTTATACTCTTATAGCAAATCAGCAAGAAGAAAAAAGAAAATATGCACCAGCAAGAAGTTGGAAAGCATTTAGAAATGCTATAAATGCTTGGTTTTGTGCTTATATTAGTATGAATAGAGTTGTTTATAAAGCAATTTTAATAAATGATTTATCAATGCAAGATTCAGTTTTTAGAAATATTATCTGAAAAGCACTTGAGATTTATAAACCTATAAGAATCAAAGAAGTAGAAGAAAAGGAAAAGAAAGAAGAAAAACCTATACATTTAAAAGTTCCAAAAAGAGAAAATTGGTATACTGAGGATTATGAATTATTTAAAGACTTTGAAATCAATAAAAGTGCTTTATTACCTTTTTATTTAAAACCAAAATATACTTGAAGAGAAAATGAAGTTCCATTTATTAAATTTCTAGAAGAAAAAGAAAATATTTTATGGTGGTATAAAAACTGAGATAGTTGAAGTGAATATTTTGCAATAAAATATTATGATACTTTTAGGCAAACAGAAAGATTATTTTATGTTGATTTTATAGTAAAACTAAAAAATTGAAAAATTCTAATGGTAGATACAAAATCATGAATTACAGCGACTTCTCAGGAAACAAAAAATAAAGCAGAAGCATTGCAAAAATGGATTAAAAACCAGAAAGATTTAGATATAATTTGAGGAATAGTATTAAATACTTGATGAACTTGGAAAATAAACAACAAAGAAACTTACAATATAGATAAAAATAATAGTGAATTTGTTGATTTATGAAATTTAATTTAATTACAACAAACTTATGAAAAAACTAATTTTTATATTAATTTTATTAATTCCAAATATTGCATTAGCTAATACTTTTATAGAAAAAACTGTTTCTTGATACAAAATAAAAGTTATACAATATGATTTATCATCAGATATATATAATCTAAAAGTTGTAAAAACTGATAATGCTGAAAGTCTTTGAGATTTATTGAAACAAAACAATGCAATTTCTTGAGTAAATTGAGTATTTTTTTGTCCAACTGATTATGATTGGTGTAATACAACAAAAAGTCGGACTGATAATGAAAGATATATAGAATGAGAAAAATTTGCAAGTTATAATTCAACTTGAGATAGAGCAGTTTTTGCTTGGACGAAGGATAAAAAACCTTTTATTTTTCAAACTGATAAAATAAATAATGATAAAGAAAGTGATATTTATTATTGAGTTTGAAATTATCCACTTTTACTTAATGAATGAAAAAATATGTTAGAATATTATTATGATGTATGACTTATTTTTAATAAATTAACTTACAAAGCAACCAGAAATTTTATATGCTCTGATAAAGAATCAAAAAATATATTTTTTTGACTTGTTTATGATGCGACTATTGATGATTTAGTTCAAGTTTTAAGTGATTTTTGATGTTATAATGCTTTAAACCTTGATGCATGATTATCTACAACTTTTATATATAATTGAAAATATGTAGTATGACCTCAAAAAAGAAATATACTTGATGCAATTGCAATTGAAAGAATTTGATTTAATGTAAAAGAAATTTTAAAAATATCTGATAAAATATTTACAATATTAATAAATAAGTCTGAAAATAAATCAAAGAAAAATAAAAATACTCAAATAAAGATTTTGAATAATTATATTAAACAATTAGATAATATAAAAACAAAAATTTATAATAAATATTCAACTGATATAATTGAAAAGGATGAATTATGACAGGATAAAAATATATGATATAAAATAGAAATTAATGATTTAAAAACCCTTAAAATAATTTATCTAATAAATCAAATAAATTATAATCTAAAAATAACAAGAGATCTTATTCAGTCTAAAATTGATGAAGAAAATTCTCAAAACTAAGATTTAAATTAAAACAATATTTTTACTAATTAAAATTTATGAATTACAAACAAAAATTAACAATAATATTTTTTATAACTATTTTTTGCCTAAGTTTTTATATTTCTTGAATTTATGCAATTCCAAGTCTAGTTTTTAGTCTGTTTTTTTATTCAATTCTTACTTATATTTTATATTGAATGTATAAAAAACTAATAGATAAAAGTTATTTATTTTTTAGTGTAGAAAATTATAAAACTTTTTTAAATATTTTTTTATATAAAGTTTCTAGTTTAATGATGGCTTTGATTATAATTATTTGAGGTTTTTCGTATTATGAAAATGAAATTACTCCAGCAAAAATTCCTACTTTTACTATTTCTAATTGAGATAAAACAATTGTATTTCAGGCTATGAGTCATATTTGAACTCCAAATTTTTATGAAAAAATAAAAGAAAATATTATTAAATTAAAAAAAGATTCTTATGTATTATATTTTGAATGAGTAAGACCATGAACAAAAGAAAATCAAGAAAGTTTTAATAAAGCACTATGAGTAAAACTTGATAGTAAAACTTATGAAAATATGTCAAAGCTTTATGGATTAATTAATCAAGATAATCATTTATTTTTATGATTAGTAAATGATAAAGATTATAATGTTGATGTTAGTATTGATGATATAATTTGAGAATATAACAAAATTATAAATCAAGTTGAAGTTTAAGTAATAATAATCATTTGCAAGAACCAATTGATATTAGTCAAGAAATAATAAATCAATTAGCTAAATTAAGTGAAAACGAATTAAAAGTTCTCAGATATATAAATAAATCTTTTATAAATTTAATTATTAAATCTGATTGAATACAAAGTTTTATTCAAGATGAATTTGCAAATAAAAATCTTTTTGAGGTAATTTTAAATAAAAGAAATGAAGTAATTACTAATAAAATAATAAATTCTTTTGACAAAAAAATAGTTGTAACTTATTGACTTTTACACTTCCAGTGAGTTTTTAATTTATTAAAACAAAATGATATAAAATGGAGAATTACAAAAATTGATTATTTATATCCTATAAAATAAAATATGACTACTTCCCTATTAAATCCTATACTTTCACTAATATTTTTACTTAGTGTATCTAGTTTTGTATTTGTATTTTCAAAAAAAATAAACTTTCCTTATACAGTTTCACTTGTAATTACAAGTCTTTTAATTGTACCTTTTGTAAATTTATGATATTTATCATTTATTAGAGATTTTAGCTTAACTCCTGATATGCTTTTTTATGTATTTCTACCAATTTTAATATTTGAATCAGCATATAATATAAATTATAAGGATTTATTAAAAAGCATTTATTCAATATTTTCACTTTCTATATTTTGACTTATATTATCAGTTTTAACTATTGCGACTTGAATGTATTATGTTTTTCCTTTATTTTGATTTAATATACCCTTTTTAGTCTGTTTATTATTTTGAAGTTTAATATCTGCTACTGATACAGTTGCTGTATTAACTATGTTTAAATCTATATGAGCTCCAAAAAGAGTAGTTACAATATTTGAATGAGAAAGTTTATTTAATGATTGAACTTCTTTAGCTTTATTTTTAGTAATTTTATGATTAATAATTGAGTGAACTGAAATTAAATTAACTACTTTAAATCAGTGATTAAATATGTTTTTATCAATGTCTATATGATGAATTATTTTTGGACTTTTCACTTGATATTTATTTTCAAGAATTATTGGTAAAATAAAAAATAATGAAGCCGTTGAAATAGCTTTAACTATGATCTTAGCACACTTAACATTTATATTATCTAATTTAATATGAGATCATTTAACTATTTATGGTTTCACTTTACATATTTCTTGAGTAATTTCCACAACTGTTGCTGGAATTGTTATGTGAAATTATTGAAGGTATAAAATTAGTCCAAAAATTGCTGAATATATGGAAAAATTTTGGTGATTTATGGCTTTCATATCAAACTCATTAGTTTTTATGCTTTTATGATTAACTTTTTATGATGTTAAAATAGATTATTTTAATTGATTTATATATTTAATGATAATTTGATTTTTACTTTGCATATTTGCTAGAGCATTAGCTGTTTTTATACCAATTTCTATTTTAAATAAATTTAAAATAGAAAAAGAAATTCCTTTATCTTGGCAATATATTTTTGCTTGGTGAAGTCCTAGATGAGCAATTTCATTTATGATGATTTTAATGATTCCTGATAACCTAAATTTACCTAGTTGGAATTTTCCTTTTAGTATAAAGGATTTTTTAACAATAATAACAATTTCAACTATAATGTTTTCATTATTTATAAATATACCTTCAATCTGAACTTTTATAAAAAAACTAAAATTAAATAAATTAACTCAATTAGAAAAAATAGAACAAGAACAATCAAAAATTATTATATTTTTAGAAAATATAAATAGAATAAATTTTGCTTTTGAAAAAGTAAATATAACAAAGCAAGAGTATGATGAATTAAAATATAAATTTAATGGTTATATACAAAAATCTAAACAAATTATTAAAGAAATCTCTCAAAATAATGATTTATTAAAAAGAGTTATTTCCATATATTCGCTTTGAATCCAAAAAAAATATTTAATTGAACTATTAACTTACAATGAAATTGATGAAAAAAACTTCAAATATTTACTTGTCAGAATAGAAGAAAAAATAAGAAAATTAGAAGAATGAAATATAAAAATACTTGATTTAAAAGATGATTATGAAATAAATATATTAGAAAAATTTGTATTATTTTTTATAAAAAAAAATCCGAGTAATGAATATGTAAAAAATAGAAGTTTGAGAATATGTATTTTTAGAGCTTTAAGTGAACTTAAAAATATGAAAAAAATAGATTTCTGATTTGATAATAGTTTATATGATGAAATCATTGAAATATATGAAAAAAGATATAAAGAACTTAAAAAAAATAAATCTGATATAAACGAAAAATTCATAGCTTTAGAAAATGAATTATTTGAAAGATCAATTGTAAAAAACTCAGAATATACACTAAATAGCTTAAAGAAAAAATGAATAATTAATGAAAAATTATATGATATTTTTATAGAGAAATTAGAGGAAAGAATTTATAGCTAAAAATATGTTAAAAATAACTAAATTAAACAATAATTTATTAAAAGAAGCCTTAAATAATTTACCAAAAAATTATTTAGAGTGATTATATAGTAAAATTAACTATAAAGAAAGTATCATATCAAGATATCTAATATATAAATATGGCTGATTCTTGCCAGAAATAAATAAAAACTGAATTCCTATTTCTCATAAAAATAATTATTGGAGTATTTCTCATAAAAAAGGTTTAGTTTTTATTTGAACTTGAAATAATCCAATATGAATAGATATAGAAATTATGGTTCCTAGATGAGAAGAAATTTTCTCAATACACAAAGAAGAAGAATATGAACTAATTTGATGAAAAAGTTTAGAAAACTTTTATCGTCTTTGGACTATAAAAGAAAGCATAATTAAACTAAATTTATCTTGAATAGATTTAATAAATAAAATAAATTTAGAAAAAATCAGAAAAATAGAAAATAAAATTGATATTATAAATTTTGATTTGGAAATAAACTGAAGTTTTTTAGGAATAAATTTTATTTGTTTTAATTGAAGAGACTGAGATTTAGTTTATAGTTTTTCTAAATATTAAAAAACTTTTGACAAAATAATTTATAAGATTAATATTTAACTATATTAATAAAACTAATATTTTATGGATAATTATTATAAAATTAAAATTATAGTTGATTTATTATGATATTTTTCATGATGAATAGCTTGATATCTATCATTTAAATACTACTTTAAAAAAAACATTGAAAATGTATTTAATAATAGTGAGCAAAAAATATTTTATTACCTTTGAATATTAGCTTGAGCAATGTTTCTTGCAATTTTAGTATCAACTTTTGATAATTATGTTTCTGGATATTTTGCAAAAAACTTTTGAGAATGACTTGTATTATCAAAAACTATTGCTTGAGCAATTGCAGGTTGAGTTATAAGTTCTGAAATAATTAAAAAGATTTATAAACTAGATTTCAATACTTGAGTTGTATTTGTACCAAGTTTGATTGTTTGAACAATAGTAGGGAGAATTTGAGCTTTTTTGATTTGATTAAGAGATAATACTCACTGATTGCCTACAAGCCTACCTTGGTGATATAATTATTGAAATTGAGTTTTGAGACACCCAACTCAGATATATGAAATACTTGTATTATTATTTATTTGAGTATTATTAGTTTTATGATTAAAATATAAGAGAGATTATTGGCTTAGGAATTGATTTTTTATATTTTGTCTAGTTTACTTTTTGTATAGGTTTTTTGTGTGATTTATTATGCCGTACAGTCATTTCTGGGTTGGAATGAATAGTTATCAAATTATATCTATATGAATGATAATTTATGCTGTTTATAAATTAATTAAATTTAACTGTGGAAAATAATTACTTATCAAAAATATTATGAATAATATTATGAATTATTATAATACTTTTCTGACTATTTCTTTCTTACTGTGGTTGAGTTTTTATTATATGATCTATAGACCATATTTTTGAAGTAATTCCGTCATCCATTTTTTTCGGTTTAGTATTTTATTTTACACTTATAAATATTATATTAGTTATTAATTTATTTCTAAAAACAAAAATAGATTTAAAAAATAATAAAAAATTTATTTTTATTTCAATAATTGTTACAATATTAATTGTAATATTATCTTATAATGAGATTCTTGTTTTTCATATGCATTATTAGTAATACTATTATTTATAAACTAACAATTTTACTATGAATATAATTAATCAAAAAATTGAAGATATTGATGTTTCTGATATTGAAACTATAAAATTGATACCTAATAATTCTCCCAGTGTTCAAATAAAAAGTGAGAATTTTTATAAAATAGTTAAATTTATTATTTCAAATACAAAAAAAGAAGAATTTGCTGAAAATGAACTGGCTAATATTTATGAATATATAATTAATAACTATGAAACTGCATTAAGCTCTGAAACATATGAAAAAGTAAAAGATATTTTAAGTAATTTTGTAAAAAAATGATGAAAGGTTGAAATGGTATATAATGATAACAGTAAAAATAGGATAGATAAAGAAAATGATAATTCTCTAAAATCTATTATTTGAACAATAATAACAATAATAACATGATTACTATTAATATTATTTTTATTATTAGTAATCATTGTATGAGCATTTCTTATTTTTTGTTGATGAACTATTTTTTGACCAAATCAGATATATATCCTTTTATTAATCTGATGAATTATTATAATATTGGTTATTATAACATTATTAATTAATAAATAAAATTTATATGGCACAATACAATCAAAATTACGATATATTCCTTTGATCTACTCAAAGTTTTTGTCACTTTTGTAAAGCAAAAAAGCTTATTGATACCCATATAGTATCAAAATGAAATGAAGTCTTTTTAAGAAAATTTTGTCCAACTTGTGGAGAAAACTTTGTAAAAATATCTACAGATTTGGAGTATTTTAAGAAATGTGAAAATTATTTAAAACAACCTGACTTACCAGAAACTTCTTTAACCGAAGTAAAAATCTGATGCCCGTGGGATTGTTGAGTTTGTCCACAACATCAAAATCATCCTTGTCTTGCACTTTTCAATGTGACTGATGAATGCAATATGAAATGTAATATTTGTTATCATAAATCAGAACCTTGAAAATGAAATTATAAAAGCTTATCTGACATAAAGTTGATGCATTTAACTTTACTGAGAGTTGAGTCTAAACCAGATTTAATTCAGGTAACTTGAGGTGAGCCAACTCTTCATCCTGAAATTTTAGATATTTTAAAATACCTCAAATCATGACCAGTTAGGCATTTAATGCTAAATACTAATTGAATAAAAATAGCAAATGACGAAAATTTTGTAAAAGAATTAAAAAAGCTTTGACCTTGATTTGAAGTTTATTTGCAATTTGATTCTTTAAATGAAAATTCTCTAAAAATTCTTAGAAATCAAAATATGCTTGAAACTAGGAAAAAAGCTCTTGAAATGCTTAATAAATACGAAATTTCTACGACTTTGGTTTGTGTGATTTCAAGAGAAGTAAACGATAATGAAATTTGAGAATTAATTGATTTTGCTACTCGAGAAGACTGTGTTAGATGAATAGTTTTTCAACCTATTTCAGATGTTGGAAGAAATATTTCTAAAAATGAATATAGAATCACTCTTTCTGAAATAAGAGAAAATATTATAAAACAAAATAAAAATTGATTCACATCTGATGATATGATTCCATTACCTTGTGATCCTCATAAAATATGAGTTTGATATGCAATAAAAATGGTTAAAAATTGAGATATAAATATACTTCCAGTCACTTGAAAAATTCCAAGAGAAGTGATAACTCATCAAAAATGAACAGTAGCTTTTGAGCAAGATAAAGATTTTATAAAAACAGTTATTGAAACTGTAAGTCTTGATACCGCAATGTGAGAAAATATATTAAAAGATAGAATAAAAAGAAAATTATTTTGTTGTTGGCCAGACTTTATAGCTCCAGAATCAATGAGTTATAAAAATGTGTTTAGAATAGTTATTATGGAATTTTCTGATATGTATAATTTTGACTCTACAAATATAAAAAGAGAATGTAATTTTATAATTGAACCTTGAAAAGCTTACCCTTTTTCAACTTATAATATGTTATATAATAATAACTAATTTTTATGAGAAAGATACTTATAGTTCTAATATTTATACTTTTGTCTTGTTCTACAAATTGAATAATTCAAAAAGAGAGTGCTTTTAAAAATGAAAATATATCTTTAGAAAATTCTAATTCTTGAGAGTTTTGAGAAACTTGAAATAAAAATATTCAGATAAGTCAAAATAATTTTGGAAACAAATCAAAAGACAATGAAAAAATAGATTCTAACATTATCAAACTTTATTCTCCAATTTATACCTTATCTTGAGATACTTTTTCATGAACCACAAAAATTGAGGTAATTTTTTCTGGAAGTACCATAATGGATAATTATTTCTTAAAACAGTATAAAATTTGAACAAAAGAGTTTGTTACAAATTTAAGACTTGATTATAAAAATATTGAGAATTGAGAAAATAATTACGAAATAAAATTTTATAACAAAGATAATAAATTGCTTTGAGTAAAAAATTATAAAATTAAAGTAAATTATAATGAAGTCAAAGTTGGTAAAAATATAATTTTTATAGATAAAAGTCAGCTGTCTGATAACTTCTTAGAATTAAAATCCGTAACAAGTGAATTATGTAGAAACTATAGAGAAAAAGATTTTTCTATAAAAAATTTTTACAAAAAAAATGTATTATTATTCAATTGAAATAATTATGAAGCTATTCAAGATTGTTTTACTTTTTCACAAGTAAATAATAATATATTATTTTACAAAATTAGTAAAATTGATAAAGATATGAGTTTATGTCCTGAAGATATTCCAGCTCCATGTCAATATTATTATAATCTATTATTCGATATTTATTATAATTGAAAAAAGATAAAAGAGTGATTTGATTTAATATATGACTGATGAGAATATACTTTTATAACAAATCCTTATTTTATAAAAGAAAAAAATATATTATATTATCAACAAAGTTATTGAAGTACAAATTCATTTGTTAATACATACTTTTTAGATGATTTAAATAATAATAGAGTTAAGGAAAGTATTATACTTAATTGAGAGTGAGATTTATTAAAATTATCATTTAGCAAAAATATTGATACTAATAAATTTAAAATTATCTGATTAATTGGTTGTTATGATAGAGAAAGTCAATTATGAGAACAATGCAAAGAGAAAGAATTTACTTTTCAGAGATTAACAGATTATGATTATATATTAAATGAAAAATTTTTTGAATCAGAATGGAGAGATAACTTTCATTTTAATGTTACATTAGATAATTGAACAAAAGAATCGTGAGAATATTATATACTTTTTGATAATTAAAAATCTCTACAAATCCAAAAATATTTAGATTTTATATATCTAGAATCAGTAAAATATTTTCAGAAAAATTATTTAAAAAACCCTTCGGTCAAAGTAAACTATAAAATAAATACTTAACTATATTAAATATTAATCTTTTTTTATGAAAAATAAAAACCTAATAATACTTTTTGTACTTATAATAATCTGGAGTCTATTTTTTGCCATTTATAAATATTATATGTGGTGAATATTTAAAACTGATGTTATAACTTTACAATATATTTCATGATATTTGAGCCTTTGAACAATTTGAGCTTTTGTCATAGGATGACTTTTATATGAAATTTTGAAAGAAAAAAGATACCATCTTTGAATAATAATTTTTACTATAATTATTTTTTGAAGTATTTATTTTACAAAAAATATACTAAAAGATTATTTATTTATAGCTATAATCACGATTTTAATATGATTTTTTTATGGACTTTGGTGAGTTCTAAGAAATATATTGATATCAACTCAAATTCATGAAACTAATCTTTGAGATACAAAAATAAACTGACTAGCTAATATATTTTTCATAACTTCAATAATTATTTGATCCATAGTTTGATGAATTTTAGCAGAAAAATTAAGTTTTAATTGAATATTTATAATTTGTATTTTACTTTGAATTTGACTTTTTAGCTGAGTTTTAATGAATTATAAAAACCTAGAAAACAAAAATACAAAAGAAACGGCTTTGAAATACAAACAAAACTTTTTAGCTGATTTTAAATTCATACTTAAAAAATATTCACTAAATATGGTATTTATAGCTCTTATAATAACTATTGCGACAATATTATCTCAAAAAGCTATAGAATATAGTGTTGAAAATCTAGGTAAATCTGGGTCGCAGTCTGCTATTATATTACTTTATAGTGCAGTTTGATCAATTATTTGAAATATAGTTTCAATGAAAATTAATGAAAATAAATGGTTATATTTTTTAATATTTTCTATACTTTTTGCAATAACAATATATTTATTCCCTACTTTCATAAATAATTTCGCTCACACTTCAATTTTAGCATTTATTGCATGAATATTTTTCTGAATAACTTACAACTTACTTGAAGCAGATTTTTTTAAATGTATTGCTATTGATGACAAAAAATCTTATGGATCAGCAAGTCTTTGAATAATTACAAGTTTAATAATTTCTATTTTAATGTTTTTAGTTGATGTAATACAAAGATTAACAAGTTTTGCTTGAGTTTATTATTTTATGTGAAGTATTATACTTTTAATTTGAATCGTAATTTTTAGTTTTAAAAAAAGTTAAATTAATAAATTGTTAAAACTTATGAAAAAAACTATGTTAAATCTTATTATAATATCTTTTTTAATATATATATTTGCTTGTGTTTTCCTGTATATAAAACAAAAATCAATGATTTATTTTCCAGATAATTCAGATTTTAAAAAATGCGAATTGCTAAATGATTACAAAAAAGAAATATATAATAAAACAAGATTTTATCTAAAAGAAAAATCAAAAGATATAATTGTTTATTATCATTGAAATGCAAGTTCTGCTTGCGAAAATGGTTATATGAAAGATGTTTTTGAAAAAACAAATTATTCTGTTATGTTTGTTGAATTTAGTTGATATGCAAACGATGACAAAGAAGCAAATATTAAAAATATACTAAATGATGTAGAAAATATAAATAAATATTTGGTAGAAAATAAATATAACAAAATTATAGTTTTTGGAAGAAGTTTATGAACATGACCAGCAAGTTATCAAGCGAATATTTGAAAAGTTGATAAGCTAATTTTAGTTTCACCTTTTACAAGTTTTCTAGAATTAACTAAATCAAAGTATCCTATTTTCCCCATTTCTATACTTTTAACCGAAAAATACGATAGTCAAATGTGGCTTAAAGATTATAAAAATGATTTACTTATAATTCATTGAACAAGCGATGAAGTAATACCTTATAGTTTTTGAGAAAAATTATATAATTCTCTTGATAACAAAAATAAAGAATTTTTTACAATAAAATGAAAATGACATAATGATTTAGATGATGATAAAAGCTTTGATGAAAAAATATTAGATTTTATAAATAAGTAAAATATGGAAAAACTAAAATCCTTTATTCCAGAAGAAATTATAAATGAAGTATCAAATAGATGATTTTATTTATATAGATGGATAAAATATACTGATTTAATTAATATATTAAAAAATGAACTTATAATAGTAATTAGTAAATTTTGAAAATATATATTTATTATACTTTTAATATTATCTATAATTATTATTCCCACATTAGTAAATATATTTTATTTATTATATTTTTTATGATTTTTTATATTAATCTGAATATTTATACTTCTTTATTTAACAGTTATTTGAATAAAACATTCATATTATATAATAAAAAATTCATTTATAATTATAACAAATTCTTCTATAGTTATTAATTGAAAAATTATTAGTATTTCAAATTTTAAAGAAATAGAAAAAGAATTATTAGAAGTTGAAAAAATATTTCAAAAAAAACTTTTTCTAGATAACAAACAAATATTTTCCTATAAAAATTTAGTAAATGAATTTAAAAAATGATTTGAAAAAATATATGTTAAAAAAATTTGATGAATTGTATTTTTATTGCTTATAATGTATTTAATACACATTATTATAATGAGTTTTATATATTTTATTTGAACTATTTTAATAGTATTTATAAGTTTAATCTTATGAATTATTAATAAATTTATTTTAAAAAATTTATGACATAAAGTTATCAATATCAACTCACTATTTATAAATATAGAAAATTCATCAAATAAGATAATAAAAAACAAAATTAATATAAACAAATTATTACTAAATATTAAAGATAAAATATATGAAACTTGATTAATAAACTCTATAAATTTAGAAATAACAAAATTTAATAAAAATATAGAACACAGCATAAATTTAAATATAAAATTAAAAAATGAAATTAAAAATTCTAAATACATAGATATTT
Organism: Candidatus Altimarinota bacterium; assembly: GCA_028719245.1. GTDB lineage: Bacteria > Patescibacteriota > Gracilibacteria > BD1-5 > UBA6164 > UBA7396. Next base: position 2,745 of record JAQUKG010000027.1, on the reverse strand, counting down.
ACGATTTTAATATATATAATTTATGGATAAAAAAAGAGTTAATTATACCATTAAATGAATTTAAAATAATTTTAGAATTAAGTTTAACTGAGATTAAAAAGCAATTAAAAATTATAGATGATTTAAAAATCCAAGAAAAAGAACTTAATAAATCTTTAGAATTACAAAAAATGAGCTTAGATTTGTTTTGAGATAATATATATGATAAAATTCAAAAAATTAATTATTATTTAAACTTATTAAAAAATGGACAATGTTGTTAATATTGATGATATTATAATGAAAAAAGATAAAACAAATTTTTTACAAAAGTTCTTTTTAGCTTTTTTCATTATGTGTAGTATTTTTATTATTTGATATAAATTGCTTCCAAATAAAACAAGAAATGAATTGGAAATATTATACTATAAAATAAAATTAGAAATATATTGAGTAAATATTACTTCAGATGACACAATAGAAAATATATTTAAAAAAAATCAAAATACAAAAATACAAAGTGATAATTATAAAAGTATAATAATAAATACATATTTCTGAGAAAATGAATTTGAAAAATTATACGATTATTGTCAAATGTCAGAAAATTCCCCAAAAATATATTGTTTAGAAAACGAGCCACATTTTAAAACTATTAAACAAAAAAGAATGCTTTTTATGGATAAAAAAAATGAATTTAGCGAAGAAGATATACAAATTATCAATGAAATAGATAATTTAATTAATAATTAATTTTATATTTATGAAAAAAGTAGTTATTTTATTTATAATTTTATTTATTACTTTAGTAAAATCTTTTACTTTTGCAAATAATGAAAACTATAAAACAGAAGAATTTTGAGCTTTTAAAATGTCAAAATTTGATAATTGAAACTTTATTTTTTCAACAACAAAAAATTGAAAAGAAATAATAATAATAAATGGAAAACAAGAATTTGAAAAATATAATAAAGTTTATGATTATGATATTTCAGATAATTGAAAATACTCTTGATTTGTATGAGTAAAAAATTGAAAATTAGTAATTTGAATTATTGAGAATTGAATTATTGAAGAAAATAAATTTATAAAATCAGAAAATTGATGTGATTTAGAAGGTGAAAATATAGTTTTTTCTCATAAGTATAAAAGTCCTTGAAAGTATAAAATAATATTTAAAGATAATAAATATGATCCATTTAAATCTACCGATGATGAATATGGATATTATAAAAAAGAAATATTTATTAAATAAATTTTTATCTTTTAACTTTATATTTATGAAAAAATTATTAATACTTTGATTTATAATTCTAGCTGTTTTAAATCAATCCTTTGCTGAAAATAATATTCCAGAAGCATTAAATAAATGTTTAAATATTGAAAATATGTGATGAGATAATTTTATTTTTTCACCTGACTGAAAAAATTTTGCATATACTCTTTGAAGATCTATTTATAAAAATTGACAAAAAATAGATGAGTTACAAGATTTTATGGAAATTAAATGAATTACATTTAAAGATGATAATGAAACTATTTTAGTTTTTACAAATGGTATATTTTCAAAAGTTCAATTTGAAAAGTATTGAACAAATTATAATACAAATTGATTTATTATAGATTACCCTACAAACACAAATTGGATAGATAAAAAATATTGAGAAATAATCAATTATAAAACTTCTAAAGATTGAATATCTTGGGCAATATGAAATAGTTATTTTAGTATTAAAGAAAATAGATGGTATAATTATATAATAAAAGATGATAAAGAAATATGACCTTTTGAAAGTATCGTTGATTTTTGATATAACAAAAATTGAATATTCTCATATGAATATAAAAACGAGTGAATACATTGTATAAACAATAAATGAGTTGAAAAATGTGATGAAAATTTAATAAAAATTTTTAAAGATAAAAATTATGAAGATTATAAAAAAGAAAAATATATAATTCCAGTTTATTTTTGAAAAGACAATGTTTCAAAATTTTTTAAAGTAGATAATACTGAAATTTGACCTTTTAATATTCTTGACAGTTCAAATATAGTTGTATCAAATGATAAATCAAAATTTGCACTTACTTCTATCACTAATAATTTAATTATTTGTGATTTCAATTTAAATACTCCAAAAGATTTAACCTATTTAAATGATAAAGAAAAGATTCAAAATAGTAAAGATTTATATAAAATATCTGATTTAGAAAATATACAATTTTTAACAAAAATCCCATATGATTTTAATTGAGATATTTTAAAATTCATAAAAGATATAAAAGAAAAAATAAAATACGAAGAAATTATTAAAATTTATCAAAAAGAAAAAGATACTTTAATAGTAACAAAAAAAGATAATAATGAAAGTGATTGATATGAAATTAAAATTTATAAAAGCTTGGAAGAAAAAAAATATTGATTTGATAAAAAATATTTTAATTTAAAATATAATGATAAAGTAAAAATATTAGATGAATATCATGATATATTTATATCTCCAAATTTAGAAAATATAATTATTACCCCTTTAGAAAATTGAAAAAGAAAAATATTATTCAATTGAAATTTAATATACGAAAGTGATTTCAATACACTTCAAAATTATGTAGATTTATCATACTCGAAAAATTCACAAGATTTTGATTTTATCGCTAAAAAAAATAATAAACATTATCTTATAAAATATATAAATAAAAAAATAATTGAAACGGAAACAAAAAAAGATTGTACAGCTCCAAAAATTGATTATAATCTAAATTTAT
>JAQUKG010000026.1 GCA_028719245.1 Candidatus Altimarinota bacterium | reverse complement strand
ATTATTTTTTAAATCCAAATTTTATTTTTATGCAATTATTTATATTTGAGATTTATATAAATATCTTTTTTACTTTTTTAAAAAATTATTTACACTTTGATTAAATATATAATTGTATAACAAAAACTTATGCCAGACAAATCAGTAAAAACCATAAAAGACCAAATATTTTTTCAATATGCAAAAATTATTACTAAATCATCGTTTTGATATAAAGATTGCTCAGAAGCAAAGAGAAAAGCATATTGATTTATCAAACAAAAATTTAATGAATTAAAATCCTGAAAAATTTGTTGGTCAAATATTACCAAAGAAGATTGGGAATTTGTTGGCTCTGAAAAAGAGTGTATTTATTGTGGTTCAAAAGAAGATTTACAAAAAGAACATATTGTTCCAAAATCACTAAAAATAAAAGAAGAATGTAAAACATGTCAAAATATTCAATCAATTTCAAACCAACTTTGGGCTTGTAAAGTATGTAATCAAAAAAAGTCTGATATGTGATTATATAAGTTTTATAGTAAAATATTAGATGATGAAAAGTTTTATGATAAACTTCCGTCATTGCTTGAGAAAAAATACTTAAAAACTATTTATAATTGTCATAATTGTGCTTGAAGTTTAGATATTGAAAAAGATGATATTTCTGTTGTTGATTTAGATTTGTAGAGAACGAAAAAAAATTTTATCAAAATAAATCCTCGCGAAGCGAGGATTTTATAAATCTGAATTTTAAGATATTTTTGACAAAATAGAAAAATAAATAAGATATAATCTTATTTTAAAATCCAATTTATTTTATGGAGTCAATTCAATTTAAATTACCAGAAGGTTTTATTCATAGAGAATGTGCTAGTATAACAGAATTATGAATAAAAATTCGTAAATCAATATGAGAAGTAACTGCTTGAGAATATGATGAATTTGTTATAAGCCAATGAAGGGCTGAATTATCTCAATTAAGTAACCAAATATTAACTGAATTATTAAATCCAAATAAACAATATAAAGTTCTTGAAGTTTGATGTGGAACTGGAATTTTTACTGATGTTTTATCAAAAAATATAAATATGGATGTAGTTTGAATTGATTTACATAATCATTTTATTAATTATGCTGTTGAAAAATTAAGAGCTTCAAAAGACCAATTAGCTGTCGCTGACTTTTATAAACTCCCATTTTGAGATAATTCATTTGATATATTTACATGACTTGCTGTTTTACATTATAGAAGCGATATAAATGCTTTCTATCAAGAAGTTATAAGAGTAACAAAAACTTGATGATTAATATTTTTTCCTTTCCCAGTGAATAAAAAAGATTTAATTGAAAGAGAAAAAGAATATTTAAACTGATTTCCTGTAGAAGTTATTCAAGAATGAGAATGGTATTTTGTTTGAAAAGTTTGTGAAACAAAATAAATCCTCGCGAAGTGAGGATCTTAAAACAAACTCACTCTCTCATCCTTTGGGGGATGGAAAGTTCAAATTATCACAAAAGGATTATGTGCCCAACCATCAAACTCTCTTGTAGTTCAAACAAAAAAGTGTAAATCTTTAGTCTTAGCAAAATCATCAAAATACTTTTGCCTTACTTTTTCTAAAGCATATTTTTCATTTTTAATATCTTGTCAATACCTCCAAAATAGCTCTCAAACTTCCCAATCTTCAACCATTAAACAGGATTCTTTTCATTTATCATCTAAAAATTTATATTTAAATTTATATGGTAATTTTTTCTTTACCTTAAAAACTTTAGTTTCTTCAAATAAATTAATCTGTTTACTTCTTTCCTCTATAATTTTCAATTTTCAACTATCCCATTCTCTTTCATCTTCTTCTATAATAAAATCTAATACTTGAGTAGGCTTAAAGATAGCCAAAGAAGTTCATTTCTTACTTTTATTTTCAAGAATTAACTTTTCTAAATCAGTAAAAACATTTTTTAAAACTATTTCTTTTCTATAAGACCATTTTTTATCTCATCATGTAGATACTTTTTCAAGTAGTTTTATATTTGGAGGAGTATGATATGGACGAAAACTTTCAGGTCTTACATCAGAAGTATTTTTTATTAAATCAATTTCAACCCATTGATATTTTGAATATTTTATATAATCATCAAATTTTCTAAATGGCATTGGATAAATCCTTGTCCATTCTCAATCTTCAGTAATTCCAGCAGTACAAACAAGCTCATCATATTTGCTTGAAAGTGTTGGGTAAGTTTTTACAGTAATAAGAATTTTCTTCTTATAAATGTTTGAGTTCATATTTTTGATTTATAAAGCTATATAAATATTTTGAAGCTTCATTTCTATGACAATAGTTATGGTCAGCCTCAAAACATGTAAGAGCTATTCTATTTCAGTTTTCTAACAAATCAGACATTATTTTTATATATTTTTCTTTTTCTGGTAAAGTTTTTTTATAATTTTCAAATAACTTTTGATAATCAACAAAACTTGCTAAATCTTTTCTATCTTCTCACTCAATTCATAACTCTTTGATAGATAAATATTTTATTCATCTTTTTTCAACTATTTGTTTCAATCTTGCCGAAGAAAATCAGTATTTCATACTATTTGGATTTTTTCTAATATCAACAAGTATATTTACATTATTTTGAATAAGTTTATCAACATATTTATCAATAGTTATACCTTCATAACCAATAGTAAAAATAATTGGAATAGTATTTATACTTTTTTTTCTTGGATCAAATTTTGCAAAGTCTTTGTTTCTATCAGGATTATTTATAGCATAATAAGGGTAAATTTTATAGACTTTATTCATCAAATCCTCATCAGACATTCTTCAATACTGGTTTACAATATTTGATAAGCTATATAAAATATTTGGATCTAACTTTTGTAAAAAAGTTTTTATTAATTCTTTATCAATTATAGAAACATTATATTCTCAATTTTTTATAATTCATTTTTCAGCTAATTTTCTTAAATCCAGAAAAACAAGTTCAGAAAAAGGTCATCTAATGTAAGGATGAAAATCATAAATATTATTTTCAATTTCCTCACAAAATAAAAATAATGCTTTTGTTATATGGAGTCTAGAACACTCTTTTCAATTCAAATACAAGTAAGATAATAATATTTTTTGTCTATTTAATAGCATAAGTAATGTTTTATTTATAATCTTACTTTTATTATATAGTAAATAATTTAAATGCAATCTTTTAGTTATTCACTATATATCTATTATATACTTAATTATATAAAATCAATTTTATTTTTAACATTTTAATAATCCTAAAATTAAAAAATAAAATACTAAACTAAATCCCAAAAAATTTTATAGTCCATACATATTTATTATTCTTTGTTCCAGAGTCTCGAATATATCATTAGTTCTTTTTGGTAATATTTCTGGTTCAAATCCTCAGTTTCTATCTCTTGGAACTTGGATTTCTATATCTCCTCTGAGGTTAAAACTTTTTTCTTTGAGTATCAATTTCTGTAATTTTCTTCTTTATCATTATCTTTGAGATTCTTTTTTCTTTCTCATTTTTTATATCATAGTTAATATCATAATTCTCATTCTAAAGCTGATTCTAGCATTTTCTTTTTTAGTTCTTTTAGTATCATATCTTGTCATTCTAGTGTGTCTATTCAGAATTTTGTTTGTAATTCTTCAAACATTTTTAAATCTATCTTTGTCATATTTTTATATTTATTTTGTAAATTATTTTCCTATTTCATTTTATTCATAAAAAAATAGAAACAACTTTCGTTGTTCCTATTTACACACTTTTTTGCATTGTCTCAATAAATATTGTTTTTACAATTTTCTATGAGCATCATATATTTTTGTTGCATGATTTGCAAGTTCTCTTATCAAACTATTCAATCTATCACTATTAACATTAAATCAATAAAAATCTAATCAAAAATCTGAAAGTCATATAGGATTAGATTTTAAAAGAGAAACCTCTCTTACAGATGAACTTCAATTCTTTTTTATTAGTATTTTTGGTCTATTTGTATCCTCAATGGAAACACTAATACCTACTTTATCAGAATTTGATGCTTTATGTGAATTAAATTCTCTTTCTATATCTTTTGCTAGAGAGTTAATATATCAAATTTCATAATTAAGAGTATATCTATATTGTCCTTTTCTTTGCTCTTTTCTCTCTTCTATTTCAGCTCTTGTTTTTTCTACTGAATCAATTCTTTCATGAAGTATCTTTTGAATATTTCATCAGATTTTTGAATATGGTATAGTTCATAAATCTATATTCCAGCCTCATTTATCTGTAAGATTAAAGCCAACTAGTTTTTCATTTGGATATAATTTATAACTTAAACCTAATCATTTCAAATGCTCTTTAGTATTTATGTATTTATTTACTCAGTCAATACTTTTTTGTATTACTTCTTTAATATGCTTACTTTGTTTAGCTTCCTCAATTATTCTTCTTTGTTCAGCTTGAACTTGTTTTTGATAAGCTACAACTTCTTTAATAAATTCTTTTATATCTTTTTCTGTTAAGTGTCTTGAAATATTAATTTTTTTTCAGCTTTGTGTGTCAATTAAAGCATCATTAGATATGGAGAAGTTATTTCGTATGCTTTTGGGACATAATTGTAAAAAACTTCTAGCATTTTTATATATTTCCTGAAAACTAGTAGGATGGATTGAATATACTTCTTCAGAGAAATTAATAGATATACGTAATTTTTGTTTTTCAACAAAATTACTATTTTGTCTAGAATTTCTTTGTCTTTCATTTTCTTTACTTATAGAATTTGTTATGTAATCAAGAAACTGTTGAGGTAACATAGCTTTTCAATCAGAAATATCCTTAAAATGCACACTAACATATCCACTATCATAATCTTCTACTATTCCAATATTTCAATTATTATCTATATATTTTTTTTGTCAGTCAGGATACTCTAAAATACACACATTACTTATATCTATAACTCAATCTCTATTTATAATCATTTCTGCTAAAGAAGATCTCATTTGTCATTTTTCAATAAGTTCAGAAATATCCTTAATGGCTTTAGTTTGTTCCGAAGATAATCAAGATAAATTATCTGTTTTTCAACCAGCACTTTTTGGAGTAGATTCAGTTATTCAATTATGAACAGGATTACAATCTTGATATTTACTAGCTAAATTATTCAATAATGTTTTAAATGATGTTTCACTCATCCAAGAACCATCTGTTTTTCATGTAATTCCTAATTCTGAAACTAAAAAATGTGCTTGACTTCTAGTATATCTTAATTGCTCCTTTTTCTCTCAATTTAATCTTTTTAATAATGCCATAGCTTCTTGTTCAGTAATTGTTTTATCTTTTAATGCTATATCTAAAGCTTCTTTAAAGTTTGAAGCTTTATGAATTCATTTAATATTGGTTTCCGTAGGGTTACATTCTATTGTTTCAGAAGTCATATATTTAAATTTTAAAATTATAGTAATTTAATTTTACTATAATAAAGTTTAAAAAGCAAAATATTTTGCTTTTTTTAAAAAAATAAATAAACTAACTTTTGTATTACCACGAAAGAGTCTTCGAAAAGTGTCAGTGCTTTAGAACAGCTCTTTCTTTTTTTTCTTTTTACCTAAATATTCTATTTTCTCTTTTATATCTTTCAAACTAAGATTTATTCAAAATGGCTTATATAATGATGAATATTTTTTATTTGGGAAAATTATCTGAAGATGAACAGGATTTATATACTAGACTTCAAAGATCTGGATTTATTTTAGTTTTTAGAGAACATTCTTCAGATATGAAATGAAAGAAAAAGTGAAATGTTGATGTGGATATAGTTTTTGAGATTATGAAAAGGATTATAGAAGAAAAAGATTTTGATAAAATAGTTTTAGTTTCTTGAGATGGTGATTATATAAAATTAGTAAAATATTTGATTTCTAAAGATTTACTGAAAAAAATACTTTTCATAAGAAAAAATAAACTTCATTTACTTTATATTTATCTTTTAGATAAATTCTAAATTTTTTAAAATCTATTTTCCAGTTTTCACTTGTAGTTCATAAATGAAGATTTTGTCAGTCAATAAAGGCAATATTGTTTAATTTGTTCATAATAGATAAAAATTATTAGTATAGACATATTATATACTTATTTATTTTTTATCAATATTTTTTTAATTAAAATTTATTAATCTATACTTAATCTAAAATTCTAATTTTATACTAAAAACAAAACCTCGCGAAAGCGAGGTTTTGTTTTTATAAGTTATTTAACATTTTTAATACTTCATCTGGATCTTCTTCATCTCAATCTTGAGCCTGAGCTTGAGCAATTTTTTTCTTAGCATCACGAGATTGAAATTCTTGCCATTCTATTAAATGTTTTTCATTTAAAGATTTGATTTCTTCTTGATATTTTACTTCTAATTCTTCAAGTTTCTTTCTTTCTGTTTCTAAAATATTAAAAAGTCTATCAACTTGAGAGTCATTCATTGAAGGCATCATATCAAACCAATATTGTCTTTCTTCATCATCCATACTTTCAGTAGCCAAAATCAATTTAATTAGCTCTGGATATTGTGCTTGAATTTCATCGTCAATGTAAAATACTTTATTGTTGTGTTTTATTTCTGCCATAATTATAAAGGTTATTTATTAAATACAGTATAATCTTATACTATTTTTTTAAAATTTGCAAAAAAAAATAAAAAAAATATACTTTTATTACAAATATTACACTTTGATTATAATATTTTTTTAAAAAAGTAAAATTTATGTTTATAATTCTTATTTGAATTTATATATTTTTTTTAGCATTTCTATGGTGAATTTTTATTTTAACAAAAATTATGTCATATAAATATAAAGAAATATATTCAGATATTGAAAAATATACAAAATTTTTTTTTGTTTTATTAGTTGTTTTAAATATTGTTTGATTAAGTATAATTTATGTTTTATATAACAAGCAAACAGTAAAAACTGTAGACGAAAATAATGTTATTGAAAGTGTATATTATTAAAATTTAAATTACTAATTATTTAAATATGTCTATATTTACGAAAATAATCTCTAGAGAAATTCCAAGCGAAATAGTTTATGAGCAAGATAATTTAATAGTTATAAAAGATATAAAACCTATTGCAAAAACTCACCTTTTAATTATTCCCAAAAAAGAAATCTCAACTATAAACGACTTACAGGAAAATGATAGAGAGTTGATGTCTGATATGATTTTTGTAGCTAAAAAAATAGCTAAAGATTTAAAAATAGAAAATGCTTATGAACTTCATTTCAATGTATGAGATTTACAAGAAGTTAAACATATTCATATGCATTTATTATCAAATATTTAATATTAATTAATAATATTTATGAACAAAAATAAAATAATATTTTTAATAATTTGAGTAATTATACTAATATCATTAGTGATTTTGGTAAGTGTATTAAATAGTAATTCTACAAAGCAAACAAAAAATCAAAAATGAAGTGTAAATGTTTGGATAGTTTGAGACGATCAAAAAAAATTCAACGATGTTTTACTTAGTTTTAAAGCAAAATTTCCTCAATATAAAGATGTAAATATAGTAACGACATCATTTCCAAATTATTGAGAATATTTTGATATTTTAATGGCATCTTTTTTAAAATGAAAAAATCCAGATATTTTTGTTTTAAATAACAATGATACTAATTTTTTCAGTTGAGAAATAATGTGAATTGATCCAAAAATAATTAGTCCAGACGATTTTAGAAAAAATTATGACATAGTATTTTCAAACGATTTAATTAAAAAAATAAAAATTCAAGATAAAGATGTTGAATATCTAGCTTGAATTCCACTTTGATATGAAGTATTAGGGCTGTTTTATAATTTTAGAGAAATTAAATGAAAAAATCTTTCAACATGGTCTTATATAAATGATACAATTAGAGAAATAAACCAAGAAGCTTGAAAAACTACCATTTGAATTGGAAATTGAAGTTCTGTTGCAGAAGTTGAAGATATAATTACACAATTTTTAATTCTTGATTGAGTTACTTCTTTATCGGATGCAACTTGAGATAAATTAAAATCTTCTTTATCAAATTATATAAGATTTTGAGATGAAAATTTAGAAAATAAATATAATGCCTTAACTACCTCAACAAGTGATAATAATTTAAAATCTTTTAGTAAATGAGATATTCAAATGCTTATTTGATATCCAAGACTTTTAGAAGAAATAGATAAAAATTGATTTAACAAGAATTTTTTAAGAGCTGAACCTTTTCCAACATATACTTGAAGTGGAAAACTACTTGTTAATTATAATTATTTTGTAATAAATAAAAATACTAAAAATTCTGTTATTGCTTTAGATTTGATGAAATATTTTTCAACTCAAGAATGACAAAAAAAATATTTGGAAAAATTTTCATATTACCTTCCATCAATGTTATCTTTGATAAATAATAGGTTAGAAGAAACTTTAAAAAATTGATACACTTTAAAATATAAAAATTTTTACAATCCAAATATAGAATTAACTAGTTTTAATAAGTGAATTGAAAATGTTTATAACAAAGAAATAACTTCAATTCTTGATAAATGAATAAATAGTGTAGATTTATTTGAAATTTTAAGAAAAAGGCTATTATGTATGAGTAATAAAATAATTACATTTGAGAATCTTTGAAATCCTTGTGAATAATTTTAATTTTTAACTTATATTTTATGAAACTTAGAAATAAAATTTTAGCAGTATTAGTTATTGCAATTTCTACATTAAATTTAGCATTTGCTGATATAAATAAAGATGATTTATTAAGTCAAATAAGCTCTTTAGAAACAAAATTAACTCAGCTAAAAACTAACTCTACCAGCGATTTAGAGACAAAAGCATTATCATTATCACAAAGTTTTGATAGTAGTATAAATGCTTTAGGTTACGATAGTAAAACTATTGCTTATTTAGTTTCACTTTGAAAAATAACTTCTAATTTTAAAAATGATTTAACAATAGAATTAAATTCATTAAATAAAGAAATTTCTGATAAAACTTTAATAGAAATAAACTCTTTAAGTGCAATTAAAAATAATTTAAATTTAAATTATACAACTGTTAGTGATAGTCAAAAAGCTACTTTATTAGAAAGCATAAATTCTATTCAAAGTGATTATGAAAATTTAGCTAGTAGTTTTTCTTGAGAAATAAATACTTTAAATAATAAATATTCTTCTAGTTTAAGTAATTATATAAGCACTATTAAAAGTGTTTATAATTCTAATACTTGATCTATAAATATTTTAAATAGTTTTGAAAGTAAATTTAATTCTTTATATAAATTAAATTCAGATTTTGAAAAAAATTATACTTCTTTTAAAGATAGTTATCTATCTTATGCTTGAGAATTATCAGTATTTTCAACTGAAAAACAAGCATTTTATGTAAGTGCTTTAAAAAAAGAATTAGAAAAAATTAGAGATTTAAATATAGATGCAAATAAAGGTTTAGCAGATTATACATCAGATATAAATAGGTTAATAGATATTTTGCTTGAAAATTTTGCAAATTCATTAAAAATAAATATTGATAACAGTTATTGAGTAGTTTATTCAAGTAATGATGTAAATTCTATAATTTCAAGATATACAACTTTAAAAAATAGATATTTTGATTTAGATTGAAAAATTAAAGCTCCAGAAGTTATTGCAAATTCACAATCAGCAACAGATGAAATAAATTTTTTAAACCAAGGTTTATCAGATGTTAATTTAAAAATAATTGATTTGGTTTGAACTTGAACTTCGTCAAGTGAAAATACATTAAGTAATGTAAAAATCAGATTAGAAAACCAAATGGTAAATTTTTACAATAGTAATTATAATTGATATAGACAAGATTTACTTTCAAAATTACAAGAAAAATTAAATATTATTTCACTAGATGCAAAAAATATTATTTTAGCCTCTGATTCAATAGATTTAAGATATAGTTTATTAAATGATAAAATTTCTGTTTCAAATGATATAAATTTTATAAATACTCAAATATCTAATTTTAAACAAGATATAGCAAAATATAACTATTTAAATAATTCAATAATTACTAATAAATTATCAAATATTAATAATAATTTATGAATATTTGCTGTAAAAAAAGAGTTATGACTTTTTAAATATAACAAAATGTCTCAAACTAAATATGATTCTCAACTAGCAAAGATATTTGCATTAATCAAAGCTAAATATCCAGATAATTACAAAACAAAATTAGATACAGTTTTAACTAAAATTGACAATTTACTTAATAATTCAAAATTAAGTGATAAAAATAGATTTATGCTTTTAGTTGTAAAATTAAATATTTTAAACTACATAAAATAAAAAAGTTAAAAAAATAAAAAAAATCAAAACTCAGTTTTGATTTTTTTTATGATTAAAAATTCTTAAACTTTAATTTTAGAAACTATTTTTTAAATTCAATTATTTTGATTTATTTTAAAATAAGTGATATAATTAAGGAGTATTACATTTATTATTTATTTTTTATGATTTGAAATAAAAAACTATTAATTTTAGAATTTCAAGAAAAAACTTTTTTAGAGAAAAAATCATCTTTAATGACTTTATTATCAAAATTACCGCAAGATAATCAAAAAGTTATTGATTTACTTGATATAGTAAATTCTATTAATAATTCAAATAATGATGATTTATTGGTAGAAGTTTTTGATATAATACTTGATGCAATTATTTTAGTAGAAAATAACTCAGCAGAAAAAGTTTGAAATATGTTAGAGAAAGCTAAAGAAAGGCTTGTTGATATGAGAAAAATGGAAGCTGAAGAAAAAAATGAAACTGATTTAGAAGATATTTTAACACAACTTTATTAATTAATTTTAAAATATGGCTTGATGAAATCATGAAGTTTGATGAAATAGAGAATCAGCAGTAAATTGACTACACTGAGAAATCTTAAAAGATCCAAATGCAGTTGCTGGATGAATTGACTCAAATAGAGTAAATAATTTAAAATATAAAATTTGAAGCTGAGATACACTTTGACAAATTGCAAAAAGTTTTTGAACTACAACTGAACAATTAGCAAGAGATAATAATATTGCAGATATAAATAAAATTTATGCTTGAAAAACTATAGAAATAAATAAGACTTGAAATTCTGCAAGTGTAGAAACTAGAGTTCATACTCCAGCTACTAAAGCAAATTCTCCATCTCGCTTAGGAAATACTTCTCATACAGAAGCAAGAAGTGTTCATCTACCAAAACAAGAACCAACAGAAAGTCCTGACCCTCAAAAACCAATAAGAGCATGAGGTGGTGAGTTATGAAACCAAGAACCAAAATATGATTTTGATGCACTAAAACAACCTAAAGATTGATGATGAGCTAGAATAGAAACAAGTTGAGAAACTTCATCATTTGAAGAAAAATATAAAGATTGAAAAAAACAATTAGATTCAATAGAAGTAGCCGTAAATGAAAAAATTCAAAAATGAGTAAAATTTTCTAAAGAACAACAAAAAGAAGCACATAAAGAATTTGCTAGATTTTTAGAAGAATTAAATCAAGAAAAATGAAAATTAACTAATCCTCAAGATATAGCTAAGATGGATGACCTTTTAGCTCAGTTAGAAAGAGTTAGAAAACTATATGACTCAAATGTAACTACTGCAACAGCACAAGAAGGATGACAAGATAGAGTTAAAAATAAAGATGTAGATCAAGCTACAAAATTAGCTGATACTTTAAGAGCAATTAAAGAAGAAACACCTTTATCAAGTTGAAAAATAGAATGAATTAGTTATGATTGAAGGATATTGACTTTATGAGATAATAAATATTATGTTGGTATAACATATGGTATTATACCATTTTCTGTTGATTATATAGGGATTAATTGAACTAATGTAACAGCAAAAACAAATATACCACTTATCTGAGAAAAAGAAGGTAATATTCCAAAAGAAAATATAATTGATATTATTTGACAACTACTAGAAAATGGTAGTTATAAAACCATTGTTACTTTAAAAGATGGGGGAAAAATAACTCTTAGTATAAATAAAAGTAATTGAAATGCTTAAAAACTCAAAATTTATTTTGAGTTTTTTTATTATTTCATATACTAAAAATAATTTAATTCCTAACTTACTTTTCTATGTCAACTTGAACTTTTGCTACTTTACAAAATAAAGAAGAAAAAAAAATACAAGATAGTAAAAAAGAATACTTAAAAAAGCAATTAGAGGACAAATCTAATTATGATGCTTTTAAAAGATTAACAGAAAAATAGTATGATTTATTTAGATATAAATGATATTATAGATTTACACAATGAAATAATAAAAGAATTTTGATGATTATCTTGAATAAAAGATAAACAACAATTAGAATCTATATTGCAACACATAAAAAATGATGAATATTATTCAAATATAGTTCAAAAAGCAACACATTTATTTTTTTGAATAATAAAATTTCATTGTTTTAACGATTGAAACAAAAGAACTGCAATTTGAAGTTTATGAATGTTTTTAGAAATTAATAATTTTAAAATACCATCTTTATTTGTAAAACTTGAAGATATTGCAATATGAGTTGCAAAAAATGAAATTACAAAAGATGAACTAAAAAAAATTATTAAATCTATAATAATTAGCTTTTGATATAATATTAATTCCTAACTTACTTTTCTATGTCAACTTGAACTTTTACTTCGCTTTTAAATAAAAGAGAATATAGCGAAAACGAAAAAATAGTTTTAGAATATTTTTTCACTAATACTGATAAAAATGTTTATTGTGCTAAAAATGCTTTATCAAATCAACTTTGGGCTTTTTTAGTTTGACAATATTCTAGAAGTCAATTATCTATGAGAGATAGATTTTTGCAACTTTTTGATGATAGTAAAACTGCTTTAGAAAAATGAATTATAACTCCAGAAGAACATATTTCTTTAGATGATTTAGCAAACTCTATAAAAAGTTCTAAATCTTTAAATCTTGATTTTTTTGAACAAAAAGCAAGTGATTTTCTAAAAAAATGGTGAGTTGATTATGGTCATAATAGTTTAAAAGATGCTGATAGAATTAGATTTGCAATTGAGTGAGTTAGTCAAGTAGTTGTTAAATGAATGATTGAATCTCCTTTCCCAACTTTGTGAGATTTTCAAGAGAAATCAACTAGATATTTGCATTTTTGAAAAGATTCATTAGTTTTACCTCCTCAAATACTAAATTCAAAATATTGACAAGAAATAGAAGATATTTCAAAAGAGTTAATGGAGAAATATTTAGAATTTACTCCAAAAGTAAAACTTGCTTTAGAAGAAAATAAAATTGTAAATAGGGAAGAATTTGTTTCAGATAGAGCTTATGAAAATACTCTAAATGCAAAAGTTTTTGATATAATTAGATATATACTACCTAGCTGTATTTCTACTTCACTTTGAGCAAGTTTTTCAACTAGAACTTTAGAAACTCATATTTCTTGGATGTTGGGGCATGAATTAGAAGAATGTAGAATTATTGCAAAATCTATGCATGAAGAAGCATTAAAATTATCTCCATGACTTTTGAGTCATGTTTGAGTTAGTGATTATGATATAACAAGAAAAAATAAAATAGACGGTTATATTAATGATTTATTTGAAGATGAAGAAGATAGTGAAGAAATATGATTATACCAATGAATTGAAGATAAAGATAGAGTAAATATTATTTTTGAATGAGATTTAGATGATAATATTTGTGCTAGTATTTTATTTGAAAATGCTAGAAAATCTTGATTAAGTTATGATGAATGTATGGATTTAGTAAATGAAATGGATAACAATGAAAAAGAAATTTTAATGAAAATATATTTAGAAGATAGATGAAAATTTGA
Source organism: Candidatus Altimarinota bacterium (assembly GCA_028719245.1). Lineage (GTDB taxonomy): Bacteria > Patescibacteriota > Gracilibacteria > BD1-5 > UBA6164 > UBA7396. Next base: position 2,125 of record JAQUKG010000026.1, on the reverse strand, counting down.
TCATATGCCAAGAGCATTGCAACATTCTTCAATAATGTTTGAATTTTTAGTTGATTTTGGTGCCTATAGAGATATTCAAAGACATAGAGCTAGTTATCAACTATGGCAATGAGCAACAGCAATTCACTGATATGATTATCCAGAATATATTGATTTACCTTGAATGGAAGAATTTAAAAATGCTTATGATGAAGTTATGACAAAAACTACAATTTTGGCAAAAAAAGTTATAAAAGATGATCAATATATTTCTGAATATGTTTGTGCTTTATGACATTTAATTAGAACAACTTTTGAAATGAATCCAGGGCAACTTGCTTATGTAATTGAACAAAGAACAACTCCTTGGTGACATGATAGTTACAGAAGATTATTTGTTGAAGCTTACAAACAATTTAAAAAGCTTTCACCAATTTATGCAAAATTTATAAGAGTTTGAACTTTGGAAGAAAATGCTTCAAGAAAAATTCAAGAAGAAAAAGCAGAAGAAAAAAGAAAAAAACTTTGAATTTAATCAAAAAACTTGTTTTTTTAGCTTGATTATAGTATAATCAAGCTACTTTATTTTTTAATATATTAATATTATGACTACTCAAGTAAAAACACAAGATTTAGCAGAAGAGAAAAAAACACAAATTACTGAAAGTGATGTTAAAGAAATTGAACAAACATTTGCTGAAGCTAGAGATTTTAGAAGTATTTGAGAAAAAATTACTGCTCCATTTGATAATATAGTTTCTCAGTCTGCAAAAGTGATTGATAGTGATCCTATTATGAATGTTAGTGATGAATTAACAAAAATGAATGCAGAAGTTCAAACTGTTTATAGTGAAATTATAAATAATGACTGAAAAGCAATGAGAATTGTTAAATCAATTCCGTTACTTTGAAGTTTAGTAAAAACTCTAGATAAAAAATTTGATGAGGCATCTTTTAATTTAAAATGAATTGAATGAAAAATTTGAGTTATATTTTCATGATTTGATACAGCTTATACAAGTTTAAATACTTCTGTTGATTTACAAAAGAAATTTTTGGATTGAATTTGAGAAAATATTTCAAAGGTTGAAGCTTATAAATTATTTATTGATAAGAAAATTGTTGAATTTAAAACAAAAATAGAAGCAGAAACTGATGTAGTACAAAAAGAAAAATTATCATTATTTTTAAAAAATGTAGAATATTTTGCTTGAAATTTAGTAGTTTTGATTTGAAATTTAAAAATGACCGAAAAAAGATTACTTATGAGACTTGATGCAGCTCAAAAATTATCTTTAAGTATGAATTCTTCAAGACCTATTTTTAAAACTTTACTTTCAACAGCATTAATAGAAACTTCTAGTCAAAAAGCACTTGATGCTTCTGCTAAAGCTATGGAAGTTATGTGATCAACTATTGATAAAATGTCATCTGAATTAACTGATAAAGCAATTGAAAGTTCTAGAAAAGCAGAAGAAATTGCTTCAAAACCTTCGTTATCTACTACTGTATTTGTTGAAAATGTTACTAAATTAAAAAATCATTTTGATCAAATTGAAACATTTAGAAAAGACTTATTAATTCAAGCTGAAGCTGAAAAAGCTACTTTCGCAGAAGCTAAAACAAAACTTGAATGATTAAAAGTTTTAAATAAAACTTCTCAAGAAGAATTAGTTCGTGAATTAAATTCTGGAAGTGTTTAAGCCTTCAACCCTAACCCCTCTATCAAAAAGATAGAGGGGAATATTTTATTGAAGTAAATTATGCAAAATATTTCAACAATTTATCGTTTTAATACACCATTTTTAGATATAGAAAAAGAAAAAAGATCTTTAATATATGCAAAAAATAAGATAATAGATTTTATAAAAACATTTGAAACTATTTCTTTTGAAGAGGTAAAAACTGATTTATGAGAATATATAAAAATTAGTTTAAAATTTGAAAATGGTTTTTGATTTATTGATTTTTATTATATAAAAAAATTTACAAATAACTATTATATGCCAGTTTTTAAAATGGATATTTTTTTGTGAGTTAAAGTTTTAGAAAATCAAAAAATTATTGTTTCTTTTTTAGATAATATTTATGAATGTTTTGATTGATTAACTGAAAAAGAATATTTAATAGATTTAGATAATTCAGT
>JAQUKG010000025.1 GCA_028719245.1 Candidatus Altimarinota bacterium | reverse complement strand
CTTAGCTTATTCATATCTTTTTTTATGTCAAGTTTTCTTGGACCATTATGTAGTGACATTTCTTTTTTCTTTAACATTTTTATCTTATATAAAAAATTATTTTGTACATATAGCACAAGTAGCTTCTCTATTTTGAATATAAGGCGATGTTAGTGATCAAAGTTCATATTCTGTTGGATATAATAAATATCCATCATTATCCGCATTACTTCAAATTGCTTCTGCATTTTGATCTACACATATAAATTCTCATTTACTTTGAGTATAATGTTTTGACATTAGATATCAAGCATATTCAATATTCCAAGAAGAAGGACAAGTAGTTTGTCATGGATACATAAATTGTATAGAATATCTTGTATCAAGACATACAGCACATGGAACTTCATAATTTTGTAAAGATGTAAGACTAGGTATTTGACCTGAACTAACTTCATATTCAGCTCAATAAATAAGTGCTCAGTCTTGATTTCAATCATTATAATCAAGCCAAGAAGGAGTCTTTGATAAACATAATGCATTTGCTCATCATCATCAATGACCATTATGTGATCATGCAGTAATTCATTCATATACAAGTGTTGCATTTATTGGACAAGTTTTTTTACCCCAACGAGTAAAAACAACTCAAATATTCTCTGCTTTATTTACATTACTTATAATTCAACTCATAGTATTATTCCACAGGGTTGGAGTTAATGGAGTTTCTGTATTTACATTTGTATTAATACTTGACCAATCAAGTGCTGCAAATAATACAAAATATCATATAATTATTCATACTGTAAATGATATTCAAAATACAAATCATTTTAAAAGTTTAGTTTTCATATATATAAAAATTTAAAAGTAATTTTATTAGATTACAATTTATATTATATTTAATGTTTATTAAAATCAAAATTTTTATTTAAAAATTCTAGTATTAAACTAAATACTTTAAATATAATCAAAATTTCTAGTTATAAAGTTTTTTATACTAAAATTAAAGTAAATATTATTTTTACAACCCTAATTTTTCTTTAATTCTCAAAGCTATTTCATCAATATTTCAATTTGCATCAATTTCAATAATTTTTCATTCTTTTCTTAATTCTTCTACTATTGGCATAGTTAAATCATAAAAAGATTTTATTCTTTGAATTATCGCTTGTTCTTCATCGTCGGCTCTTTTAATTAAAGTATTTCAATTTTTTGGATTTGTTAAAATTCAAGCTTGAAAAGTTTCTCAAGTTTCTTTGTCATACATTCTTCAAAGAAGTCTTTTTTTTGCTTCTGTTTCTGGTAAATCAAAATAAATTACTTTATAATCAGGAATTAATCTATTTAATACTTCTTTATTCCGTTCATTTCTTAAAAAAGCATCATAAACTATATTTTCTCAAAGATTTTCTAAAATAGCTTTTTCCATTACAGCTTTTCATAATTCATCATTTACTTGATTTCAAGAGTTAATAACTTCTTTTATTTTTATTCAAAGCTCAGTTCCACTTTGAATTATCTTACGAAATTCTCATCACATTTCTAAAATTTTAAATCAATATTTATCTTGCAATATTCTTGCTTGAGTTCATTTTCAAGATCATTGAATTCATATTAAAACTATTTTCATAAATATTAGAATTATTTTTAAAAAATTTTAGCAAGAATAATAAGCCGGATTTTGTATCTATACATCAATCTATCTAGGATGAGAATCACTTCTCACCTCAAGCTGGGTATATTTTTGTTTAACAATAGAGAAATAATCAAACAAAAATACCATTCCCATTGCTCCATACACAGTTTACCAAGTCAATTAGATTGCTCTAATTCTTCAAAAGTAGCAGTTAAATCTTACTTACAAATATTTGTAAAATTAGTTTTAAATACACCTTTTGACTTTTCACTTTTTGGGATTTCTCCTTAGTATAGTCTCTGTGGCACTAGTGGTATTTGAATTTTATGAATTATATCCAAACCAAAGCCGTTAGCTTTTGTAATTTTCTCATGGAGTCCAGACTTTCCTCAGTTAGTCAAGCTAATTGTAGATGTATGTTCTTGCTAAAATTGTGCAGGCATTATATAAAAAAAAGTTAAAATACAAAATTTTTTGACTTTTTTAATTTTATAAATAGATTAATTTCTTATTTTTTAATATATATATTTTGGAAAAAGAATCAGATAAAAAACAAATATTAACATCTTATATTGCAACTGTTGAAAGTTTAGAGCCAGATTTTAAAACAAAATGGAAAGAATTATCATGAATTACTTCAAAACTTGTAAAAGAAATATTAGAAAAAGATTGAGTTCCTTTTTATAATTTGAAAAATTTAATAGAATCAAAAAGAGAAGAAATGTGAATAGAATGTTATTTGATTTGATTATTAATTTTAGAAAAAGTAAAAAATATATTATTAAATAAAGATGTAGTTAATACTATTTCTACAAATCAATGATTAACAAGCCAAGTAGAAAAATTAAGTGAAGATGTTGATAAAGCAGATAAAACAATAAAAGGAATAAAGAGGAAATTAGCAATAGCTCGCAAGAAAATTTTTAAATTGGAATGAATTCAAAAAATAAAAAAGTTAGTTTTAGACAATATATTTTCTGGATTAAAAGTAAAGGTTTATGCTTTTTGAGAATCATTTTTGGTATTTTTTCATTGAGAGAAAAAATTAATAGTAAAAATTGATGATAAAAATGATACAATAACTTGTTTACTTTCTTATTTAGATAATTCTAGAATCTTTAAAAAGACTTTTTCAACACAAGATTTTATTGAAAGTTTTTCACCAGAAAATGAAAATGAATTAAGAAAAGAATATAATAAAAAAGGCCCTAAAAAAAGATTACCTCTAACAAAAACTAGACCTCAATGTATATATTTTTCTTGCAGTTATAGTATATGAAGAAACTGATGAAAAATTAGTCTATCTGATTTTTGAAAATTAACTGAAGTTTGAAATATTATGAAAGAAAATTGAAAAATAATTATTTTGGTAAAAAGAAATGTGGTATGAAAAATTAGTTTCCAAACCGTTGAAAATTATTCAGATTTAGATTTTAGTGATTATAATTTTGAAGCAAATATTGAAGGTTTTGATGAAATACAAGAATGCTTTAATTCATCTACAGAAATTTGAGAATGAGTTATAATGTATGATTGAGAAAACAATAAATTTGTTTTATATAGTAAAAGAGAGTCAGAAAAAAGTTAATATATTTTTGACAAAAATAAAAAAAATACTATAAAAACAAGGATACTTCTTAAATTAAAAATATGTTATCACAATGTAAAAACCAAAATATAGAAAATGCTTTAGAAGAAGCAAAGGAAAAAATGAAGGATGATGATGATAATAATTCATGAAAAACAATTGAATTTCAATGAGAAAATAAAACTTTTTTTGAAATATTAGAAAAAATTGTAAGTGAAGTTAAGGAAAAAGTTATTGAAATAATATTATCTTGAAATGATATAGGTAATAAACTTAATAAAGCATTTTTAGAATGAATTGATGACAATGAATTATTACTTTATATTGCTCATTATATTTCTAAATTTACGGAAATTTTAAAAGAATGAAAACAAGAAAAATTACCAAATGATATTTCATTTGGTTCTATACTAACTTTACAGAATAATGATAATACATTATTAGAATTAGTAAATTTATATTGAGTATTTATACGAAAACAATGATGAACATTAAAAGTAGATTATAACACAGGAACTAAAACTACAAATATAGAAATAATTGTTGATATATCAACAATTGAAAAAGACTGAAGTTCACATGGAATACAATTTAATTCTGCTTGAGAAGCATTATTGGTGAATGGATGTAAAAGTTGAATTATAGTTTATGAATGAGATATAGAAACACCTTGATTTTATTTTTATGAAAAAACTAATTAATAATAATTAAATTTATAATTTTTATAAAAATTTGTCTTTTTAGAATTATAAACTAATATACTCTAAATAATTTTTAACAATTTAGTTATGAAATATTTAAGGTATTTTTTTGTTTTAGTTTGATTATTTTTTGTATTAAATGTAAATGCAGATTTTGTTTATCCAATTAAAACAATTAGTAAAGTTGATTGTAGATTTCAAGATTTTTCAACTTTGGGTGATGAATGTAAAATGCCTTTACCTATTTTGAAAACTTTAGATTATGAAAAATATAAAAACGATTATAATCTTTATAGAAGAGTTTATACTATTTTATGGTGATCAACTTATGATTATGGTTGGGATGTAGGAAATGGGTGACATGGGTGAGTAGATATAGCAACTGCAAAAGGAACTCCAATTTATGCTATTACAGATTGAAAAGTAGTTTTAGCAAAAAATATAGTTTGACGGGGAAATACTGTAAAAATAGAACATATAGTAAATTGAAGAAAAGTTTATTCAAATTATGCTCATCTTTCAAAAATAGAAGGTAGTTATTGAGATAATATTAAAACTAATACAAAAATTTGAGAAGTTTGAAATACATGAAATAGCTATTGAAATCATCTTCATTTTCAAATTGATTTAGCAGTTTCTTGAACTTGACCTCGGTATCGGTCAAATTGTAGCGAGAAAAATTACGATAAAATAGTTAATTCAAATGTGTGTTTTGACCAATTAAATACAAATACAATTGATCCACTTTTATTTTTAGAAACTTCTTGAGTTATTATAAAAGCAACCGAGATTGATAAACCTAAACAAGAAAAAATCTCAAAACAATGATTGCTTTCAAGACAAGAAATATTAAAAAAAGAAATACAAGATTTTTTAAAAATATATGATGTTAAAGTAAGTTTATTGTGATTATGATGAAATATAGAACTTTGAAAATCTTGAACCTTTAGAATAAGTGTTTATGATAAAAGAACAAAAAAACCTTTTACTGGAAGTTTTCCTGGAAATATGAATTTTAAATATGACCAAAATAGATTTAGTTTATTCCCAAACTGAATTTTACAAATAGATAATTGAGTTAGAGATTTTAAAATTACTCCAAAAATGTCTGGGAAAATGACTTTAGAAGTTTATATTTGAGAAACATTTTTTAAAAAAGTAAATTTTTGAGTAATAGACACAAAAAAATCAATTATTCCAAAAACTTGAGTTATTTTAACTTCAAGTAAAAATGTAATTTCAAGTAATAATAAATCAGCTTTATATTTTAAAGACAATTTTTGATTAAATATTTTTTGATTTAAATTTGATTGAAAATATACTTTATCATCACCAGATAAATCAGTTAAATTTTGTCTAAAAAAAGCAAATAGTTTAAGTAATTTACAATATATTTATAATACAAATTGTGAAGATAAATATTTTAAAGATGAAATTACTTTTGATTACAACAACACAACTTTATGACTTTTGATTTTTGAATACAAAGTTTTAAATTTGTGAGTTAATATTATAAATATCTCAAATTGAAGCAAAAATATTATTCAGGCAAAAGTTTTTTGAGTTGAGCCTTATGATATTGATTATAAATATGCTTATTACAATGATGTTTTAGATATAGCTAAATTATGAATAGCAAGTTGAATTAATAAATGATATTTTATGCAAGACAGGGAACTATCAACTCAAGATTGAGTTAATTTTTTAACCTCTGCTTTAGAATATAAATTATCAAAATGTTATAATTTCGATTGTAAAAATATTTATTTAGAAAAAATAAATTTATTATCAAAATATCAAAATTCAAAATATACTTATTTTACAAGATGAGAATTCTTGTCTTTAATTTGAGAATATTTTCCACTTGAAAATTATAATTGAAAAGACGAAATAAAGTTTAGAGATTTAGACTCTACTAAGCAAATATTTTCAAAAAATATTTTAAAAAATAAAACTTGGAATGATTATTTTGGACAAACTAAATATTTTCAACCTGATAAAAATATTACTAGATGAGAATGAGCTTTTTTAATAAATAGTATTTTAAAATAAAAAGTTGTAATTTTTGAAAAATATATAAAATATAAGAGTAAAATTACTAATTACATAGTAAATTAAATGAAAAATAATATAAACTAAATTATTTTTTTCTTCCTTCTTTAAAATTTGAAGGTGTTTTTTTGTTTATTGTAGAATCAATATTTATATATTAACAATATTTTATGTCAAAAAAGAATCAAAAAGATGATGAAAATTTAATTGAAGAGGTAAATCTAGATGAACTTAATTTAATTGAAGAAGATCCAAATGATGATAAATTAGAGCCAAGTGAAGATGATTTATGGGAAGATGATTTTGAGGAAAATATTTCTGATTTAGATAATTCTTCAGATGATAAAAAAGAAAAATGATTAAAAAGAATGCCAATTGATAGGTCAGATGATAAAAGAAGAATTTGAAAATGATTACAAAAATTTATTGATATTGAAGTTCCAAAAGAAATTCTTGATTGAATGCCAGAAGAAATTCAAGAATTAATGAAAAAATGAAAAAAAGATTGAAAGATTACTCAAGATGAAATTATGTCTGCTTTACCTCATGCAGAAGATGATCTTGACTTACTTGATGAAGTTTATGTCCGTTTTTTGCAATTAAAAATTGAAATAGTTGATAATTTAGATAAAGAAAATTTATTTGATATTGACAAAAAAGATGTTGAAGAAGATATAGAAAAAGCTACTATTTCGTTATCAGAAATTAGTGATGATAGTATTAGAATGTATTTAAATGAAATTTGAAGAGTAAATTTATTATCGGCTGAAGAAGAAGTTGATCTTTGAAGAAGAATTAAAAAATGAGAACAAGAAGCTAGAAAGAAATTAGCTGCAGCAAACTTAAGGCTTGTTGTAAGTATTGCAAAAAAATATATGTGAAGGTGACTTTGACTTCTTGATTTAATTCAAGAATGAAATGTTTGACTTTTTAGAGCTGTTGATAAATTTGATCCAGATAAATGATTTAAGTTTTCAACTTATGCAACTTGGTGGATTAGACAATGAGTTACTAGGGCAATTGCAGATCAAGCAAGAACTATTAGAGTTCCTGTTCATATGATAGAAACTATTAATAAATTTACTCATACTTATAGAAGACTTACTCAAGAGTTAACTCGTGAACCATTAATGGAAGAATTAGCTACAGAAATGGATATGGACATTAGAAAAGTTCGTCAAATAATGAGAATTTCTCAAGATATTTTATCACTTGATACTCCAGTTTGATCTGAAGAAGATACTTCGCTTTGAGATTTTATAGAAGATGATAAAAACTTAACTCCAGACAAAGAAACAAATATGACTTTGTTAAAAGAAAATCTTTATGAAATGCTTGATTTTTTAACTCCAAGAGAAAGAAAGATAGTAATTATGAGATTTGGACTTGATTGATGAGATATACATACTTTGGAAGAAGTCGGAAAAGAATTTTGAGTTACAAGAGAAAGAATTAGACAAATTGAAGCAAAAACACTTGAAAAATTAAGAGATCATCCAAATGCCGATAGAATTAAATTTTTCTAAAGATAATTAAAAAACTACTGAAATTTCAGTAGTTTTTTAATTATCTAAACATCTATTACATTTTTGTCATTTTAAAAATTCATCAAATAATTTATAAAAATAATCTCTTACTTCTCTATTTTCTCTCACAAAACCATCGCGAGAATCTTCAAGTTTATAGAGTAAGTCTAAGTATGGTTCTTTTTTTATTATTTTATTATAATCTTCTTTTGTATATAAAAGTCATCCAATAAATACTGAATAAACTTTAGAAAAGTCTATTTTTAAAACAACATAATCTAAAAACTTTTCATAGACTTCTTTATAATTATCTATTTCTAAAAGTGGTAAAAATCTTATTCAAACTTGCCATCAAGCTGAGATTAGAGTATTTATAGCTTTTATTCTCATATCAAGATTTGGAGTTTTTAGTTCGTATTTTTCTATCACTTCGCTAGGATTTAGTGAAAAAGCTATTTCAATATTTTTGCTTGGTTTTAGTTTTAATAAGTTTCAAATATTTGTACTTTTTGTTCTTATTTCAGCTTTTATATTCTCTAGACTATCAAAAAATGGAAAAAATTCTATACTAAAATTTGTTAAATTATCTGTTGCTAAATTATCTGAATAATCTGAGGTATAAAACCATATAGTTTCATTATTTTGCCTTCTTGAGATAGTTTCTAAAATTTGTTTTTTCATTAAATCATAATTCACAAAAAAGACTTGAATATCATTTTTAAATGCTCATTTTAAATAACAATAATTACAATTATAAATACAATTTAGAGAATTTTTTAGAAAATATCAGGTTCAAGAATGTCAATATCAAGTTGGAGCTTCTAAAATAGCATTATTTACTCAAGCGATAACAATTACTTTTTCAATACTTCAAGAAATATTTTTATCAAAAATATTTTTATAATTATCTATTTCTAAAATATTTACATTTGTAAATTTTAAAATAATATTTTTAGCAATAATATTATCTTTCTGAGATTTTTCTAAATATATGAACATAAAAATTATTATTTTTTTACTAAAGTATTATTAAGTTTTAATTTTGTTGCAATTACTTCTTTTCTAAAGTCATTCATGTCTATTTCTGGATCTTTTGGTTTTCTATAATCAAGTTCCTTATGAGCTATAATAACCCATCATTGTTCCCGTCAAGTTAAATTGGAATTTCTAACTGTTGTTTTTTGAGTTAAATCTAAATTATATTCTTTACCCAAATAAATAACTAATTTCTGTAAAGATTTTAACATTTCAGGTGAATAATAACCATCACTCATTAAAGCAATTCATATACTTCAATAATTATGAGTTGCAACATGGGCTCATAAAACATATTTTCATCAAGCATGTCATTCATAAATATTTCATACTCAATCAATTAAATAATGGTATCAAACATCTCACCATCTTAGTGTTAAAGCATGATATTTTTGAACTGATTTCATATAAGCCACAGCATCTTCTTTTTTACCTTCATATGGTCCAGCTGTATGATGAATTATAATTCTATCAACTGGAAAATAATTTAAAGAATCTCTTCAATCATTAAATATTTTTGTTATTTTGTCTTTTTTATCTATTTCATTAAAATAATTTAAATAATTTTCTTTGAGTTCATTTTGTGCAATTGGTCAAGTATAACAATTTCAATCTTCACATCATTTCATATAAATCTCACTTTTTGAATAATTTTCATCCGCTCACCACTCTTCTCTAGAAATAATTTTTCAATTCATCAAAAGTCTTTCTCAAAATGTTTTTTCAAATATTCTATAAGGTTGTTTTTCTATTTCTATATAAATTTGTAATAACTGTTTTTTTGTAAAAATATATTTTTTAAAAAATTGTGGTAATTTTTCTTTATAATGTCTATAATCTTTTGTATAAGCATTAAAAATATCTTTTTTAGTTTCTTCATCATTTTTTACATCATCTAAATCTATTTTTAGTCTTCTTATATAATCTACTAATTCATTTCTTGTAATACTTGAAATAGTCTTTGTTTTTTTATCATATTTTATAAAATTTCAATTTTTTCCTCCTTTATTTTCTACAAAATTAAAAGTCTTTGTTTTTCAAAAATCACAATAAAAACTAGAAATTTCTATTTCTTTAATTTTTATATTATTTGCAAAAAATATACTTTCATCATCACAATTAAAATCATAATATGCTATTAATTTGATTGGAAAAAATAAAAATATAAAAATAATAAATCTTTTCATTTTTACTAAATAGTGTAAATATTTTATGGTTCGGAATATAGGATTCGAACCTATGGTGAGAGATTCAGAGTCTCCTGCCTTACCACTTGGCTAATTCCGAATAAAAAAGCAAAAACATTATAAGTTTTTGCTTTTTTAAATCAAGAAAAATATTATTTTACTTCAACAGTAGCTCATTCAGCTTCTAATTTTGCTTTCATTTCATTAGCATCATCTTTAGAAACACCTTCTTTAACTACTCATCCTGCATCAGCTAAATCTTTAGCTTCTTTTAATCCAAGACCAGTTATTTCTCTAATAACTTTAATAACAGCTATTTTACTTCCTCAAGCTGATTTTAATTCAACATTGAAAGTAGTTTTTTCTTCAGCTTCTCAAGCTCAAGCAGCACCAGCAGCAGCAACCATAACAGGAGCAGCAGCAGAAACACCAAATTGTTCTTCCATAGCTTTAACTAAATCATTTAATTCAACGATAGTTAATTCCTTAACTAAATCTAAAATTTTAGTTGCATTAGCACTTAATTCTGCCATAATAAAAAATTTAAAAAATAAAAATATATTTGATTCTAACTAAATTAATAGCTAGTTGCTGACTAGAATTTTCTAGTCAGTATACTAAATATCAATTATATCACAAAGAAGGCTTTCTTATTATTCAGCTTTTTTTCATTCAAGTTCTCAAACTTTAGTTTTGCCTTGAGTTGTAAGTTCTTTAGAAGCTGCATCAAGAAATCTTGCCATACCAGAAAGTGGAGACATCATAGATCCAACCAATCTTGAAAGTAATGTTTCTTTTGAAGGCATTGAAGCAATAGCTTTTGTTTCTTCAAGTCAATTAATTTGTCATTCAAAAATAGAAGCAACCCAACTAATTTTTTGAGCTGTAGCTTTTTTATTAAAAGATTTTAATATATAAGCATTAGTTTTACTTAATCAAGCAATTGCATCATCATTTGAGCAAACTACTCAAACTTGTCATGGTAATAAATCTAAATCTAAATCTAGTCATAATGCTTCTTTAACTGCAATTTTAACTAAAGTTTTCTTAGTTAAATTATAAGTAGTATTTACAGTTCTTAAATCTTTTCTCAAATCAGAAAAATCAGATACTTTCATACCATTTGTTTGAGCAAAACCTATAGATTTTGCATTTTTAATATTTTCAATTAATTCTGAAAGTATTTCACTTTTTTTAGTTCTTGAAACTGCCATCTTAAAAAAATTATAAATTAAATCTTTCTAAATAAAAAATCTCTTTATCATATTAAAGATAAAAAGATTTGTTTTGTTATACATAAAAATATTAACTAAAACTTATTTTTTATCTCGGTTGGACTTCATATTTGCCAACTGTCTTTGATATAGAAAGTAAAGTGATTATATATATTTTTATTTTTAGTCAAATTATATTTTAAAAATTGTAATTTTAAAAGTTAAAATGTCACTATCGTAAAAAATAGAAATGTCACTATATGATAAAATGATTAAGTAAGATTTTACTACTTAATTAAAGATATTCTTTAACTTCTAAGAGCATCTACTGGATCAAGTTTACTTGCCTTATAAGCTGGGTAATATCAAAAAAACACTCAAACAAATATAGCAAAGAAAAATGCAAGTAAATCTCAAGATAAACTATGTAAAACATTTATTAAATCAAAATAAATTATAGTTGGAATTAATATTTCTCATAATCAAACTCAAATAATTCATCAAGATAAACTAAGTATAATTGATTCAAATAAAAATATATTTAATATATCACTTGTTTTTATTCATATTGATCTTAAAATTCAAATTTCTTTTGTTCTTTCAGCAACTCAAGCAAACATTACATTCATTATTCATATTCCAGAAACAACTAAAACTATTATAGCAACTCAAGTTAAAAGCATAGTCATAGTAGATGAAGATTCTTTTGCTGCAACTACTTTTGATCATTGATCAACAGCTCTAAAATCTTCCATATCAGATGGCTTTAATTTATGACTTTCTCTTAATATTTCACTTAATTCTCATATAGCTAAATTTATACTATCTATATCCTTTGCTAACATTACAAGCCTAGGAGTTGATGAATCTCATATTATTTGTTTTGTAGTTTCATAAGGTAAAAATATAGTATCATCATATGTTATAGGACCTAGAGAAGTTCAAGATTTTTTAAAAATTCAAATTATTTCTATTTTCTTTTTTCAAATACTTATTGTTTTTCAAATTACATCCTTGGTAGTTCAAAAAAAATCCAAACAAGCTCAGTTTCAAATAACACCATATTTGATTTTTTCTTCTAATTCAGCATTTTCAAAATATCTTCAAGTTTCAATTTTTAAACTAGAAATATCTAAAAAATCTTTTCAAATTCATAAAATTCAAAGCGATAAAGAATTTGAAGAATCTGAAACTATCATTTTTGATTGTAAAACAGCTGTCGCTTTATCTATATATTTAGCTTTTTCTTTTATGATAATTATATCATTTTCACTAAGTTTTGATATTTTTCACTCAGTACTAACAGGATTTACCATTATAGAAGTAACTGCAAGATTTGCATATTGGTCCTCTATAGATTTTTGAGCTCAAAGTCATATAGCAATTACAAGCACAATTGTTGCAACTCAAATAATTACTCAAAGTGAACTTAATAAACTTCTTAATTTATTATTATAAAGAGATTTAATAGCTATTTTTAGTATTTCATACATATAATATTTTTATAATTTATTCTTCTTTAAGTTGATAATTGCAATCTATAACTTTTCAATCTTTTAAAAAAATTATTCTATCAGAATATTTTGCAACTAGTGGTGTGTGAGTGACCATAACTATAGTTTTTCAATCTTTTTTTAGATCCATCATCAAATTCATTATTTCTATTGTTGTAGTAGAATCCAAAGCTCAAGTAGGCTCATCAGCTAATATTATTTCTGGATTATTCATTAATGCTCTTGCAATACTAACTCTTTGTTGCTGTCAGCCAGATAATTCTCAAGGGTAGTTATTTATTTTATCTCAAAGTCATACTTTTTTTAGTAAATCTTTAGCTATTTTAGTTTTTTGTGAACTTGTTTTTTCTAAATATAGTCATGGTAATAATACATTTTCTAAAGCTGTAAGTTTAGCAATAAGATGAAATTGTTGAAAAATAAATCATATTTTTTTATTTCTAATAAAAGATAAAATATTATCATCTTTAAAATCTCAAACATCTTCGCCTTCAAAAAAATATTTTCATCAAGTTGAATGATGTAAAAAACCTATAATATTAAGTAAAGTAGATTTTCAACTTCAACTTTCTCACATAAGCACAACAAATTCTCAAGACTTTATTTCAAGATTTACTCATTTTAAAACTGGTATTTCTGTTAAATTCGTAAGATAATATGATTTTGTTATGTCACTCATTTTTATTATAGAATTTTGCATAAATGATTTTAACTAGATTAATAAATTATTTTTTCTCATTTTTCTAATCAACTTAAAACTTCAACCATTTTTCAATCCGTAAATCATGTTGTTACTTTACGAATTTCTTTATTTTCTAAAATAACTGATGGTTTTCAGGATATATTTTTAACAGCTTGAACTGGAATTATAAGCACATCTTTCATTTCTTTGGTTACAAATTCTACTGTTGATGTCATAGCATCTTTTATTCTATCATCATTATTTCAAAAAATTATTTCAACTCTATAAGAAACTAATCAATTATTATCTATGTTAGCTTTATCTTCTATATAAACTACATTTCAAGTTAAAGTTAATGTATCAATAGCATCAAAACTAATGTAAACATTTTGATTATTTTTAATCTTTGTTATATCTCATTCTTCAACATAAGCATCTACATAGAAATTATTATTGTTTATAATTACGACAAAAGGGTCTTTTATGGAGTTTGTATTTTCAGATATCTTTCAGT
Source organism: Candidatus Altimarinota bacterium (assembly GCA_028719245.1). Lineage (GTDB taxonomy): Bacteria > Patescibacteriota > Gracilibacteria > BD1-5 > UBA6164 > UBA7396. The sequence continues at coordinate 3,289 of JAQUKG010000025.1, read as the reverse complement.
TTATTTGAGCTATTTTTCAATCAATTGGAGAAAATAAAATACTATCTTGTTTTTTCTTTATAGCCTCATCAAGTGTTTTTTGAGCTTGTAATATAGCCATATAAAAAGGTTCTATATCTAAATTATCTACATTTTTTTTATTTTCTAAAGTTGCTTTTGAAATATCTACTTGAGAATTAGCTAAAGCCTTAGAATTTAGTTTTTTTATTTCCAATGCTTTTATATCTAAATTTAGAGAATTTAGTTTTTCTAAAGAATTATCTATAGAAATTTCGTTTTGTAATTTTACCTTTTCAAGTGATGAATTTGCAGTATTTAATTTTCAAGAAGATGTTAAAACTAATTTCTCAGCAGAATCTATTTTTATATCCATAGATGTTTTTGCTTCAGAAACGGTTTGTAATAAAATCATATAATTAGCTGTATCATTTTTTGAATTAGATAAAGAATTTTCAAAATTTGTTATATATGAATCAATTGTAGTTTGAGCAAAATTAGAACTAGAAATAGAATTTTTTAATAAATCTATTGTATATGAAAGAGTTTTATTTAAATTTGAAGAAATATCTTTCATTTTGTAGCTATAATTTGATAATTCATCATAATTTAAATTTGTAATAGAATCTATATTCTTTCTATATTCTTGCCAAGAAATATAAAAATCATCAAATAAAGATTTTGTTTCTCTATATGTATTTTCAGATAATGTCTTTAAAGAATTATTTTTTGCTCAAAGATATATTTCATAAGAATCATTTTGATATTTATTAGCATCACTAATTCATAAAAGTATATCTAAATCATATAAATATTTTTCATTATTACTTATCATTTGCCCAGTTTCCATAATAAGTTTATTTGCAATATTTTTATATTTTTCTTCTTCTTGTTTTTTTGTTAAATTTAAATTAGAAATAGAGTTATCATAATCTATTTTTGCATTATCAAAAGTATTTTTAGCTCATATTTCATCTATTTGAGTTTGTTTTTTGGTATTTTCTAAATTTTTTTTAGCAGTTTCTAAATTGTATTTTGTTTCTTCTAAACTGTTATCTATTTCTTTTATAGAACTATCCATAGAAATAAAATCTTTATCAAGTTGTTTTTGAGAAATATCCAGTTCAGTATTAGAAACTCATTTTTTCTTTATTTCATAATTTAGTTTTGCAATATCAAGTGCTATTTTTGATTTATCTATAGATAAATCAAGATAACTAGAATCAAGACTAGCTATTTTATCTCAAGCCTTTACTAAATCTCATTGATTTTTGTAAATATTTTTTATAATTCATTCATTTATAAAATCAAGATTTAATTCATCTTTTAAAACTACTTTTCAATCAGCTTCTATAGATGTCTTAATATTTCATTTTGAAACAGAGTATATTTTGTTTTCTGTTTTTATTTCTTCTATTTTTTTAAAATTAGAAAAATAATTATATCAAAATCAACTACATCAAATTAAAATTGATATTATTATTATTTTTTTTATAGTAGTTTTTTTAGAATTAGTTTTGATTTCATTTATTAAAGACATAAATAAAAATATTAAAAATTAAATTTTTATTGAATAAAAGCTATTTTTACAAAATCAGCTATTTTTTTATCAGTTATTTCTTGGTTTAACCAAACTGACAAATATCATCAAATTTTTACATCAGCTAAACTAGCTTCTACCAGTGGAGCATCAGTTCATTGAGCAGTTTTCTTGGTCATCGCAATTCAAACAGGAATTGTTAACTTTATTTCTCATAAAGTGGCAGAATTTATTTCTGCTTTTAAAGCCATTCTAGTTGCTTCATCTAAACTTGTCATATATTTTTTCTTTTCTTCAGGAGTCATATTAAAAGTTGGATCTTTTGAAGTATCAACTTCTAAAAGTGTAATTTCGTTTCATTCCATAGAAATAACTTTTCCATAAATATCAATTTTTCTATCAGGTTGAGATGAAATTATTGTTGTAGTATTTGTTGTCAGAGTTGTTGTAGTGTCTGTATTACTAGAACAAGAATTAAGTAAACTAACAGCTAATATAGCTAAGAATATTGTTTTTTTCATAAATATAAAATTAAAAAATAAAAATTATCATTTTTTTAAATAAACTTTTACAAAATTTGCTTTTAACTCTTGAGCTTTTTTTCATAATTCATCTATTCTTCAAGCAGAAGCTAAGGATTTAATGTCTTCCAAACTTTTTCTTATGGATTTTATTTCATCATCATTTGATTCATTTTCAACTATTTTTAATTTTTCATTAGCAACTATATAAGTAGATAAAATTCAACTAGTATCTTTTTTATCAGCATTTTCTATAATCTTTTCCATTACATCATGAAAATCAACCAGAGAAATAGCTAGCATAGAAAAATTATTTCTTTTCAAAATATCTTGAAAAATAGGACGAATTTTTTCAAATTCTAAATGAACTTTTGGCAAATCTCAAGTATAAACTTGTTCTTTAAGAGTATTTATTATTATTCATATATTTACCAAATCTGTATTTAATTTAGCATCATTTTTTAAAATATAAGGATGATAAGTCATATATTTATCTGAAAATATTTTATATTCAAAAATAAGTAAATCATAATTTTTAATAGATTCTTCTCTTTTATCTTTTCAGGTATTAAAAAGAGTTTGTTTATAATAATTATTCATTTTATTATAATCCTCTATAAAAATCTTTTTTGTAAAGAAATTGCTGTAATAAGATCAAAATATTGCTAAAATGAAAAAAAATATAACAAATCAAATTTGATAAATTTTTCATAATTTTTTTTCATTTTCGTAAGTGTTTAATCAAAATGGTTTATATAAAGGGCAAAATCATATAATTCAGGTTAAGATAAATATTAAAGTAAATACATAAAGTATTATTTGTAATATTCATCAAAACCAAAAAAATCATATAATAAGAAATATTTCTGCTAAAATAATTCTTAAAAGTCTATCAATTAAAGATAAGTTTTTTCAAGTATTCATAAAATAATTTTTAAGATATAAATTATTAATAACATATAAATTTTTTATATATTTCAAATAAATATATAATTTTTCTTTAAATTAACTTTAAATTAATGAATATAATAATTAAAATATTTTTAGATTTTTTGATTTTTTAAAATATATTTCTATAATAACTTAGCCTAAAATATAATCTTAAAAATATGCAACTCTCAAATAAAAATATCATAAAAATATTCCTCAAAACCTTAAAAACTACAAAAGCATTTACTTTAGTAGAATTAGTAGTAGTAATAACAATAATAGCAATATTATCTACAATAGC
>JAQUKG010000024.1 GCA_028719245.1 Candidatus Altimarinota bacterium | reverse complement strand
CCTAAAATAACTACTTCTACATTTTCAAAAGGTGTTAATTTAAAAGCCTCAAAAACTCTATTGAGTTCTGGATAGACAGTTTCTCCAAGATTTATATCTTTGACAATTTCTTTTCTGATTTCTTCAAAATAGGGTTTTGAGATTTCTTCTTTTAGGATTTCATCCCAAGAATTATTGATTGGTTTCATGTTTTTATATTACATACTATAATTTATCTTCTCATACTTTTCTATAAAATCTCTTATGAATGCCCAAAAAGTATTTTCAACGAAATTTGGTAAAATTTTCTCATTAGCCCAAACTATTTCTTTTTTAATTTTATTTCTAATTCTATCTTCTCAAACTGGACAATTACAACCAGAAAAAGGGATTTCTTTAGCTAAAACAAGTCTCATTACATCTTTTTCTCTTAAATAAGCTAAAGGTCTAATAAAAGCAATATCTCATTGTCTCATGCGATTAATTGGAGGCATAATTTTTAATTTCCTTCACTGAATCATATTTATAAAAGTTGTTACAACTATATCATCCATATGATGCCCAAAAGCTATTTTTGTTGCTCCATATTTTTGACAAAGTTTCATCATAGCAATTCTTCTAGCATAAGCACACCGTTGACAAGATTGTCAAACTCACTCGTTTAGTTTTGATTCTGGAGGTAAATTTATACTTACTTTTTCTAAAGGAATATTTAAAACTTCTTCAAAATATTTTTTCTTTTCTTCAAAAGCTATATCACAATTTATTAAAAATGGTTTAAAAATGTAAACTCATCTAATATTAAATTTCTTTTTTGAAGATTTTCTCACTTCATTTAGTAAATAACCTAAAAGCATACTATCTTTTCAACCAGAAACTCAAAGTAAAATTGTTTCTCATTCTTCTATCATATTAAAATCAGCTATTGCTCTAATTACATCTCTTTTCATTCTTTTCTCAAGATTTTTATGTTTAGAAACTTGAGATTTATTTCAGGCTTCATTTACATAATTTTGTAGTTCATTTTCGTTTATCATTTTTGTGTTTAAATTTATAATTTAATTTATTTAACTATTTCTCAAGGCATTGTGAAACTGTCATTTTCTATAATTCTTCAAGGATAAGTCATAGTTTTTATTCAAGTTTTTGTGTTATCTCAAATAAGTATTTGGTCAAATGAAAAAATCTTTTCAAATAAATTTATTTCACTCAATATAAGTTCCTGATTTTAACAAAACTCATTATTGTAAAATAATATTTCTATCTTTGTAGAAATCATATTAATCTTTCTAGAATTCTAATTTTCTATAGGTAATGATATATAGATTATCCTATCTTTAGAAGCAACTATTTTATTGCTTGTATTTTTATTTTGTCATTTTGCTAAAGCCTTATATCCAGATTTTTCAAAAACTCAATTAGATCTATCATTATCAGCTTTTACATCTGTTGAAATAATAGCGGATGGAAAAAAAGTTCTTAATAATTTATCAGACTCTCTAAGAAAAGTTTTTCATAATCATTGTCATTCATAAATTCTTATTCAATTTGTAAATATATTTCCTTTTTTGTTTTCTTGTTCTAAAATAGATTCTATATCTTTATTTTCATCTTCAACTTTAGAAAAAATTGGCAGTTCTGCTTTTCTTCACCAATAAATTCATACTAATTTTTCTTCTGGATTAATAAGACAAAATAAATATCTAGGTTTATCGTGGTTTATGTCATCATCATTATACCAATTTTTAAGATTATCAATATCTTTAAACCTTTCTAAACGATCAGAAGGAGTAAACTTTAATATATTTTCATTTGTTTTAGAGTAATAAATTAGTTGACTTGCCCGATTTAGATTTATTCAAAGATATATTTTTAAAGTTTCTTTTTTGTCATTAATTTCCACCTCTATTTTATTAACCTCCGTAACTTCTCAAAACTTTGGTATTTTGGTTTTTTTTATTGATAAATTAATTGGAAAAATATTAATAACTTTATAAAATTTATTTATCTTTTTCTTTAAAATATTTTCAGCTTTTTCTATATCTTCTGGATAGCCAATATCTATAAATTCTCCAGAAATTTTTATAAGTTCAAAAGAATTATTTTTTAAAAATAAGTTTAAAGCACATGGTAATTCATATTCTCATCTAATTGATAAAGGAGTTTTTTCTATATATTTAAAAAATTCTGGTGAAAATTTAAATCATCCAAGATTTGCTAGATTTCAAATATATTCGCTTGGTTTTTCTACAAGTTCTAAAGCAAGTCATTTTTCATCTGTTTTGTAAATTCAATATTTTTCTGGAGACTCTACTTCTTTTACAAGTCAGGCATAATTTTTACATTCAATAACTTTTTTAATATCATCTTTATCTAAAATGCTATCTCAATACAAGATTATTACATCATCATTTACATTAATTGATTTCAAAGCTCATCAAGTTCATTTTTCTTCTCACTGCTCTATATAAGTAATTTTTACTCATTTATAATTATCTTTAAAATATTCTTCAATGATTTCTTTTTTGTATTTCACAACGATAATTATCTCATTTACTTCTTCATAAATAGCTTCTAAATTATACTCTAAAATAGTTTTTCCACATATTTGTATCATAGGTTTTGGAATTGTATTTGTAATAGGTCTTAAACGACTTCATTCTCATGCTGCTAAAATAATTGCTTTCATAATTTTTATTAAAATATATTTTAAAAAATATATTTTTAATTTTATAAATTACAAACTTTTTTTTCTTTTTGCTTTTTTAAAAAATTATAATACAATCACGGTTGTAAGCTTAATGTTTTAAAAGTTCTCTGTTAAAATTATTCATTTTAAGTTAAAGTTAATTTAAGTTAAGGCTAGAATTTATTTTTAGAAATTTTGAAAAAACACTTTTAGTTTGCGGTGTTTTATTTTTTTATTTTAATGCTATGGCAAAAAAATTATTTGTTGGTAATATCAACTGGAATGCTTCGAAAGAAGATTTAGAAAACATTTTCTCTGAATATGGAGAAATTGAAGAAGCGATTTTAATTAAAGATGATAATGGTAGATCTAAAGGTTTTGGATTTATCACTTTCGTTAATGATGATGCTGCTTTGAAAGCTGCTGCTGAATTAAATGGATTTCAAATTGATGGTAGACCATTATTCGTTAATGAAGCTAGACCACAAGAAAAAAGAGAAAGAAATTTTAGATAATTTTTTCTATTTAAAAACCTCAAGAAATATTTCTTGAGGTTTTTTTAGTTCTTTTTTATAAAATCCACATAATCTTGAGCGTTTTGAAAATTATGATAAACCGAAGCATACCTAATATAAGCAACTTCGTCAACTTTTTTTAATTCTTCTAAAACATAAGCTCAAATATCTCTAGAAGTTATTTTTCTTTTATTTAATAATTTTTGCTCAATTTGAAACATCACATTATCAATAATTTTTATGCTTATATTTCTTTTATTAAAGGCTTTTAAAATACTTCAATATAGTTTTTCTTCATTGTATTCTTCCATTTTTCCTAAATTTTTTTCTACTATCAAAGAAATTTTTTCATATTTTTCAAATGTGTTAAACCTATTTCCACAATTTAAACATTCTCTTCTTCTTTTTATTGATTTTCAATCTTCAGTAACTCTTGAATCCAAAACTTTAGTTTCAGTATTTCAGCAAACTGGACAATACATAAATAACAAATTAATAAAGTATTATATCTTTATTATAGGATTATTTTATATTTTACAATTAAATTGCTACAAATTCATCCCAACCATATATTTCAGGATATTCTTTCCAAGGTCATTCGCAAATTTGATATTTACTACATTTTTTGCATTCTTCTCTTTTAGCTTTTCATTCATTCCATCTATAATCAGCATAACTTTCAGTTCTATATTCTGCATCAACTACAGTTGTTTCTGGCATAAAATTGTATTCAGCGATTGCCCACTCATATCATTGCATAAGACAAAATGGAATAGCTTCAGTCATACAAATAATTCAAGCCTTTTTTCAAATATCTAAGGCTTTTTTTATGTAAGGAATTGCATCTGATTTTTTTGGAACAACTTCTTGTTTGTTTTTTTCAGCACTTCAAAGTATATGCACAAAAGCAAATTGAAATTGATTTACTCAAAGTTTTATCAAAAGTGAAGCTAATTCTGGAATTTCTTTATAATTAATTTTTGTAATTACTGAGTTTATAATAACTATTTGATTTAAGTTTTTTAAATTGATAATTCATTTTATTACTTGTTCCCAAGATCAAGGACTTCAAACTTGTTTATCATGAGTTTCTTTGTTAAATCAATGAATTGATGGACCAAATTCGCTAACTCAAGCATTTATAAGTTTTTTAACATATTCCAAATCTGCAAAATTTCTTCAATTTGACTGAATTTGTATAGACACAAATCATAATTTTTTTGCATATTTTACACATTCAATCAAATCTGGGTGAACTGTTGGTTCTCATCCAGTAAAAACAACTCATAAAGATCAATTTTTAAATTCATCTTTTAAGATATCTTTTATTTCTTGCAAAGTTCTTGGTTTAAATTTGTATCTTTTGTCTCATTGAACACAAAAATTACAATGATTATTACAAGCAAATCAAACTTTTACATCTACTCTTTTCATAGTTTTAAAATCTAATATTACAACTTTCTACATATTTTAATGCTATATTTTTAAAGTCAATTAATTCATTATTTAAAAACGATTTTCAGTCAAAATCTGGGACTAGAGTATTTCATCATTTATAATTTTGCAGAAAATATTTTTTACTTCAATCAATTTGTTTTACAACTTTTTCAAAATCGGCTAAATTATGGTAATTTTTTACCAAAGTAGTTCTAAATTCATAATCTATTTGAGAGTTTTTAATTATTTTAATACTCTCAAAATAATCATCTTTCAAATAATTTATTCAAAGTAAATTTTGCAAATTTTCATAATCTCATTTAATATCCATTGCAATATAATCCACTAATCTTTTTTCTAACAATTCTTTTAAAATTCTCGGATTTTGTCAATTAGTATCTAGTTTAACTAAAAATCATAAATCTTTTATTTTTCCACAAAATTTAACTAAATTCTTTTGTAAAGTCGGTTCTCAGCCACAAATTACTACTCAGTCAAGAATTCAAATTTTATTTTTCAAAAAATTAAAAAATATTTCTTCTGGTATAAAATTTTTTATTTCTTTAATTTTTTCAGGCAATACAAAATCTCAGTTATGGCAATATATACATCTTAAATTACATCCAGCAGTAAAAATTATACAAGAAATTTTTCATGGATAATCAAGTAATGTAGTTTTTTGAATTCAGGAAATTAGCATAAAAGTTTTTAACAATTTTTATATTCTTCAATAAACTTAGAATTACAACTTTTCTCTTCTTTGAAATATTCTCTAGAATAAAATTCTGATTTTTTTCAAATATTAAAATGACTAACAGGTCTAAAATATCACATAACTCTTGTATAAACTTCACATTTCATTCTTTGTAAATTTGTATTTTTCATATTTTAATTAGTTAATAATAAAATTATTTTTTAGCAGTATAAATTTTTCTAGTTTCAATATCTTGTTTTTCTCAAGTATATCAAATTTCTTCATCACATCTTGGACAAAAATCGTGTTCTCAAGAAATATAACCATGTTTTGGACAAATAGAAAAAGTTGGAGTTATAGTTATGTAAGGCAAACTATAATTTTCTAAAACTTTTTTTACAAAATTCTTACAAGTTTTTCCATCAGTTATTTTTTCTCAAAGATATAAATGTAAAACAGTTCATCAAGTATATTTGCATTGTAATTCATTTTGGTATTCTAAAGCCTCAAAAGCATCATCAGTAAATCACACAGGTAATTGAGTTGAATTTGTATAATATGGTGCTTCCTGAGTTCCAGCTTGAATAATATTTGGAATTTGTTTTTTATCTTCTCTAGCAAATCTATAAGTAGTTCACTCTGCTGGAGTTGCTTCAAGATTGTATAAATTTCAGGTTTCTTCTTGATATTGTTTTAATTTTTCTCTCATTATATCAAGAATTTCCAATGCAAAATCTTTTCAAAATTTGCTTGTAATATTCTCTTTTCCAGAAGTAAAATTTAAAATAGCTTCATTCATTCAATTTATTCAAATAGTTGAAAAATGATTTCTAAAACTATGCAAATATCTTTTTGTATAAGGATAAAGTCAAGCTTCAAGCCATTTAGCTAATTCTTTTCTTTTTAGCTCTAAAGAATTTTTTGCATTTTCCATTAAAAATAGAATTCTTTGTTTAAACTCTTCTTTATTTCATTTAGTATTATATCAAATACGAGCAAGATTTATCGTCACAACTCAAATACTTCCAGTCATTTCAGCACTTCAAAAAAGTCAATTTCATCTTTTAAGCAATTCATTTAAATTAAGTTGTAATCTGCAACACATACTTCTAACTGCTCAAGGGGTGTAAGCATCTGGATTTCTAATTTTTGTTATTTTTCAATTTTCGTCTTTAATTTTTTTAAATTGACTTCAAACAAAATTTTGAAAATAAGGAATTCAATACTTTGCTGTCATCTCAAAAATATTATCAACTATTTCGTTATTCCAATCAAAATCTTCTGTTATGTTATATGTTGGAATTGGGAATGTGAAAACATTTCATTTTGCATCTCAGGTAATATAAACCTCAACTAAAGCTTTGTTTATAATATTCATTTCTTCTTGCAATTCTCCAAATTTCTTTTTGTAATATCAAGCATTTATTCAACCTAAGAATAAAGCTTTGTCTTTTAAATCTTCTGGACAAGTAAGATCAAGAGTAATATTTGTAAATGGAGTTTGAGTTCACCATCTGCTTGGCACATTTAAACCAAAAATAAAGTTTTGCATTTGTTGATAAACATATTTATAAGTTTTTTTATAAATATAATCTTTTTTTGATTTTTCATTTTCAAATTTAACTCACAAATCTTCAAATTCTTTTTCTATGGATTCTTTATATTTATGAACAAATGGAGCTAAATAAGTATCAAAACTAGAAAATGCTTGTGCTCAAGCCCATTCATTTTGCAAGGTTCCTAAAAAATTTATCATTTGATTTACAACTGCTTGAAGATTTTTTGCAGGAGCAGATTCAATTCTATTTGGCAATCAATTAAATCAAAGTTCCAAAAGTTGTCTTAAACTCCATCCAGCACAATATCCACAAAACATATCTAAATCATGAATATGGTAATCTCAATTTCTATGTAAATTTCAGATTTCTTCTGGATAAACATGACTTAGCCAATAATTTGCTGTAACTTTTCCAGAAGTATTTAAAATAAGTCAACCTAAAGAATAACCAGAATTAGCATTTGCCTGGACTCTCCAATCTGATTTATGTAAATATTCTTCCATAGTATTTCAGACTTCAATAGTAATTTTCCCGGTTTCTCTATTTATTCTTCTTTGTTCTCTATAGAGAATATATTTTTTTGCAATACTATCATGTCACTGTTTAATCAAAGTTTCTTCAACTATATCTTGTATAGTTTCAACCTCGGGAATACTAATGCTTAACTTTTCAATATTTAAAATAATATCTTTTGTAATATTATCTAAATTAGAAAAGTCATTTCATCAAGATGCAATTATAGCATTTTTAACAGCCTTTTTGATTTTTTCGCTATCAAATGAAACTATGTTTCAGTTTCTCTTTTTTACTTTAAAAATAGCCATAATTAAAAATAAAATTAAATAAAATATATAGTATTAATTAAATACGAAAACACTATATATAGTGTTTTAATTTTGTAAAATTAAAATTTAAGAATCATTATTGACTTTTATTTTTTAAATGTTTATTTATGATATTTTTGTTTTAAAGAAAACAAAAAAGACTTATTTTTAGAAATAAATCTTTTTTATAATTTATTAATTTTATATTCTTTTATTTTATATCTATAGAAATCTCTACTCAATTATATTCAAAATCTAATTTTCAATTTTTATTATTTACTTTATTTGGTAATTTACATCAATTAACATCAAAAACTACAAATTCTCAATTTTCATCTTTTCATATAAATATTTTCTCTCAATTCCTTGTAATATCTCATAAAAATAATGGGTAAATTCAATTTCAACTATATTCATGATTAGGATTTCTAATTTCACTTAATTTATATGTAGTTCATTTAAATGTTATATTTCTCATCAAGTTATAAAAAATTCTGGTGATTGAAAATAATCTTTTTTTTCAATATTACAAGTACAAGCATAAGCTTCAAATAATAATTTTTTAATTAATAGTTTTTTGTATACCCTTATATTATATCTTTCGTTTTTAGATATTGGAAATATATCTTGAGTTTCTATATTTCTAAGTTGTTGAGATATATAATCTAAATATGCTTTTTTTTCTTCTTTAGATAATTTAGAAAATTCTTCTTTAAAATTATTTTCATCAGCTCCTCTTAGAACTTTATCTAATTCTTCATCATTCCAATGAGGGGTTATATAATTTATTAATATAGGATTTAATAGTTTTTTTAAATCTTCTAAACTACGAGTAGGAGTTTCTGCGGAAGGTTTTGGAATTTCTGCCATTATTTTCAAAGTTAAAAAGTAAAGTAATTTTAGTATCTTTTATTTTTATTGTGCCATCAAAAAGGTTTTCATGGAAATGCAAAATTAATTTCTAGACTTTTTTTCCCTCAGGGGGTTATAGTATGAATAGTGGCTATGTTTCATACTATATTAGCTTGTTGTTCTCAAATATTAGCTTCATCATTATAAGTTTGTATTTTATTTCACAGTACAACTAGTTTAAATTTTACTATTTCTGGTGGATCCCATATGATTCATCTTCATCTTGGTTTGTCAATTTTTAGATATACTTCATATTGTCAATTACCTATTTTTTGTATCTTTTGAGTTGTTCTAGTATTTTTGTCATTGTCTATTTTACAGCTTACTATAAAATCATTATTTTGCGGAGTTTCTCTTAAAATATTACACATTCATGCATAGGCTTCTATTAAACTACTTTTAATATTTCCTAATTTTGTATTTTCATCTGCAAAATTACTTCTATTTTTGCTAAAATATGTGATATAGGCATCTTTTTCGCTACATGTAAGATTTAATCAATTTTTACCTGTACTTTTAAATTTTTCAAGAAACTTATTTTTTGCATCAATACTTTCTGTACTTCAAAAAGGTCGGGCTAAATAATTATATAATTCTTGTTGTAGTGCTTCATGTATTTCTTCAGGACTTCTTTCTGAAACTCAAGGTTCTATTTCAGTCATAACCATAAAATTAAATTATAAATTTTCTTTATTTTACCACAAAAGTTTTTATTTTGCAAAAAAACTATATAATCAAAAAAAGAGTTTGGTTAAATAATGCTAAATTCTTAATTCTAATTTCTAAATTATAACTTATGTTTATCGTAATTGACTGAATTGATGGAAGCTGAAAGGCTACTCAAGTTGAAATAATTAAAAATCATTTAACTTCACTTTGAAAAAAAGTAAAAGTTTTGGATTATCCAAGATATTGAGAAAAATCAGCCTTTATGGTTGAAAAATATCTAAACTGAGAATATGGCAAAGATATTTCAGCTAAACTTGCTTCAATATTTTATGCAATTGATAGATATGATTCTAGCTTTGAGTTAAGACAAAATTTTAAAAATTATGATTTTATCATTTCAAACCGTTATGTCTCAGCAAATATGATTCACCAAGCTGGAAAGATTGCTGATAAAAAACAAACTAAAGATTTTTTAGATTGGCTTTATGATTTAGAATACAATATTTTTGGTATTCCAAAACCAGATAAAGTAATTTTTTTAAATGTTACTCCTGAAGTTAGTCAAAAATTAGTTTTAAAAAAGCAAGAAAGGGAATATTTAAAAGGCTGAAAAAAAATGGATATTCATGAAGAAGATTTAAATCATTTACAAAATGCTCGGGGAAAGGCTATGGAAATAGTAGATATGTATGATGATTGGGTGAAAATTGATTGTGTTAGTAATTGAGAAATATTGCCAATTGAAGAAATTACAAAAAAGATTTTATCTGAAATGTTATAATTATGAAGAAATCTTGAGATAAAGCTGAAATTTTAGCAATAGAATATTTGAAAAGAAATGGATATATTTTAATTGAAACAAATTTTAAATTCTCAATTTTCTGAGAAATTGATTTGATTTGTCAATTAGGTGATTTAACTGTTTTTGTAGAAGTAAAATACAGAAGTAGTGAAAAATTTGGAACTTGAGAGGAAAGTATTACAAATTCAAAACTATTTAAATTAGAAAAATCCATTTATTATTACTGTAATTGACACAATCTAAATATAGAAAAAATTAGGTTTGATGTAATCTCAATTACAAAACAAGAAAAAAGTTATAAATTAATTCATTATAAAAATCAAAAATTAATATAAAAGATATATAAAAAAATTAATAAAAAGTTAATATTTTAATTTGCGAAAAAAAATATTTTTAATATTATGATTTCTCATTTTAGAGAACTATTTTTATTAATTTTTATTTTTTAGAAAATTTATTTATGACACTTCCTATACAACCAGAAGTACAACCAGAAGCACAAATATTAGCAGTTAATAATAATTTAACTCGTTCAAGAAATCCTATTTTTGGTGCGATTATTGATTTTTTTGTTAAAAAGATAACTTGACTTACTACTGGTGATTTGAAACAATTATTTTCAGTATTAAGGACTAGAAATGCTGAATTAGAAGATAAAAATAGAGAATTAGAAAGCAGAAGCTCTGCATCAGAAGACAGAAACTCTGCATCAGAAGCTAGGATACAGGCATTGGAAAAATTAGTGCAAGAACAACAGTTAGATTTTATCAGAATAGAAACTGATTATCTTACTACAATAATTAATACTCAAATAATATTTTTAAAATTATTTCTTGAATTAAAATTAAAAGCTGAAGAATTATTAGAAGTTGTTAAAAATGTTGATGGAAGAAATAAAGATGTATTAAATAGAGTTCAAGGAGCAGAAAAACATTTATTAGAAATATCTTGAATTTTAGATTTTTCTGCGATAGATTTTGCCGAGCTTCAAAAATTTGTTAAAACCTTAGAAATGCAATCTTTAAATTTGTCTATTGAAGCTCAAAGAATTTTAGAAAATTTATTTTGAAGTAGAAGTGCATTACTTAAATATGCAGAACAATTCTCAGAATTTACAGTATCAGTAAAAGAACTTTCAGATAAAATTAATAAAGAAATAATACCAAATATTAATTTAAATATTAATTGATTAATTTCTGAACTTAAATCAATAGATGAAATTGTATGAAATACAGAATTAATTTCTTCATTACAAGAAATTTCTTGAGTTCTTGGTCAATTAGTTTCAACTAATTTAGAAGTTGTTTCAAATCCACAAGAATTAAGAAATAGAAATAAAAAATTAAAAGATAGAGTTGATGATTTAGATAACCTATCTCCTAGAGAAAAAGCAGTTGAAAAATTAAAATTAACTAAAAATGATCATAAAATATTTGTAGCTGAGCTTTTATATCAAGTTGTAAATTATAATCAAGATTATAAAGTTAGTGATCATAGATCTTGTGCATTATGAAGTTTTATACATAGTAGAGATTTTGAAATTATTGTAAATGGTTTAGGAAATGTAGCAAAAAGAACTTATGAGGCATTATTAACTACTCATGAAGAGTTTCATAAAAAAGCAAAATGAATAAATCAAAAAATAAAAGATAATAATGCAGTAGAAGAAGGAGAAAGATCTAAGATATCATTTGAAACAATAGTAGCAGAAATTAATAATGAATTACAACCTTTAGTGGATGAAACTTTAAAAGCTATAGATGCTTTAATAAATGAAATTAATTGATAGAATTTAATAAATCAAAAATCTTAACTAAACTTTCCAAAAATTTTAACATCAAAATTATTAGCTTTAAATCAAGTTGGTAAATTAAAATCAGGAATTTCATCAATTTCTAAATCAATTATTTTTCAACTATTTTCATCAATTAAGTGAATATGATTTTGTTTTGCTTTTTCAAAATAAGTTTTTTTTCATGCTCAAACTACTTTTTTTAAACTTCAGTTTAAAGCTAATTCATCAACATTTCTATAAACTGATGATTTTCAAGCATTTGGATATTTTTGTAAAAGAATTTCAAATATTTCAACAACAGTTAAATGTTTATTATCACATATTTCTACTATATATTGAGTATAAAAATGAGTTTTCATAAAAAAATAGTTTAAAATAAAATTAATTTTATTTTAAACTATTTTTTATAAAGTCAAATTATAATGAGAATTATTCTTGTTTATCAATAACTTTCATAATTATATTATCCAAATTTGAAGAAACAGTATTTATGAAAAAAGGTGTATTATGTATGACTACACTACTAATTTTATCTTCATTTATAAGTATATTTGTTGCTTCGTCATTTGAAAGTCAAAGTATTAGAGTTTTTAGTTTCTGATTATAATAATTTGAATTATTTCAAAAATCATAACTAATTCACATATCTATTTCTGTAGTTGCTTTAATTTTTAAAGGATTTTCCTTTTTTTCTAAAACTACAGTCATTCTTAAAGAATTCTCATCTATAAACATTAGTTTATCCGTTCATTGAAGTAAACTATCATTTATTACATTTTTTAGTAAAGTTAAAACTTCATCTTTATTATAAATATAGGTTTCAATTCTTACATCTCAAATTAAATCAAATTTTTCTAATTTATCTCAAACTTTTATATTTTCTGGAATTGTTTTTATATTTATTTTTGAATATTTAATTATATCTTTTATTCAAAGTATTTCATATTTCACTCAAGAAAGTTTTGATTCATTTTCTATTTTACTTTTTAATCTTTGCATTACATCTTTTCTAAGCATTTCTTCCAAAACAAGTTTTGCATTTTCTATATCTTTTTCTCAAACAATATATTTTAAATCATCTTTTCATCAAGTTGTTTCTCAATCTAACTTTGCATATATTTTATCTTGATTAAATTTTAATCAAGGAATTGTAAAAGTTGATGATTTAATATTTCATTTACTTCAAACAAAAGCTCATTTATTATCTTGAACTTTTGCGATTATATCAACTTTCCCAGTTCAAAAAATTGTTTCTCAACTTGCAGTTATGGTTCTTCAAGGTAATTTTACCCAATCTGTTGTTTCAAATACAATTCAATCAGGATTTAAAAGTCTTGTTTTTGGTTTAAAAATTTGTTCTTCTTTTAGTTCGTTTATAAAGATAACTATTCATTTAGCTCTTGATGTATTTTCATAATCAATTCAAGTTGTTTTATGAGTATATTTAAGTGAACTTGTTTCAAATATTTTTGTTATTCATGCTATTAATTCTTTTGAAATTGATCATAAATCAGATTTTCCTTCTTCATAAATTATATTTATAGCTTTTGTTTTTATATTTATTTCTGGAACTATTTCTATAAAAGTTTTTGAAACAGCAAAATAAAATATAAACATAAGCATTCAAATTGAAGTCAGAAATCAAATCACTAAAAAAAATAATCAAGTTTTTTTGACTCTATTATAAGGATTGTAATATTTTAAACCATTAATTCAGGTTTTATTTCAAATATATCTAATAAAATTATTAAAATATTTTTTAATAATAAAGATAAAATATTCAAAGAATGTAAAATTGTGTTTTAAAAGTTCTTGTTTTAAATTTTTTTCTTTATGAAAATCAATATCTTTTACTATTGAATAATTAATTCATAAAGGAGTTCATATTTTTTTTGATATTAAATCATTTGTTAAAATAGTTATTTTTTTTGCTCAAGATTTATTTTTTAAAATCTTTAAAGACATATAATTATGTAAAATACTATGTCAAAAGGGGAATTCTATAAGCAATTCTTTTTCCTCACAAGAGTTAATTTTATTTACTACATCTATAATAGTATCACTTTCATAAACTTTTATCATCTTAATTTAAAATAAAATAAAAATAAGTATGTTTTTATAATTTTTTATTAAACTATTTCCAAGAAATAGCATTTACAGGACAGGCAGAAATACTATCATCAACTCATAAATTTTCATAGTTTTCTAATGCTTTTACAACACTTTTTCATTCATCATCTAAATCAAAAACATCTCAAGATATAGCAACACAAGCACTACAACCAATACAAGTTTCATTTACATAAGGAATTCTAATTCAAGATTTAGATAGTTTTTCTCTTTGTTCTTCAGTTAATAAAGTCATAATATATTTTTAAAATAATAAAATAATCCATTTTAGGGTTAGATAGATATTTTTGTATTCCTTTTTTGATAAGGATTTAGAGAAGTCCAGATAAATTTCTGAAAAAATTAATTCTCATTAGTTTACCTACAAGGAAATTCTCAGGTAATTTTTTTGTGTAAGGAAAAAAATTAATCTAATCAAATGCCATTAAAACAGATTTATTTTCATTATAATAATTATTATTTTATTTCAATTTTATTTTTAACAAATTTATGTTTTTTGTAATTTATATTTTTTTAAAATACTTGATTTATAAATTTCAGGTTTAAAGCTTGGGATTCTTACAATTTCAGTTTTTAGGGAATTTTCTTTAATAAAATTTGGTAATTTTTCACTAAATCATCTTTGATCATATCAAAGACAAATATATCTTGGTTTATAAAGCAAAAGCCAATTTAAAGGATTATTTTCGCTTCAAACTAAAATTAAGTCAGAAATTCAAGATTTTTCAATTTCTTTTTTTCTAGTTTGCTGGTCAAAATGAGTTTTAAATCATTTGATTTTTTCCACATTTTTATCAGTTGCAACTATTGTAATAAGTTTATCTCAAAACTTTTTTGCTTCATTTAAAAAATATTTATGTCCTTCATGAAACACATCAAAAGTTCAAAAAGTTAGAACATTAAACTGATTTTGTTTAGTAAATTCAACATCTTTTTGTATTTGCTGTTTTAATTCATCTAAATTTTCAAATTTTTTATTTTCCCTAATTTTTTCAAGCAAATAAACCTCAATTTCCTTTCAATAAATATTTTCGTTAAAGTCAAAAATATGAGCTTCAAAAAGTTTTTTATCATTTAAATAAGCTCAAACTCAAGCGAATATTTTTCAAGAAATGACTATATTTATTTTATAAGTTCCGTCTTCTAATCCCCCCATTCCCCCTTTGGTAAAGGGGGAGTTTAAAGGTATTTCTACATTTGCAGTTGGAAATCATATAGTTCTTCCGAGTTTTTTTCACTCCAGAACTTTTCCGGTAATTTTAATCATTTATTTTATTTTTCTCAACAAGTAAATTTAGTCAAGATAAAGCATATCAATCTGAAATTCTTGCTTTTACTTGGCTTTCATTTTCACAAGTTAAAATTCAGTTTATTATTGAAGTTTTAGGATATTTTAAAGAAACATTCATAATTCATCTTGCTGATTCTCATGCTACCATTTCGTAATGAGTAGTTTCTCATCTAATAACTACTCAAAAACAAATTACTAAATCTGTTTTTTGTTTTTCTATAACAAGTTTTAAAAAACCTGGTATTTCAAAAGCTCAAGGAACCAAATATTTTTTTATATTTTTAAATCATAAATTTTTAAAAAATTCACTTGATTTATCTTCTAAAGCTTGAGTAAATTCTCTATTAAATTCGCTAGTTATAAAAACTATTTTTAAGTTTTTATCTAAAGATGAAACATCTTGTAATTGCATTTTATAGTTTGACATAAGAAAAATTTAAGGGTAAAAAAGTAAAAAAGTTAATTTAATTAAATTTTATTATTTTTATAAATATATTTTCCCACAATATCAAATTCCAAATTTACTTTATCTCAAACTTTTAAAGTTCATAAATTAGTAATTTCTTGGGTGATAGGAATTAAGCAAACAGATAAAAGGTTTTTTGCTTCTTGAACAATTGTTAAACTAACTCAATTAATTGTAATAGATCATTTTGGAATAATATATTTTGAAAAGTTTTCGTCAAATTTTATATTAATTTCTAAAGAATTATCTGAATTTCTTAAAATCTTTGAAACTATTCAAGTTGTATCAATATGTCCAGAAACTATGTGTCAATCAAGTCTATCTCAAACTTTCACACATCTTTCAACATTAAAAAAATCTCAAGGGCTTTTATTTCAAAAATTAGTTTTAGAAAAACTTTCTTGCATTACAAAAAATGTATATTTTTTGTCATCAAAATTTGTAATTGTCATACAAGCTCAATCGTGAGCTATACTTTGACCAATCTTTAAAGGTTCTTCAAAAACATTTTCAATTGTGAAATTTCAATTATCAATATTTAATATTTTGGCTTTTGTTTCAATTATTCAAGAAAACATATAATAATATTTATTAATGGTAAAATTTCTAAAATAATAATAAAGAAATTATCTAAAAGTCAATCTTAAATAGATTTGACACTTAAATAGATGACACTTAAATAGATTTGACATTAAAAAATAAAGCATTACCATTACAATATAAATCTTTTTAAAATTGAGAAAGATTTATATTTATTTTTTATAATTTTATAAGTATGAAAACATTAAATAAAAGAATTATTTTGATTTTTTCTTTAATTTTATCTATATTAGCTATAAATATATGATTAGCTTTTGATATTTGAACTGAGTCTGATGAAATTATTTCTAAAAAAATATCTGATATTAGTATTGATTACAATACTTGATTTATAATTAAAGCTAAAATAGGAAAAACTAGTGAAGATATAACAAATCTTCAATGATTGTCAGCTAGAATATTACCTTTAAATTCTAAAAATAGTCGTGCTTCTGTTACTATAACTGATAATAGTATTTCAAATATTTCTATTACATGATCTATATTAGGTAAATCTAATAATTTTATTATGAGATTATGTTTAAAATGAAATGATTGATACTTCTTTTCTTCAACTGCAATAAACTCTTCTTGATCTGTAATTAGAAATTGTTCTGATGTAAAATTAAATATCTGACAAAGCTTTACAATAAATGTTT
>JAQUKG010000023.1 GCA_028719245.1 Candidatus Altimarinota bacterium | reverse complement strand
TATTTAATTAAATATATTATGAAAAATAAACAATACAGTTTTGAAGCTGAAACAGAAAGATTATTAGAATTATTAACACATTCTATTTATTCTAACAAAGAAATATTTTTAAGAGAACTTATATCAGATTCTTCTGATGCAATTGATAAAGCAAGAATTAAGTCTTTAACTGACATAAATTATTTATGAGATAATTCAAAATTTGAAATAAAAATAGATGTAGATAAAGAAAAATGAATTATTATTATTGAAGATAATTGAATTTGAATGACAAAAGATGAAGTCATAAAAAATATTTGAACTATTGCAAAATCTTGAACTAAGGATTTTATAGAAAAATTAAAGGAAAGTAGAGAACAAAATACTCTTATTTGACAATTCTGAGTTTGATTTTATTCTGCTTTTATGATAGCTGAAAAAGTAGAATTGGAAACAAAATCAAATGATAGTGAAACTTCAACTATTTGGATTTCACAGTGAAAATGAACTTTTGAATTAAGTGAATGAACTAAAATTTCAAGATGAACAATTATTAAATTAATTGTAAAAGAAGATGAAAAAGAATTTTTAGAAGAATGGAAAATAAGGGAATTAATTAAAAAATATTCAAATTATGTTTCCATACCAATTATGATGAAGGAAGTTGAAAGTGAAGAAAATAAAGATAAAGAAAGAAAATATGAGCAAATAAATAAGACTAAAGCTATTTGGAATAAAAATAAATCTGAAATTAAAGACGAAGAATACAGTGAATTTTATTCTCAAATTAGTTATGATTTTCAAAAACCTTTAACTCATATTCATATAAATACAGAATGAATGGTTAGCTATAAATCAATACTTTTTGTACCAAATGAAAAAAATATGTTTGGTTCTAATGATGATCCTAGTAAAGAATATTGACCAAAACTTTTTGTGCAGAATATTTTAATTTTAGAAAAAGCTAAAGATTTGCTTCCAGTATGGTTAAGATTTGTGAGCTGAGTAATAGAAACTTCAGATTTACCTTTAAATATTTCAAGAGAAATGTTGCAATCAAATTCAACACTTGAAAAAATTAAAAAATGATTAACTAAAAAGATTTTAGAAAGATTGAAATTTGAATTAAAAGAAAATCCTACAAATTACGATAAATTTTTACAAAATTATTGAAAAATTTTAAAAGAATGAATTTATTATGAAAGTGAATTAAAGCAAGAAATTGCTGGGATAGTTAAATATTATTCTTTATTGGAAAACAAGGAAATTGCACTTGATGAATATTTAGAAAAATGTAGAGATGAAAAATCTTTCACCTCTACAAATAATATATCAAATATAGAGACAAAGCATTGCTTTGACTCTACTGAAAATTCAGATAAAGAAAAAGAAGAAAATAAAAAAGAATTAAAAACTATTTATTATATTACAGCAAAATCTTTAGCTGAAGCAAAAGCAAATCCATACATTGACCAATTTAGAAATAAAAATATTGATGTTTTACTTTTAGTAGATCCAATTGATGAATGGATTGTTTGAGTTTTAAATGAATATAATTGAAATAAATTAGTTTCTATAACTTCTTCAAATCTTGAAATAATGCAAGAAAATGAAGAAACTAAAAAAGATTTACAAGAAAAATCTAAAGAATTTAAAGATTTATTTGAACTTATTAAAAACACTATTGGAACTGATAAATTAGAAGAAGTAAAGGCTAGTTTAAGGCTTTGAGAAAATATATGAGCTTTAACTACAAAAGAATGAAGTTTAACTCCACAAATGGAAAAAATGATGAAATCCATGGGGCAACAAATTCCAACTCAAAAAAGAATTTTAGAGTTAAATCCAGAAAATGAAGTTATTAAAACTATGTTAGAAGAATTTAAAAAAGATTTAAAATCTCTAAAACTTCAAGATATGATAAAATATGTTTATCAACAAGCTATTTTACTTGAATGATGAGAATTAGAAGATTATAGATGATTTATTAATATAGTTAATAAATTTATTGTCAACATCAAGAATTAGCAGAACTAGCTCAATTTCAAGTTGTAAATCAAAACATAGGATCAAAAGTTATATCTTGAAAATTTTCATCACATTCTTTTGGTTTAGTTTTAAAACTTGAACATATCACATCGGCAAAAGCTTTTGCATTTCTTCATATTTTATCAATCTTTATTCCATTTAAAACAAAAGTTGGACTTCACTCAACTCAGGCTTTTATAGCTTCATCTTTATTTATATCAAACTCTTCAAAAACATAAGGAACATCTTGTCATTCTACTTTTCATTCAGCTTTATATTTCTTTCTTTTTTCGTCAGCTCTTTTAAAAGCTCATTTTATATCAAATTCTTTATTTGTTTTATCAATACAACTTGATAGTTTCTTTTCATTAATTTTTACTTGTTTTCTACAAGCTTCTCATTTTCATTCTTCAGCTAAATAACAATTTAAATAATCTATATACTTATCTTTTTGTTCCTTTTCAATACAATATTGAATCACATTTTCTGTAATTTCTTTTTCTCAATGCATAGCATATTGGACAAATTTAATATTTATATCAGCAACTTTTCAAAGTTTTGACATAACTTCTAAATATCATTTTTGAGCTTGTAATCAGTAAGGACAATAACTCATTATATATAAATCTGCTACTGGTTTATTAACCTTTGGTGAACAAGCTATATTTTTAGAACATTTTGTATCCTGACAATCAGCTAATCAATCGTCATTATCATCAACTCCATTATCACATATTTCAGCAAATGGATCAAATGTAGATCAAACTGCTAAATTATAAAGTCATGAAGGAGTTTTTTGTAAATAATTTACAAATTGTGGTTCAGAAATATTATTAGAATTAAATAAAAAAGCAGGTAAAGCTTTTATATCATTGGCTTTTATTAAATCTTTTACTCATTCATCTGAGAAATCCATTTCTTTAAAAGTTGCTCAAGTTAAAAAAGGTAATTTTTTTAGAGAATCAATTATTAAAGGAGTTTGACAATCGCTACATCTTTTATCTCAAATAACTTTTATTTCAATATCAGAAGCTAAATTTGATTTTTCTAAATTAGAATTATCTGTTTTTACAGTATTTATTAGTCAATTTCACTTAAAAATTGTATTGTAATTTTTTCAAACAAAAAAGGCCAAAATAGCAATAATAATTAACAAAATTATAATTATCACATAGGGTAATTTTTCACATTTTACACAAGAAGTATTTTTTAATTCTTGGCAACAAGAATCATTTTCATTTGTATCACAACAAACTTTTTTTTCTTCATTCATAGTTTTTATAAATTATAAAATAAAAATTTAGTAAAAAATTCACTAAATATTAAAATGGTATCCCCGACAAGGATCGAACTTGTGTCTAGCCCTTAGGAGGGGCTTATTCTTCCACTGAACTACGAGGACATATTAATAAAAATATAAACTAATTTGGTTAATTATATTTTAATTAACCAAATTATAGCTAATGCTATAAAAAAAATAATTGATATAATTATAAGAATATAATTTAATTTTTTTTCTTCTTTTAATAGCACTTCTTTGCTTTCTAATTGTTTCTTTATATTTTCTAAATCAGATGATAAAGAACTTTTTGATTCTTCAAGTAAAAATTGAGTTTTTTTAAATTCAATCATTGAAATAGAGTTTTTAACAACCTCTTCCATTCTTCATATTTTTACACTTAATCATTTAATTTCTTCATCTTTAATTTTTATTTCTTGTTTAAGTTTTTCAAAAATTAAACCAATATTACCACTATTTGATGTAATTATATTATTTGATATTTCTTTTACATCATCAGTTTGAGGAATATTTCAAACAATAATTTCTTGTTTTCTATTTCATCCAGATAAAAAATTATTTATATCTTCTTCATTTATATAAACGATTTTTCATTGTTTTTTTGATCTAAGTTTTCAAGCTCTTATATATCTATCAATACTTCTAGTTGAAATATTTAGCATATCTGAAGCATCATCTCTAGTTATTTTATACATAATATTTAATTGTAAAAAGTGTGTGGCTGAAATGAGTTTTTGTTATATTTATTTGCCATATATAACTATACCAAATAAATATTGCAAATTATTTTTTAAAGAAAAATATGCATATTACATACTCCCAACTTATCCTATTTTAATTTTTCTAAGTTAGATTTTGTTCATTTCTCTGTTCAATAACTCATTTTATTTTCTCAAATATTTCTGGATGTTTTTTTAATAATTCATTAATTGAAAAAGATAATAGTGTAATTACTGTGGAATTTTCTACTGCTTTTACTGAAGCAGTTCTAATTTTTGGAATTAAAAATAAAGCCATTTCTCAAACAAATCATCAAGGAGAAATAGTTCATAAAATTTTATCATAATTATATGCCTCTAATAATCAAGATTTTACTATATACATAGCTGAAGCTTCATCTCAAATATTAAATAAAATTTCTCAAGCTTTATAATCTCTTTGCTGACAAAACATTTCTAAAGTTTTAATTTCTTCATTTGATAACGATGAAAATAATTCTATTCATTCAAACATACTACAAAATTTAAAAAAATAAATTATTTTTGGATTTCAATTTTATAAATCTCAAATAAATCTCACATTTCAACTTTTGTATTTGTTTTGAATTTTATTCAACATTCAATTGGTCATTCTAAATCTTGAACATCAATTATTCAAGATTTAAGATTTTCTATTTTTCAGTCTCAAATAAATTTATCTTTTCTAATTACCTTAACACTTGCATTTTTCTCAATTTTTGAATCAGCCTTTAACTTTAATCATAAAATCATAAATCATTCAGCTTCATAAAATATTCAAGCAACTATAGCTTCTCACAAAGCTATCTCAATCTCTTTTGGATCAAGCATTCAAGTTACTATCTTTTCAACTCTTTCTGTTATATGGTATATTACTTTACTAGAAATGTATTCTACTTTTGTATCTTCTATAATGTTTCTAGTATTTCATAAAAGCTCTACATTAAATCAAATAAGTAATGCTGAACTTCATTGACACATTAATACATCTCATTCAGTAATATTTCATACTCAAGAATGAATAATTGTAATTTTTGTTTCTGGTGTTGATAATTTAATTAATGCTCATTTTATAGCTTCTAAACTTCAATTAGTATCAGCTTTTAAAACAGCTTTTAATTGTTTTAAATTTCAAGATTTTATTTTTGACATTATTAAATCTATTGAAGAACTTCATATTGCTTTTCTAGATGCCATTAATTCTTTATATTCTAATGCTTTTATTCTAGCTTTTTCTATATCTGACACAACTTGAACTATATCTCATCATTCACAGACATTATCAAGTCAAACTACTAAAACTGGAGTTGAAGGTCAAGATTCAACAATATTTTTTGAATGGTAATCTTTCATGACTTTTACTTTTCAATAAGATCATTTACAAACTAGACAATCTCATTTTCTTAAAGTTCAAGTATTTATTAAAACCGTTGAAACTGGACCAAGTTTCATATCAAGATGTGATTCTAAAATAGTTCAAACAGCTAATCTATTTGGATTTGCTTTTAATTCGAGCATTTGTGATGATAAAATAATTATTTCTAGTAAATCATCTATTCATAATCAAGTTTTTGCTGAAACTGGAATCATAGGTGTTGTTCCTCCCCAATCTTCAGGTTGTAATCATTGTTGTGCTAATTGTCATTTTACAAATTCTACATTTGCTCAGGGTTTATCCATTTTATTTATTGCAACTATTATTTGAATTCAAGCTTCTCTAGCATGATTTATACTTTCAATAGTTTGAGGTTTAACTCATTCATCAGCTGCAACAACTAAAACTGCAATATCCGTAGATTTTGCTCATCTTGCTCTCATTATAGTAAATGCTTCATGTCAAGGAGTATCAAGAAAAGTTATTTTTTCATTATTATATTCAACTTGATAAGCTCATATACTTTGAGTAATTCAACCTGCTTCTTTATCCGCAACTTTTGTTTTTCTAATATAATCAAGTAATGAAGTTTTTCAGTGATCTACATGCCCCATTATACTTATTATTGGAGCTCTTTGAGTTAATAATGATTTATCTTCTTCTATAAGTAGTGCAGAAATATCTCAAGTAAGCATGTCCTCTACTTGAAATCAAGATGAAATATCTTTTTGTAATTTAATATTAAAAGTATCACAAACAATTGTTGCTGTATCAAAATCAATTTTTGAATTTATAGTAACTTTCATACCATTTTTCATAAACTCTGTAATAAGTTTCATTAATGGTATTCAAATTTTTTCTGATAATTCTTTTACACTTAATATATCTCATACAATAACCGTTTCTCAAGAATGATCTGTCAAATTTTGTTTAATATCTTCTATATTTTTTTCTTCTTTTTTAACATGTTTTATTTTATTAGATCTAGAAAATGAAAAATCATCTTCTCAAATTAATATATTTTTTGCATACTTATTACTTTTATCTTTTTTAAAAAGTTTTTTTGATTTATCTTCCGACTTATCATCAAAAGTTTTAGCAGTTTTTTTAAATCAAAATTTAACATCTTTTTTCCCTTCATGAATTTTAAAACCTCATTCATTATTATTAGTATTTGAAAATATCTTTTTTACTCAATTATCTTTATTATCTATAGTAGTTGGTTTATCTTTATTGTTTTGCTTTGTTTTATATCATCAAACATTTGTTGATGACTTACCAGTAGAATAACTTCACTTATTTGTTTGTTTTTCTAATCAAATTTTTGTAGTATATTCTTTTCTTGGTTGTATATTATCTCAAATTATTTTTTCTACTTTTTTATCTAAAATAACTTTAGGTTTATTTTCAATAATTTTCTTCTGAACTAAATTAGGGTCTATTTTATTATTATTTAATTGTTTATCATCTTGTAAAATACTAATATTTTTAGTTTCTTGTAAACCTAAAATATCCTCATTTTGAGATTCTTTTTTTATCTTTACTTTTCATTTTATATGTAATTTTGGTTTTTTATCCAAATTAATACCACCACCCAAATTTTCACTTCATTGTGAATAATAATCATCAACTATCTTTTTGTCAGACATTATAAAATATTTACAAACTAAATTTGTTAGATAATAAATTTTTTTTGAGTATTGTCAAAAGAAATAGGTAATTTTATAATATATTTTATGTTAATTAATGATTTATATATATAACTTATTTTTGAAGATATTATTGACAAACATTATATTTATAAAGTTCAAATTTATCATTTATATAACTAGCTAGTACAAAATATAATCATCAATTTATATCTATAATGGATGGATTAGAATAAGACCAATTAGGAGTTAAAGTTATATATCAAGATGAATCATAAGAAAGAAAGTTATCTACCATTATAGTTCAATTCTCAGTTCAGTCTGTTTTCCATAAAGTGTTTCAAAATGAATCAACTGTATCATTTGCGGTAAAATAAAGTACTCAATTATTTATTAAAAATGAATCAACTCAAGAATAATCTGGTCATACAAATATATCTTTAACTATCATTGTTCAAGTTGATGTTCAATCTGTTTTCCACAATTCTTGTCAATGAGTTCAATCATCTGCAGTAAAATATAAATTTCAATTATGAACAATATAATACATAGTATTAGATCAATTAGATCATGGGTTTATATCTTTAACTATCATTGTTCAAGTTGATGTTCAATCTGTTTTCCATAATTCTTGTCAATGAGCTCAATCATCTGCAGTAAAATATAAATTTCAATTTAATATTTTAAAATTACCGGGACTAGATCAGTTAGATCATGGTTTTATATCTTTAACCATAACTGTTCAAGCTAATGTTCAATCTGTTTTCCATAATTCTCATCAATTTATTCAATTATTTGCTGAAAAATATAAAATAGAATTATAAGTAATAAAGCTTCAAGGATAAGAGCTTCATAATGAATTTAAATCTTTAAATAAAACAGTTCAAGTTGATGTTCAATCTGTCCTCCGTAATTCTCATCATCACATAAAATATAAATATCAATTATATATAGAATTATCTCAAAGAAAGTAAGCGGAAACATTTTTAAATAAAGTAGTTCAAGCTACTGTTCAGTCAGTCCTCCATAGCTGGTCATTAGTTCATCAAAAATTCACTCTAAAATATAAATATCAATTATATGAAAAAAATCTGCTAGAATCAGAAGTAGGCCCAAGTCAAAACATTGGTAAAGATGCATTCTCTGCTGCTAATAAAATTGTTCAAGTTGATGTTCAATCTGTTCTCCGTAAACCAATTCATATTGATCTACTATAAGCGATAAAAAATAAATATCAATTCGATACTATAAGCTGTTGTGGATTAGATGAATATGCTCAAAAGTTCACATTCTTAACCATTACAGTTCAAGTTGATGTTCAATCTGTTTTCCACAATTCATTTCAATTGATTCAATCATCTGCAGGAAAATAGAAATTTCAGTTGTAATTTGCAAAAAGCTTTGGAAGGTTTGGAATACCAAGAGCACTTCATAAATTTATATTTTTAAGTAAGTTAATGTTATTTGTACAACTTAATGATGAATCTCAAATAACTCAATCTAATGAAACCATAGTTTGATTTAATGGAACAAGTCAATTGGATATATAATTGTTTATATAACTGTTTGCCAATCAGATAACTCATAATTGATTTGAAGTATCTATAGTTAATATATTATCATATGATTTATCAGTTTGTAATAATGTTCAGCTATATACATTTTGTAAATTATTTATAAATGATATTTTATTTACATCTTGTTTCAAATCTAATAATACTCAACTGTAGGTTACAATATCTCAATTAGGTATAAAATTAAATCCCCCAGTCATTGTATATCATAAATCCTTATATGTATTTGGTAAATTTGCATACTTATTATAAACCAATTGTCTTTTATTTACTATACTTAATAAATCTGTATCTGATATATCTGAATTTATTATACTAGGTAATGCTAATATATAAATATTAGATCAACTTTGGACTTTTAATATCTTTTCATTGTATGTTCAAACAATAAGTGCATTTGCAATTTTTGTTTGTTGTATTCATATTCAAGATGCATTAGCTTTTTGTATTAGTAAATTAGATCATTTTATATTTTCTGATAATAATCATCATAATTCAAGTATAGCTCATATTTGATATTCATTTTTAAAGTTAGTTACACTATATGTATATTCATTTTGTGTTAATGGGTCTATTGGTTTTTTATTAAGAGTTTTTAAATTCATTATTACTTTATCTCAAATTGCTCATTGAATCCATGCAATTGATCAACTATATGTAATATTTACTCATCAATCTGGATCAGGATAAGATCAAGAGTTTATAGAAAAATATTCTAAATTGTTTTTTATACTATTTAAATCCGATAGTCTTAATGAATTTCTAGCATTTCATGTATAAGAATTTAACGACAAAAATGCAATAGTTGCTAATATCGCTAATATAGTTATTACTATAATTAATTCTATTAATGTAAATCATAACCTATTTCTACATATTTTTATTATTAAATTTAATTTATTTTTATTTTTTATATCCATATAAAATTATATTAATTTATAAGATATCTAAATAATAAAGTATCTTTATATAATGTCAATATATGAATAACAAAATTGGATGAAAAAATGGAGAATAAAAAGTTAAAATATTCCTATATGATAAAATAATTAAGCAAAAAAATATCTAATATAGATATTCAGCTAATAAATTTATAAAAGAAAATTTTGAAGTGATTACACTATAATGTTTACATTTTTATTTTTCTTTGACATTTAAATTTACAAATTCTTTAAAAGTATTTTCAAATACATTTTTATCAAACATTTCTATACAGGAAAAAGTTTTTCTAAAATAACTTTCTAAAATAATTTTTATACTATTTTTTTCATCAAGTCATCTTGATTTTAAATAAAAAAGTTTTGTTTCATCAAGTCTATGAGATTTGCTAGAGTGGCTTACTTTTACATCTTTTGAAGAAACAAAAAGATTTGGAATAGAATTAATACTTCAATTTTTTCAAATAAAAATATTTTCAAGATCAAGATGAGCTTCTATATTTTTATAATCTTTTTTGATTGTTATATTTGAATCTATTCAAATTTTGTTTTCTTTTACAACTCAAATAATATTTATTTTTGAAGTAGAATTATTTGAGGAAATATTTGAGGAGATATTTGAATTTAAATCAGAATTCTTGTTTATAAAAATTGCTTTAAAATTCAATTTAGAATTATCAAAATCTTGATTTATAATAATATTTTTTGGAGCAATATCACAAAAAAATCCATATAAATCAAGTTTAGAATTTTCTCTCAAATTTATAACTAAATCATTTTCAAAATCTCAAATAAATAAGGAAGTATAAATATCTCTTTCAATATTTACTTCATTTAAAAAAGTTTTATCAATTATATAAAATCAAGAACTTTTAATATTTGACATACTTAGTTTATTAAATATAAGTTAATTACTTTTTCTCCCAGTTAACAAATCGTTTGTTAATTGTTGTGAGAATAAGTAGAAAGGAGTATAATATGGAGAAAATTCTCCTGTTAACTCCAGTTATAATTTTGTTGTTAATCTTAGTAATGTTTTTAATACTATTAAGAGAAAACACAAAAGAACGAGAGAGGTTGAAAAGAAAGGAGAAAAGAAAAAAAAGAAAATCTCGTTCTTCTTGAATCCATACATTTATTTGTATGGATTTCTTTTAAAATCCACCTTCAAATTCCATACTTATAAGCACATTCATTTCGCTTGCATATTCTAAAGGTAATTCTTTCAAAATTGGACTAATAAATCAATTTACTATCATAGAAGTCGCTTCTGCTTCAGATATTCATCTACTCATCAGATAAAATAAATATTTTTCATCTATTTTTCCAGCAGTTGCTTCGTGAGCAATTGTAGAAAAACTATTATCAACTTTTATATTTGGAATTGCATTATTTACTGAAATATCATCAAGTATCAATCAATCACAATCTATTTTTGAAACACTTCAAATCGCTGATTTTTTTATATCAACAAGTCATCTATAAGTCGAAATTCAACCTCATTTTGAAAGAGATTTTGAAGAAATATTTGAGGTAGTATTTTTTCAAATGTGTATTACTTTTGCTCAAGTATCTTGATTTTGACCAGCATTAGCAAAAGCAATTCAAAGATGTTCAGCTGAAGAATTATCTCCAAGTAAAACACTGCAAGGATAAAGCATTGTAGTATTACTTCCAAGGTTTCATCAAACCCATTCTATTTTTCAATTTTCTCAAACTAAAGCTCTTTTTGTATTTAAATTATAAGTATCTAAACTCCAGTTCTCTACTGAACTATATCTCATAAAAGCATTTTTTCAAACAAATATTTCTACTCATCCGGCATGAAGAGAATTTTTATCATATTTTGGAGCAGAGCATCATTCTATATAATGAGCTTGACTGTCATCTTCTAAAATAATCATAGTATGTTCAAATTGTCCTCAAGATTTAACATTCATACGAAAATATGATTGTAAAGGCTCAGATATTTTCACTCAAGCAGGAATATATAAAAATGTTCCTCAACTCCAAACTGCATAATGAAGTGCTGAAAATTTATGATCAGCTAAGGGAATTGAGTGTGAAAAATATTTTTTAATAATTGGCTCTAATTTTTCATCTTGCAAAGCATGACTCATATCATCAAAAATCACTCACTTATCTTTTAGCTCTTGTTTTAAATTATGATATACAGTTTCGCTATCATATTGAGCTCAAACTCCAGCTAAAGCCTTTTTTTCTGCTTCAGGGATACCAAGTTTATCAAAAGTTTTTTTAATATTTTCTGGTACTTCATCCCAAGAAGTATTATTTCCAGCTCACTCTGGTTTTGCAAAATAATAAATACTACTTAAGTCTAATTTTTCTAAACTCGGTCACCAATTTGGAAGAGGTTTTGATTTATATATTTCCAAAGCTTTTAATCTAATTTCTAGCATCCAATTTGGCTCTTTATTTGATGCAGAAATTTGTCTCACAACATCTTCATTTATTCAAGCTATAAGTTTAGTTGTATAGCTAATTTCATCATGGAAAGACCAAGTATCATTTGTAGTAATTGTGTTTTTATTATCTTTTTTCATATTTTCACTTGACATTATTATTATTATTGTTGTTAAATTAATTTTACTTCACCCTGGCTAACGGCTATTTTGGCTTTTAGTTTTAGTGGTAAGTAGTTATTGCATTGAGGTAAAAGAAATGAGAAAACTTTGTAAGATTCGGTATGTTTACAAAGATTTACCTTACACAGCAATATTTTATATTCGTATAGGAACACCTATGCGACTTATTGCTGATAAAATAAGGAAAAAACATTCTCTAAATAATAATCCACATATTCGCTGGTTGGTCTTTTTGTAACATTTGCCGGACCTTGTGTCCGGCTCTTTTTTATTTCAAAACTTTCCCTAAACTTTCTAAAACTCACTCAATATTTTCCATTATTTCTTTATTTGTAAATCTTATAACTTTTATTCAAACGGTTTCTACAAATTCAGTTCTTATGTTATCATATTCAATTCATTCACTTTCAAAATGATTATCTCAATCTATTTCAATACAAAGCTTTAACTCAGAACAATAAAAATCTAAAATATATCTTCAAATTGAGTGTTGTCTTCTAAATTTTAGTCAGTGAAATTGTTTGTTTCTAACTTTATTCCAAAATATTTCTTCAGGTTTTGTTTGGTTAGTTCTAAGAGTCTTTCTTGTTGGCTTTAGATTGAGAGTATTATATTTTAAGTATCACATAATTTATTAAGTAAATTTTAATTCTTGAAAGCCCCCCCCCTAGCCCCTCCCTAATAAGGAGGGGAATCCTATTTATTCTTCCACTACTAAAAAGTAGTTAGATTTTTTAGTTCCTCCCCTGCTAGGGGGAGGTTAGGTGGGGGGATTTCTTCACTGCTAGGGAAGTTTTATTTTTCTAAAAACATTCACTATTAGTTATTCTCTACTCAAACCCTTTTTCTCAAATTTCCTGAACTAACTCTTCTCATCATTGTTTCTCAATTTCTCAGTTTTTCATTACATAAACTTTATCAAAATTTAAATAATTTGTGATTTCAAAATTGTGTGTAATTATAATTATAGAATTGTTAGAATTATTAACTTTTCATATTAGACTTGAAACAACTTTGAAAGCATCAACATCAAGCCCAGAATCTATTTCATCAAGTATTATATATTTTGGTTCCAGTAAACGAGCTTGTAAAAGCTCAATTTTTCTTTTTTCTCATCAACTAAATCATACATTTAAATCTCTTGTTAAAAATTTTTCTGGGATTTCTAGTTCTAGTAAATATTTATTCAAAAATCTTTTAAATACAAAAGGAGAAAGTGATTTTGTTTCAGGAGATTTGTTTTTTAAATAATTATTATAAATTATTCTTAAATATTCTCACAAATTCACTCAAACTATTTCTGGAACATTTTGAAAAGATAAAAATATTCAAGCTAAACTTCTTTTATTTACTTCTAATTCAAGTAAACTTGTTTCATCAACTAAAACTTCTCAAGAAATATATTCATAAACTGGGTTTCACATCAAGAAATTAGCCAAAGATGATTTTCAGCTTCAGTTTTTTCATAAAATTAAATAGTTTTTTCATACTTCAAAATTTAGAGAAATATTTTTTAAAATCTCTTTTTCTCAAACATTAACCTTTAAATTCTTAATTTGTATCATAAAAATAAATCATTACTAAATTAGTCATATTTTAATGAAAAAAAATATTTTTCAAGTTTATTTAAAATTAATTTGAAATAATAGTTAAATTTTCAAACAACTAAAAATTTTTTGTTAAATAAATTTACTTTTTCATATAAAAATAACACATTTCATTTCAATTATATAACTTTCTTTTTTTGAATTTAGAAGAATTTATTATATTATCAAATTCACTATAAGATGTAATAATTCATCATTTTAAATCTTTATTTTTATCTAAAATAATATTTATGTCTTTATATATTCATTTTAAATCATCATCTTTCAATCTAAGTCAGTATGGTGGATTTGAGACCAAAGTTCAAGATATTTTTTCATGTTTATAATCTCTTAAATTTTTATTTATAAAAGTTATTGAATCTAAAACTCAAGCATTTTTTGCATTTTTCTTAGCAATTTCTAAAACTTTATCATCTATATCACTTGCAATTACATTATAAATTTTATCAAATATTTTTTCTGAAGCTAATTTCTTTTCTTTTTCTAAAAGTCA
Organism: Candidatus Altimarinota bacterium; assembly: GCA_028719245.1. Taxonomy (GTDB): domain Bacteria; phylum Patescibacteriota; class Gracilibacteria; order BD1-5; family UBA6164; genus UBA7396. The sequence goes on along the minus strand of JAQUKG010000023.1, from coordinate 2,855 downwards.
TGCTGGCACAAAATCCCAGTTTTCAAAAGAAAAATATCTATTTAAACCAGGAGCAATATTTCTGGCAAACATTACAGCTTCAATTGCAATAGTTCAACTTCAACAAGTAATGTCATAAAAATTTTCGCTAAATTTCCAATTTGAAAGTATTACAAGTGTTGCAGCTAAAGATTCTTTTATTGGAGCTTCTCAACTATCAGCTCTGTATCATCTTTTATAAAGAGTTTCTCCAGAAGTATTTAGTAAAATATAAGCTTTGTTTTCAATAAAAAAACTAAAAACTTCAAAAATAGGTTTATCATTTTCTTCTGGCATAATTTTCCCAGATTTGTTTGTCATCTTATCAACAATTGCTTTTTTTGTAATTTTTTGAATTGCTGGAGTACTTATTAAATCTGATTTTATAGATGTTGCTTTTGTAATTACTGGGTAATATCTATTTATATAATTTTTCCAATTAACTGCATAAACTAAATCATAAAGTTTATCAAAATTATCTACATTTTCAGCTTCATTTAAAACTAAGTAAAGTTTATTTCAAACTCTTGACCATAAATTTATTTTAACAATTAAGTCAATTTCTCATTCAAAAAAAACAAGTCTATCTTTTACCTCTAGAATATTTCAACCTTGTTTCATTATTTCATTTTTTGCGATTGCTTCAATTCAAGCAGATGTTGTTAGTAAATATTTCATCAAAATTTATAATTAATTTTTAATATTTTTTAGTATAAAAATAAAATCTATAAATACAATTATTTTACTAACAAATCTCCTTATTATAACATTCTTCACAATAAACTATCTCTTTTCTATCTGGAGAATAAGTAGTTTTTATATATTTTCAACATTTGTCACACTTTCTATCAAATAATTTTCTTGGATTTCTTAACTTCATTCTATCAAGATGTCTTTGATCTGGATGTCTTTTTGGAATTGGAAGATTATTTTTTCTGTAAAAATCTAGTTCTTGTTTAATTATACGAAATGGTCTTTTAGTTATTTCACATTCTATTGCCCGATTAAGTATATCATCTGGAATATCTGAAATATTTTCTGGTAATTTATTTGCAGGTATTATTTTATCTACTTTAGGAAATGGTGGTTCATAATCTGACCATTTGTAGAGATAAGGCAATGCCTTATCTCTACTGATTGGAAAATATTCTTGTGCAACAGTTTCGTTATATCAAAATGGAGAAATTGAACTTGGAAAAAATTCTCACCATTCTTGAGTTTTCATCATATGTTCTATGATTCTTGGAACAAGCATTTCATATTCTTCTTTTGTGTATTGTTTGTTTAGAATACAGTAACTTTTGTTTTTTAATCATACACATCAAAATAGATGATCTGAGAAATTACAATGCGAGGAATAATAAACTTCAGAAACAGTATTCGATTTAGCAGTGAATAGACAGTGATTTGCAAATGCTGTTCATTCAACAAGTAAAGAATAATCAACCTGTAAAATTTCTATTAAATCATAAGAAATTTTTGAAACCCAAGTATCTTTACAATATTTTGTATCTTCATTATCTCTACAATTGAAACCAAAATAAGCATTTTTATTATTTTGAAGATAATCTCAAAAGCAATTTTCATTTTGCCTTCAATTATAATATTTTTTTGGAAAATTTTGAAAAAATCAATAAGTTTTTTTATGTAAATCTCAAATAAAAGAAGATCATTTCGTTTTGATATTTTCTAAGTATTGTTCAAATTCTTCTTTTGAAGATTCTTTATTAAATATATAATACTGCTTATTGTCTAAATTAACACATCAAATACAGTTTTGACAATTATTTAAATTTGAAGAAAAATAAACATCTCTGCAAGATAATAAGTTTTTTGAAAAAAAACATTTGTAGCAATTTATACAATTTATTAACTCATAACAATATTCAGAATCCTCTATGTATAAGCAATCAACACAATATTTACATCTTTCATACCACATTCCATAAAAACACTCTTCACTTTCTCAAGAGCAAAACATCATATAACAATTTTTCAAACATTGACTTTGATTTGTGTATTCAGAATTATGACTTAGAGGAGAATTTAAATTAACTTTTGGTACATTCTTAAATAATTCTCAGAACTGTTCAAAAAATGTTTTAGAAAAATCAAAATCTTTTCAATAACCCAAGGCATTCCAATTATCACTCCACCAAATATCTTGACTATAAACTTTATAAGGTTTATCAGGTGAATAAATAGAAATAATAGGTTTACCAGTTGCATCACATGTTCGTTTATATAAGTTTCTTTCATTTCTAGAAGATAACACTAGTTGATATCTACAATCAGGACAAAGTGTCGGAGGTGGAATATTATATTTTTTTCATCAAAAACTTGGACTTACTTTTTGGTAAAACTCTAAATCTTTATCAGTTATTTCAAAACTTGATTGACAATGTTTACAAGTTTTTGTTTCTATGATTTTTTCATTATTAAACATATTTTGATTTTAAAAAATAAATTTATTTTTTAATAAATCTCCTTATTATAACACTCCTCACAATAAACAATTTCTTTTCTATCTGGACTATAAGTAGTTTTAATATCTTTTCAGCATTTATCACACTTTCTATCAAAGAGTTTTCTTGGATTTCTTAAACTCATTCTATCAAGATGTCTTTGATCAGGATGTCTTTTAGGGATTGGAAGATGGTGTTTTCTATAGAATTCTAGTTCTTGTGATATTATTCTAAAAGGTTTCTTTGTTATTTCACATTCTATTGCCCAATTTAGTATATCATCTGGAATATCTGAAATATCTTCTGGTAATTTATTTGCTGGTATTATTTTTTCTACTTTTGGAAAAGGTGGTTCGTAAGTGGACCAGTTGT